>JAISET010000090.1 GCA_031264015.1 Deltaproteobacteria bacterium | reverse complement strand
TGGTCATGGTGTGTGGGACTTGGTTTGATCCTTTGTTTAGTGCTGTCTCGGAAACCTCATTATACATGAGTCATGCCAAAATCCCCACACCGATCACTCTTGTTGCTGAAACTCACCCCATCCCTGGCCTTGAATATCCCCGCCAGTTCGCGGAAGCCCGCCAAAAAAAAACCGCTTGCGCGGTTTTATCTTTTTTAAGCAAAATATCTATGTGTTATCGTTAAACGTTGGCTGTGAGTGATTTGTCGTCGGTTCCTAAGATGCCTCATGCCTCTAAAGTTAGGCGCCGTGTCGCCAAAACCGCGCGCGTCCTGATTAAATATGAGGAGCTTTTGACCAGGCCTGCGGAGGGGGGTTTATTCAGTTTTAGCCGAACGCCACGCGGCTGTTCAATACTTTAATAATTTATATAACTTTGCAACAATATAAGTTTTTTAATCAAAATTAAATTATAAAATTAATTTAACTATTAACAAAGTTTTAAAATCAAATTTTACTTTAAATTTATTTCGATTAGATTTAAAATTTAATAAATTATGGTGGGACCCTTTTGCGTAGCATTTTTTTAATGGACGGCATACTTTTGGCGTAGCAAAGGGAGCCACAGTGGCAACCTTTTTTCATAGCATTTCCAAACGACGGGGCCGGCTTTTTTTTCATTGGCCGGCCCCGTCGTATGTCAATTCAACTTTTGGCAAGAGGAGGGGCGGGGAGTCCCCCGGCGCCTCAAAAATCGCTATTCCAGCTCGCTCTTGATGGAGTTGGACAGCTCGATGATCTGGTTGGAGTTGTCCAGGATCTGGTCGAAGCGGACCTTGACCTCCTGGGAGCTGCGGAAGCCGTTGCTGACGTTGGCCAGGGTGTTCTCGATCATCTTGCGGGTGTCGAGGACGGCGGAGGCGCTCTTGGTGGCCAGGTTGCGCACCTCGTCGGCCACCACGGCGAAGCCCGCCCCGGCCTCCCCGGCCCTCGCGGCCTCGACGGCGGCGTTCAGGGCCAGAATGTTGGTCTGGAAGGAGATGTCCTCGATGGACTTGAGGACGGAGCCGATCCTGGTGGACAGGCTGTTGATCTCCTCCATGGACTTGTACATGCTCTCGATGGAGCTCTCGACGGACTTGACGGCCGCGTGGGCTGTCTCGGAGATGCCCAGGATGGCCATGATGTTTTCGTGGCCCTCATTCATCCGCTTGATGCCGTAGTGCTGGCAGTTGTGGTGGGTGTTGACGCCCAGGTAGATGCCCAGGATCATCTTCTCGCAGGAGTTGTAGCCGCAGCCGGAGCAGTTGAAGAAGTCGTCCTGCGCCTCCTTGCCGAGCCTCTTGGCGATCTCGTCGCGGTCCCTGGCCGACATGCTCTTGACCTGGAAGTTGGAGCTGTGGTCCACGTAGGTGCGGCCGTAGACGCCGGGGGCCCAGTAGTCGGCCACCACGGCGTTGGCGGAGCTGGTCTGCTTCTTGGAGCGGAAGATGTTCTTGACCCTGGACAGGCCCTTGCTGAACTTCTTGCCGTCCTTCTTTGCGTAATACTCCTGCATGGTCTTGGCGCGCTTGCGCACGTCGTACTCCAGGTCGTCCATGGTCCGGCCGTGCTGGAGGCTGGGCACCCCGGTGCCGCCGTTGCAGCCCGCCTCGCAGTTCAAGGCGTCGATCAGCAGGGGCGCCACCCCGCCCCTGATGGACTTGGACAAGGTCTCCAGGTAGGGGTAGATGTTGTCGGGGCCCTCGATCTTGCGGGTGAAGCTGTGCACCGAGGGCTCGTAGCGCTCCACCGTCATCATCAGGCCGCCGGGGCTGGAGAAGTTGACCGCCCTCTCGGCGACGGGCCCCATGTAGCGCTCCTCGGGGAAGCTCATGAGGTCCACGTGGTTGTCGACCACGTGGTCGTAGAGGCTGTTGAAGGTGACGTTGTAGTCGCCGCAGCCGGTCTCGTCGAACTCGCGGCGTTTGGCGTAGCACGGCGACATGACGGCGACGCGGTATTTGGAGTACTCAGGGAAGTACTTTTTGATCATTTTTATGGTGTGGAGCATGGGGCTGTCGGCCGGGGCCAGATAGCGCAAAAGCTCCGGCTTGTAGATCTCGCAGTAGCTGACCACCGCCGGGCAGGGCTGGGCGAGGACGGTCACCGGCGCCTTGGACTTGATGTGCTCCAGATAGCTCTTGACGGTCAGCTCGGCCCCGAAGCTGACGTCGAAGACGGCCTTGACGCCCAAAGACTTCAGCCAGCCGTTGAACCTCAGATACCTGTCGGGGAAGGTCGAGGCCACGGCCGGGGCCACGATGGCGACAATGGGCGCCCTGGCGGCGACGTCGGCCATGAACGCGTCGAAGTCGTCGATGCCCACCCGGGCCCCGTGCTGGCAGGCGTTGATGCACTGGCCGCACCCGATGCACAGGTCGTCGACCACTTTTACCACCTTGCCGCTGGTGGCGTCGTTGGCATATTTGACAGGGCAGGAGGCCACGCAGCGCTGGCAATTGACGCACTTTTCCTCGATGGTCTTAATAACTGGTCTCAATTTAGCCATAATCAACCACTGAAGCCATTTGGCTAGTAAATCCGGCCGACAAATAAAATATGACGCGGGCTTGCCGCCGGCCGTCAAAAGCATCCGTCAGTCAGACGTGAGCACGAGTTCTCCCGGCTTTGTCGGCTGGTCCGCCCAGCCAGCCCCAGACCAATAATAATTGGTCCTCTGCCTATTATCGGGTTAAGTATTACACAGTTTGTCGAAAATTAAAACCCTGGTCGGACCCCGTTTTAGAGTCCCGGAAGCGTCCCCGGCCGTTCCCGAGACCGCCGCGACGCCCCCCGGGAGCCCCCCGCGCCACTCCGGACCCTCCCCCGCCCGCCCCCGGGGCCGCTTTCCCGGCCGACTGGAGGGAAGCCGAGGGCGTCCAGACGTCAAACCGATGTTGTTTTTTTCTGGAAAAATTCTTTATTTGGACAATCTACGCCTAAAATTAATTAATCATCCGACAGCGCAACAAAATAACGATGACAATTTTGCGCTTTATTCAATTAATCATATTCAAAAATTGCTATTATATTATTTAAAAGTAGAATTTATCTTGGTATTAAACGATTAAATCTTATAATATAAATCTATTTAATAAATATTTTGTTTTAATAAACTGTATTGATGAACAAACATTTATAACGTTCCCGAGCCCGGCCGCGGCCCCCCTCCCCCGGTCCGTCCCTCCCCCGGCCTGTTTCCCCCGCCCCGCCCGGGGAGGTCCGGCCCGTCCGCCGCCTGTTGACCAAAACCGACAAAAGACGGAACATGGGACCGGCGGCCGGGGAGGACAAAACCCGGCTCCCAAACCGTCCCCGGGACCGGGACGCCCCGGGACGACATCGCCATCAAAAAAGAGAGGCCGGACATGCCGGTCGGATTTATCGGGCCGGGCGTCATGGGCGGGCCCATGAGCCTCGATCTTCTCAAGGCGGGCGTCGAGGCGCCCGGCTTCAACCGCTCCCCGCAAGCCCTGGCCGGGCTGGTCAAGGCCGGGGGCAGAAAGGCGGCCTCCGCGGCCGAGGCGGCCGGGGAGCGCCGCCTGATCGTCACCATGCCGCCCGACTCCCCGGACGCGGCCGAGGTGGCCCTGGGGCCGGGGGGGCATAGCCGAAAACGCCCGGCCGGGGACGCTGCCGGTCGACATGAGCTCCGTCGCCCCCCCGGCCGCGAAAGACATTCACGACCGCCTGGCGGAAAAGGGGATCCGCATGGTCGACTCCCCGGTCAGCGGCGGCGAGCCCAAGGCGGTCGAAGGCACCCTCTCGGCCATGGCGGGCGGGAGCCAGGCCGATTTCGAGGAGGCCCCGCCGGTTGTCAAAAAGATGGCCTCGTCGGCCGTCAGGATCGGGGAGATCGGCGCGGGCGACACGGCCAAGCTCGCCAACCAGATCATCGTGGCCGCCAGCATCGCCGCCGTCGGGGAGGCCCTGGCCCTGGCCGCCAAGGCGGGCGCCGACCCCGAGCTGGTCTTTCGGGCCGTCAGGGGCGGGCTGGCCGGCGGGGCGGTCCTGGAGGCCAAGGCCCCGATGATGCTCAAGGGCGACTTCAGGCCTGGCTTCAAGATCGACCTGCACATCAAGGACCTCGGGAACGTTTTAAAGACCGGAAAAGACGCGGGGGCCCCCCTCCCCTTGTCGAAGGTCATCGCGGGGATCATGAGGACGCTCCATGACGGGGGCGAGGGACAGCTGGACCACGGCGCCCTGGCGCTCCATTACGAGCGGCTGGCCGGCGTCAGGCTCGGCGGTTGAGCGGGGTCGGGAGCGCAAGCCGGGCCGCCCCCGGGGGAGGCCGCGCCCGCCGCCTCCCCTCTTTCCCGCCCCCCGCCGCCCCGCCAAAATAAAAACCCGGCGTCTTCGGTCGAAGAGGACGCCGGGCCGCAAACTAACAAATTTTGGAAAAACACTCAAACGTCGAAGACACTCCGACGTTTTAAACCGTCAAAAGTCAAAAAACATAAAATTTATCCACCTGACAATCCCAAAATCTGTCCGCCCCGCCGTCGGCCGGTCCGCCCTGGCCGGGGGAGGCCGTGTTTCTCAGCCCTCGCCCTCGGGCTGCTTTTTGACCGACTCGGGGACGTCGACGTCGACGTCGAAGAAGCGGAAGACCCCGGGGTCGCCCTCCACGTTGTCGAAATTAAAGACGAGCCTGGTGGAGGACCTGGGCAGGGCCGTCGCCTCCAGGTCGCCGACCAGGGCCGGGGAGGAGAATCCGTCCTTGTCCAGCAGCATGACGTTGATCGGGTCGGCCAGCCCGGTGATGCGGACGGGGAAGGAGTTGTCGTTTTTCACGGCCGCGGTCAGCCTGTACCGGTTCTCGCCCGTCTCCTCCAACCTGAGCACGCTGGCGCTCAAGAGCTTCTCAAACTCGGCCTTGCCGGCCACCAGGCGGGCCCCGTCCAGGCTCTCGCCCCCGCGGCGGCCCTCGGCGATGCCCTCCGAGACTCCGACGACGGCGTCCTTGCCGGTGGAGACAATCCCCGAGACTACCGACCGAACGCCGCTTCTGACCGTCCCGTCCTGGCTGGCGGCCTCCTCCTCCGTCTTATTTTCCTCGGCGGCGGACAGAGCCAGGGGAAAAACCAGGGCCAGCGCGGCCAGGGTCAGCAAGATTTTTTTCATCGGACAATCCTCCCAATAAAGATCGGCGAAAAGAAACCGAACCGCGACTAAATTTATAAATTAGCGTCGAAAGCTTTCAAACTTAATAAAAAACCGTCAAAGAATGAAAACACCAAGACAAAGAAAAACAGAAGGCGCTCCGTCGGTGTCGGCTAGGCTAAAATTCTAAACCGCGCCAGGGGGCGTGTCAAGCCTGCCGAAGGCGCGTAAAAAAAGGTCGCGGTTTGACAATCCCCAGGCCTCCCCGACCCGCTCCCCATGCCTCCCCGGCCCGCGCCCCATGCCTCGCCGACCACAGGGGGGCCCGGAAAGCGGCGGGCGACGCGCTTTTCGTCCGGCCCCCCGCCCGCCCCCGAAAATGGCGATTAAAAAGCCGGGGCCCCCTCGAGAAGGGACCCCGGCGCTATACCAGGCGTGATTCCGGTCTGCCTTAAGCGGCAATGCTATTCTAAGCTGGCGGCGGGTCTCCCGCGTTGGCGCTAGTGTCCGGTCTTGGCCCAGTGGTTCTTGCCCTCCGTGCTGTAGTGGGTGTGCAGCAGGTGGTGCGACTTCTCGCCCAGAGGGGCGCCCAGGTAGTTCTTGTAGAGCTCCTGGACCTCGGGATTCTCATGGGACTTGCGGATGGGCAGCGCCTTGTCGGCCTCGTAGAGACCGTCCTTGCGCTGGAGCTTGATCTGGCTGTTGCCGTAGGGCTGGCCGCCGCCGCCGACGCAGCCGCCGGGGCAGCACATGCTCTCGATGAAGGTGGCGTCGCACTTGCCGGCCCGGATCTCGTCCATGACGTGGCGGGCGTTGGCCAGCCCGTTGGCCACGACGACCTTGACCTTGGTGCCCTTGAGGTCGACCTCGACGGTCTTCAGGCCCTGGTGGCCGCGCACGGCCTCCAGATCCAGCGGGGCCAGGGGCTCCTTGGTGACGACCTCGTAGACGGTCCTCAGAGCCGCCTCCATGACGCCGCCGGAGGTCCCGAAGATGACCGCCGCGCCGGTGGAGTCGCCCATCAGCCTGTCGAAGTCGGACTCGGGCAGATTCTCGAAGTCAAGGCCGGCCAGCTTGATCATCCTGGCGAGCTCGCGGGTGGTCAGGACCACGTCGACGTCCTGATAGCCGGAGTCGTTCATCTCGGGCCGCTGGGCCTCGAACTTCTTGGCCGTGCAGGGCATGATGGAGACGGAGGTGATCGAGGCGGGGTCGACCCCGGAGATCTTGGGATAGTAGGTCTTGACCAGGGCGCCGAACATCTGCTGCGGGCTCTTGCAGGTGGACAGATGGTCCAGCAGGTCGGGATAGAAGACCTCGCAGAAATTGATCCAGCCCGGGGAGCAGCTGGTGATCATGGGCAGCTTGCCGCCGTTGGTCAGCCTGTGCAGGAGCTCGTTGCCCTCCTCCAGGATGGTCACGTCGGCGGACCAGTCGGTGTCGAAAACCTTGGTGAAGCCGAGGCGGCGGAGAGCGGTGGCCATCTTGCCGGTGGTGACGGCCCCCTTGGGCAGGCCGAACTCGTCGCCCAGGGCGACCCTGACGGCCGGGGCGGTCTGCACGACCACGTGGCGGGCGGGGTCGTCGATGGCCTTCCAGACCTTGTCGGTCTGGTCGTTCTCATAGATGGCGCCGACGGGGCAGACGGCCGCGCACTGGCCGCAGTAGACGCAGGGCCCCTCGATCAGCTGCTGGTCGTAGGGGGTGGTCACCTCGTAGTGGACGCTGCGGTGGGCGGTGTTGATGGCCCTGACGGCCTGGACCTCCTGGCAGACGTCGACGCAGCGGCCGCACTTGACGCACTTGGCCATGTCGCGCACCAGGGTGTTGGTGTCGATGTTCGGCGCGGAGACCACGTCGGACTTCGGGAAGGTCAGCTCCTTGAGGCCGAACTGGATGGCCAGGGCCTGCAGCTCGCACTTCTGGTTGCGGATGCAGGTCAGGCAGTCCTGGGGATGGTCGGCCAGGATCAGCTCGACGATGGTCTTGCGGATGGCCTGGATCTTGGGGCTGTTGGTGACGACCTTGACGCCCTCCCAGACGTCGTTGGCGCAGGCGGCCTTGAGCTTGCCGCCCCCGTCGCACTCGACGACGCAGATGCGGCAGACGGCCCTCTTGTGAAGGTCGGGGTGGTCGCAGAGGACCGGGATGTAGATGCCGACCTTGCGGGCCGCCTCCAGAATGGTGGTCCCCTCCGGCACCGTGACGGGCAGGCCGTCGATGGTCAGGTTGACGCTCTTGCTCGGATCGGGCTTATGATGACTCATGTGGGGGTACCTCTCTTAGGCCGCCGCTGCGGCTGATCTGTTGACGTTGGCCTCGAACTCGTCCTTGAAGAGCTTCCAGGCGGTGTTCAGGGCCACCGCCGCCGTCTGCCCGAGCCCGCAGAAGGAGGCGGCCGTCATGGTCGTCACCAGGCGGCGCAGGTTGGCCAGGTCGGTCTGGGTGGCGGCGCCGGGGACGGCGAGCTTCTGGAGGATGGAGTAGAGCTGCTTGTTGCCCTCGCGGCAGGGGACGCACTTGCCGCAGGACTCGTGGATGAAGAACTCGGTGACGCCCTTGAGGTACTCGAGGATGGAGACGGAGTCGTCCAGGACCACGATGGCCCCGGAGCCGACGCCCAGGCCGGCCTTGCGCAGGTCGGTGTAGCTGTAGACGGTGTCCAGCTGGGCCGGGGAGCCGATGGGCCCGCTCTGGCCGCCCAGGTGGAAGAACTTCAGGCTGGCGCCGCCCCGGACGCCGCCGCCCATCTCCGGGTCGTAGATGGCGTCGCGCAGGGTGACCTTGCCCAGGGGGATCTCGTAGACGCCGGTCTTGGCGGAGTGGCCGGACAGGCAGACGAGCTTTGTGCCGCCCGAGTCGGGGTGCCCGATCTTCAGGAACTCGTCGCCGCCCTTGAGGACGATCGCCGGGATGCTGGAGAGGGACTCCACGTTGTTGACCAGGGTGGGCTGCAGGAAGAGGCCGACCTCGGCCAGGTGGGGGGGCTTGATGCGGGGGCGCCCGACCTTGCCCTCGGTGGAGTTCAGCAGGGCCGAGTTCTCGCCGCAGACGTAGGCGCCGGCGCCGGAGATGACGTGGATGTCGAAGTTGAAGCCCTTGCCGAGAATGTTGTCGCCCAGGTAGTTGGCCTGCTTGGCGTTCTCGATGGCCTGGATGAGCTGCTTCTGGATCTTGCGGTACTCGCCCCGGACGTAGATGTAGCCGGCCTTGGCCCCGAAGACGAGCCCGGCGATGGTGATGCCCTCGACGAGCTTCAGGGGGAGCTTGCCCAGGATGAGCTTGTCCTTGAAGGTCCCGGGCTCGCCCTCGTCGGCGTTGCAGACGATGTACTTGGGGGTCTCGGGGATGTGCAGCAGGTGCTCCCACTTGCTGCCGGCCGGATAGGCGGCCCCGCCGCGGCCGAGCAGCTTGGCCTTCTTGACCTCGCCGATGACCTGCTCGGGAGTCATGCCGGCGGCCTTCTTCAGGGCCTCGTAGCCTCCCAGGCCGACGTACTCGGCGACGGAGACGGGGTTGATCTTGCCTGCGCCCTCGGAGACAAGCGGCATCAGTTTTGACATATGAGAGCCTCCCTTAACTTCGGCTGGCCGTCACGGTAGCTCTGGACCAGGGTATTGACTTTGTCCAGCGTCAGACTACCGAAAACGTCGTCGCCGATCTTGGCCACAGGACCGACGTCGCAGGCGCCCACGCAGCTGGTGCGGAAAAGAGTGAACACGCCGTCGTCGGTGGTGCAGCCGACTTTGACGCCCAGGGCGGTCTCGAACCAGCCGACGACCTGCTCGGCCTCGTTGAAGTGGCACGGGGTGCTCTGGCAGATCTCGATGACGTGCCGGCCGCGGGGCGTGGTGCTAAACATGGCGTAAAAGGTCAAGCAGTCGTAGATCTTGGAGAGGGGCACTTCCAGGACCTTCGACGCCAGAATCGACCATTTCTGCTCAACTACGTTCTTACCCGAGGCCTCCTGAATGTCCAGGAGGACAGCAATGAGCTGCTGAGGATCATTGCCGTAGCTCTCCATGATCTTCAACACTTGGCCTTCTGTCAGTTCTTGCATAGTTTCCTCGCTTTGCGTGGTGCTGTTGACGTTAAGATAATTGGTCGTCAGACCCCGTCGAAGATCTGACCCCGCCCGCCCCGGTCCAGCGAGAACCGGACGCGGACGCCCGAAACCCCAAGGCGGGGCCGACGCCTCCCCCGGGGGGATGGACTCCCCTCGGCCTGAATCGGCGGGCCAACCGTCCGGACCGCCGTCTCCGAAGACAAGCGGGAAAGCCGCCGCGGGCGCCAGGGCGCGGACGGGGCTTCCCAAAAAATCCGGCGAGAAATTCAGTCGCCAAATTAAATGCGACAATCCACAGCAAAGTAACCAAAGGCCATGCGGGGAACCCCAATTCGCGCCGTCATGCCCGCCGGGAAGCGGGGACGGCCTGGCAAACGAGAGAAAAGACAATCGTCGGTAACTAATCAATGCCGGGGGCATTAGGCCAGTCTGCCACAACTTTAGCTGCGTCGCATCAATTGCCGGAAGTTTAATTTAATATACCATTCGGCCCGGTTTGTGTCAATAATTATTTTTAACCACCTGTCCGGCCAAAAACAATACTATTATCAACGGTTTAATCGTCAGGGAAGTTTTTCTTGACGAGGATTTTTGACGGGGCGGGGAACTTTTTTTCCCCCGCCGAGGACGACGGGAGGAAAGCCGGGGGGAAGGTGGAGGCGGGCGGGGGCCTCTAGTTTGGGGGACTTTGGCGAGACAACCTGGCCTGGCCCGCCAAAATGGAGGGCGGCCCGGAATTTGGCCGCAACAATGCGCTGCCGCAACAAGAATGTCCCCAAAAAAAACCGCAGTCTCCGAGGACGACCCGGAGGGGGGACGGTGTCTGGGCGGCGGCTCATAAGGCGCGAGGGGCGGAAAAAAGCCCTGGGCACCGGACGGACGTCGGACGGAAAATGAGCCGAGAACGGACGGAAGACAAACGGACGGCGGCCCGGGGGAGGGAGGCTCGAAACAACCGCCCTCCCCCGGGAAACAAGCCGCCGGGAAAAAAGAGATCAAAAATCAGAGATCAAAAATCCGTTCTCAAAAAAACGCTGTCAAGAAACCGACGGACCGGCCGGAGGGAAAAAACACCTCCGCACGGCGGGGAACGGCACCCGAAGGAGGGGCCGCGCCCAAGGAAATCCCAAAAAAAGTCTCGAAAGAAAAGTCTCTAAAAAACTGTCTCCGAATAGAAGCGGCCTGCGCGGGGAGGCGACGACTGCAGAGAAGCCACCGCCGCGACAAAGCGGCAGACAGTCAGGAAGCCGCCATCCGAAATCAACCGAAGGCTTCCGCGAGACCGTCCGCGGCGGCGCGAGACCGCCGGGGACGGGCGCGGGGACAAAACGACAATAGACGGCCCGCCGGGGGGCGCGGACGCAGAAATGCCGGTCCGCGGTCCAAAACCCGCCCCGGGTTGGCGGGACGGGGTTTCAGGCGGACTGGCGGGCGGCTTACATGGTCACCACGGGCTTGATCAGGTCGCGGGGCTTGTCCTTCATCAGGTACAGGCCCTTCTCGACGTTCTCGAAGCCTTTCAGACGATGGGTCAGGAGGGGCTTGACGTCGAGTTTCTTGTACTTCAGCAGGTTGGAGAGGTACTCCATGTTCTTGCGGCCGCCGGGCATAAGGCCGCCGATGATCTTGATGTGGCCCATGCCGAGGCCCCAGTCGATCCTGTTGACCTTGATGTACTCGCCGCTGCCCAGGTAGTTGATGTTGGAGATGGTGCCGGCCGGGCGGATCACCTTCAGGGCCTGCTCGAAGGCGACCAAGTCGCCGCCGGCGATGATGACCTTGTCGACGGGCTTGCCGTGGGTCAGATCCTTGATCTGGGTGACGATGTCGCCCTTCTTATAGTCGATAAGGTCGGTGGCGCCGTAGCCGGCGGCCGCCTTCTGGCAGATCTCCCTGGAGCCGACGGCGAGAATCCGGCCGGCGCCCCGGAGGTTGGCCCCCGCCACGGCCATCAGGCCGACCGGGCCGATGCCGATGACCACCACGGTCTCGCCGTAGGCCACCTCGGCGTTGTCGGCGCCGTGGAACCCGGTGGGGACCATGTCGGAGAGCATGACGCCCTCCTCGACGGAGACTTCCTCGGGCAGTAAGGCCAGGTTGCCGTCGGCCTGGATAACCTGGAAATACTCGCTGAAGACGCCGTCGCGGACGTTGGAGAACTGCCAGCCCAGCAGCATGCCGCCGGAATGCTGATGGTAGCCCATCTGGGCGGCGACTTTCTCCCAGTAGGGGGTGATGGCCGGAATGATGACCTTGTCGCCGGGTTTGAAGTCCTCGACCAGCGGCCCGACCTCGACGACCTCGGCCACGGCCTCATGGCCCAGAATCAGGTTGTGGCGGTCGCCGATGGCCCCCTCCCAGACGGTGTGGACGTCGGAGGTGCAGGGGGAAATGGCGAGAGGCTTGACGAGGGCGTCCATGGGTCCGATCTTGGGCACGTCCTTCTCGATCCAGCCAACCTTGTTAAGGCCTAACATTGCAAAACCCTTCATTTGCGTGTCTCCCAGGGTGCGCCGAATGGCGGCGCTGAAATACGTCCGGGTACAGGCGGACAAAACAAAACCCCGCCTGCGGATGCTCCCGAACATGATTGTCGATGGGCCGGGACAATGCGGCCCGGCCGCGAGTATAAAAAAGAGGATCTCGCCGTCCGGCGAAGGCGGGCTCGCGCCTGCCAGCTGTGGACCGCCGGACGACCAGACCTACGGATAAAAGACCTCGCCTCATCGAGGTCTTGTGGCTGCCGATATTCAGTTTTTCGAACGAAATTTTTATCTGTAAATAATTTTAACCGCCCTCTTGCCGGATCGTCCTCCGGCGCGAGGCGTCGTCATTTTTATCCGTCCCCTTTGACGGCGGGACGGAGCCGACTGGCGATAATTCAAAAACAGAAATCTGTTTGAAGACAAATTTGATCAACCGATAAAAAGTCCCTATTTTTTTCTTAGGGCCAAATTCAGCACTATATATAGCGAATTTAATTAAGTGAAAATACAAGACATAGTAGTTAAATGTCTTTAAAATGAACAGACTGGGGTTTTTACCTGTTGATCAAATTTAATTTGCCGACAACCGTCGGACGACGGCCGACCCGGTCCGCCCGCTCCAGGGCGCCCGGAAAAAACGCGGAGCCTCCGGCGCGGGGCGCGGACCGGCTCCTACCCGCGAGCTGAAGTCTTAAAGGCCAGGACGCCCGAGTTTAGAAGAAGGGCGAAGCCGGGCCAGCCAGGGGCCGGACGCGCGGCAAAAAAACCAGACTTTAGCCGACAAGGGGCGGTCCCGTCCTCCCCCGCGGTCTCCTGACGGAAAAAAGCGGGCGGGCCGAGGCCTGATGTGAGTTTGACCAGTCTCAAAGAAAACGTCTCCAATGACGCGGCGGTATTGGTCGATCGGAAAAACCTCGCCAGGGGGCGCGGCGGCGGGCCGCGCCTTATAAAAATCCGAAACTCAAATTCGAAAGAAAATTCATGGACAAAACAGAAAAAAAACAGACGGGCAATCAAATCCGACGACAGACTAAAGAAAAGAAGCGCCTTTGACCGGGGGGCAATAAAACTATCGCCGGGGCGCCGATGGCCCGAAAGGCTGTATGATAAATATGCATGTTGTTACTTTAGGCATTTTGTCACTTTTCAAAATCGTTGTCAAGAAAAAAAACGACTTTACGTGACTTGACGTTACTTATTGAATTTATTGACTATTTTTTATTCTGTCAAAGTATTTTGGCGGCCGTCGTTAAAATATTACCGTTTCGCCAAACGGTGCCGACGCCCTTTTTCGAGCCCTCCTTCCAGACGCTTGGCTCAACCGGAGACATATTTTCACAATAAATTAACGCCATCCAATAAAATGACAATAAAGTGGCAGGCGAAATATGTCTAAAATTTAGTTGCTCCAGTTTTATCTTTTATTGGTTAAGGAAATGTTTAGATAATTAATCAGGCATAAAATAGATAAAAATAAAAATAGTTTAATCGACCAATAACTAACGCGCAAGCATGTCTTAAGCCAGCAAAAACAACAAACTGCACTAAATTACACCTAAAAGACATTTTAGAATTAAGCCGGAGCTTCCAGTCCGCCAATGAAATTTTAGGCAAGAAAATTTAAGCCGGCTCCCCGAGGCGCGGCCACCGCCAGCCCGGCCCCTCCGGCCTGTCAACCCGCAGGCCGGCGCCCCGGACGTCGCCGGCAAAAAAAAATTTTTTTCCTGCCTGGGCCGCGCGCCGAATCGAGAGTTTGAGCCGCGCCTTCATCATCATAAAATTACCGTTCCCAGCATCATCGATATCATCACCGTCACCGCCATCATCGCCGCCTCGACAAAAAAAGCGCCGCCACCACAACGCAAGATCACCGGCGTCGGCAACAAGACGCCACCATCAAAAGTAACAATAACTGCGGCAGAAGGAGCGGCAACAGTTGTGACAACAGTGACACAATAGCGCCGGCAACCGTGGCGTGGTCAATAACTGTAGTAGTAGTAGTAGTAGTAGTAGTAGTAGTAGTAGTAGTAGTGGAAGCGGCGATGAAAGAGGAAAGAGGAAAGAGGAAAGAGGAAAGAGGAAAGAAGAAAGAGGAAAGAAGAAAGAGGAAAGAGGAAAGAGGAAAGAGGAAAGAGGAAAGAGGAAAGAGAAAAGAGGAAAGAGGAAAGAGGAAAAACGAAAGACGAAAGACGAAAGACGAAAGAGGGAAGAGGGAAGAGGGAAAACGGGAATGATGAAAAGCAGACAAAGAGGACGGCTGTCATAAAGGACGGGGGAAAAATCAGACGGGCGGGCGATAAATACGGAAAAAAAACGGCTGGCGAAAACAGTCTGTCGGCGCAGAAGACCGTCGTCAAACGAAAAGGCCCCGGCGCGCGGGCAGGAAGCAAGTCTGCCGAAGCTCGTCGTCACCGGGGAGACGTCTTCCGGACATTTCTCAAGCCGTCCCTTTATTTCAGTCAATGGCGGGGCGGGCAGCCCCGCCATTCGGCTGGCGGGAGGGCTTTCAGGTCTTGACGGGGGAGATCCGTTTCCGCAGGACGCCGGAGATCTTGAAGGTGACCACCTGGCGGGCTTTGAGGTTCATGGGCTGGCCGGTCTGGGGGTTGCGCCCCTGCCGGGACCTTTTTTTGCGCACCATGAACTTGCCAAAACCGCTGATGAGGACGTGGTTTTCATTGGCCAGGGTGGACTTGATTATGTCGAGAATGGACTCCACATGCCTGCGGGCCTGGAGGGGGTTTACAGTTGTCTCCTCGAGGATTCTGGAGACTATTCTTTCTTTGGTTACGGTCATGATAATCCTGAAATAAGCCGGTGAGCGACGCTGTTGGTTGCGTAAACGGCCGACGGTCTGTCGATGGACGATCTCGGGGAAGGGTCCGCGCCCTCCCCGCCAGGCGGACGGGGGCGCCGCGGCCCCGCCACCCGGCCGGACCGACAGGCAGACTTGCGGCCCCTGACGACAATAGACGGGTGATGTTTATATTAGCTTGCCTGGAGCTTTCTTTAGCTAAATTACAGCGCGGTTACAAGCTAAAGGTTAATATAAGACTAAAAAAAGTTGGAATGAACAACCATCTTGACGGTTTGCCAGCCAACGACCTAATGGGCTAATTATAGCCATCTTGAAGGAAAAGTCAACAATTTGCCATGGTTACATTAACATCATATCTCCGCTGGAAAAAGGGCGCAAGCCCGACCAAATCGAGGGTTGCCTAAGTCATAAAAGATGCCAAAAATAACGGTCGGTTACCCGTAGACGGGACAAAACTTCGCCCCGCCTTATGATCATAATAACATATTGCGGTAATATCTTAAATACTTTAATAAATCAAAATTAATTTTTTTATTCTAATGATTACAAGAAAGTGGAGATTGCATTTTAAAAAAGAGCAGCTATTTCGAGGACATTAAATATTGATTGTCACAGTGATTACCGGGCGGGGCACAAAAATGCCCCCGCCTCCCCGAGTCGGCTGTCGACAGGCTCGGGAAGAAGGGGGCTTTGGTTAAAACGACTCAAAAATACTCAGAAGGCGTTTTTGTCCTTCCGTTGGAGAAAAAGACCGGGAGAAACAGGCCCTTCGCGGCCAAGAAAAAAAATGGACAAAAACGGCTTTTCGGCGGCCTCGAGGGCGGGGGCCCCGGCGCGGGGGCCGGGGCCGGACGAAAAGGCTCGGAGGCGGACGGCGGCGGGAGGGCTTCGGAAAGCCTGCAAACCGCCGGCCAGATGTTCAGTGACGGCGGGGAGGACCAGGCTTAATCATCGTCCTTGTCGTCGGGGATGTTCTCGATGATTTCCTTGGCCTCCGCGATCGGGCTCTTGGGCTTGGCGGCCCTGGGGGCCCTGGGCTTGGCGGCGGCCCTGGGTTTGGCGGCCTTGGGGGCGGCGGCCTTGACGGCCCTGGGCTTGGTCGCCCTGGGCTTGGCGGCCTTGGGCGCGGCGGCCTTGACGGCCCTGGGCTTGGTCGCCCTGGGCTTGGTCGCCTTGGGGGCGGCGGCCTTGACGGCCCTGGGCTTCGCTGCCTGGGGGGCGGCGGCCTTGACGGCCCTGGGCGTGGTCGCCGTGGGTTTGGTCGCCGTGGGGGCGGCGGCCTTGACGGCCCTGGGCTTCGCCGCCGTGGGGGCGGCGGGCGTGTCGGCCCTGGGCTGGGTCGCGGTGGGGGCGGCG
>JAISET010000021.1 GCA_031264015.1 Deltaproteobacteria bacterium | reverse complement strand
CCAAGAAATAAGACAAAAGGGGAAATATTCCTTGTTGTTAGACAACTGCGTACATTATAAAAAACATCAAAAAGTCGATCTGGCAATGTCTCGTCATACCTATCTTGGTATTCTAAAATAAATATCCTTTCAATTTTACCAGTTGGAGAATCATATATTACCCTAATACAGTGATCAGCAATTCTAGTTCCTTTATTCATTCTGCTATTTGGATGAATAAATTCAGTTTGGATTAACTCTATAAACTCACAAACAATGTTAAAAAAAAGTGAAGAGAAAAACTCGGCATTATACTAACAATCTTTTTCAAAAGCCAATCTAGCTGAGAATGTCTTATGATACTATCATCAGCTGCTGCTTTATTCGAATCGGCCATTTCGACCCCACCTCAATTCTAATGTTAATCGTTAAAAAAGACAACTATTTTCAACTTGTCGAGCAACCATTTTAATGAATCATTCTTGATTTGGCAGACTGCTTTTCGCTAGCTGGCGTCAAAGATGAACTAAGATATATCGTCCACGGACTCACCTGTCAAATGTTCGAAATGCAAATTTTACTTGGATATAGACCATTATGACACAAATTAAAATAAAATAAAATAAATTTATATATTTAACGCAGCAATAAGACAACCAAAAGAATCAAATCAATAGCTAATAATAATAATAATAATAATCAGCGGCCAGCAAATCTGCATTTTATTATGTCGTTCGAACTCAAACAGGCAATACCAATAAATTTTTGTTGTGTCAAGAGAAAAATTTAGAAACATAAAAAAATTTTTTATGTTCTAAAGAATTAAATTTTAAATTTTTGACGGTTTTTGAAGCGTTTTGGTTTGTCCCGGTTGCTTTAAAGCCTGAACATTCGGTTGAAAAGCGAAAATAAACGAATAAAAAATCCACCCCGCCCGCCCCCGTGACGCCGCGTTTTGTCATGTCGCGACTGTTCGGGCGGCGCGCCTCCCGCCGCCCACATGACGCCGCCCACATGACGCCGCGTTTTGTCATGCCGCGTTAGATGAAGTCCTGCTTGCGCAGGCGCGCGGCGGCCCAGCGGGCGAGCTTCTCGCGGTTGATCTTGGCGTTGTGGCGGATGTCGACGGGGAAGTTTCGGTGGGGCAGGAAGCAGTCGATGGCCCGGGTGCGGGGGTTGGAGCGGCCCAGGGTCTTGAGCTCCTCGACCATGGCCGCCCACTGCTTTTTGTTGAGGCGGCTCTTGGGCTCGATGATCATGGCCGGGGTGGCCCCGCCGGCCGGGCCCACCCCCACCAGGGCGCTGCGCCTGACCCTGGGGTGGTTGTTGAAGATGGCCTCGCAGGAGACGGTGTAGAAGACCGCCTTCTCGGCCACCACCCGCTGGCTCTTGCGGCCGCAGAACCAGACGCGCCCCTGGGCGTCCTGCCAGCCCAGGTCGCCCATGCGCCGCCAGAAGGCCTTGTCGGGTCCGGTCACGCGGCTCATCTCGGTCTCCCGGGGCCGCTGGAAATATTTCTCGGCCACCACCGGGCCGCTGGCCACGATCTCCCCCACCTCGCCCATGGGCAGTATCGACTTCGCCGAGAAGCTGTCCAGCTGGTTGTCGGTGATGGCGATGACGGCCATCTTGTGGCCGGGCAGGGGCCTCCCCAGGCAGACCCCGAAGCCCTGCTCGGTCATGCCCCGGACCTCGGCGATCTCGGCCGCCTCGATGCTGGTCAGAGGCATGCCCTCCGTGGCCCCGTAGGGCGTCCAGAGCCTGCCCCCGGGGGCCAGGGCGGCGGCGAAGTCGACGGCGATCTGGGGCTTGATGGGGGCCCCGGCCGAGATGACCCGGTCCAGGAGCTCGAGCTTGACGTCGTTTTCCTTCAGGTAGACGGCCAGCCTCGACAACAGCGCCGGGGAGGCGAAGACGCTGGTGCACTTCTCCTCGACGATGGTCTGCGTCAGCTTCCTGGGGTCGGCGGAGCCGGGCTTGACCGGGTTCATGTTGGGGATGACGGCCGTCAGGCCCAGGGCGGAGGTGAACAGCGAGAAGAGGGGAAACGTCGAGAGGTCCACCCCGCCGTCCCTCATCTCGAAGGCCCCGCCGATCAGACCCACCTGCGCCCGGAACATCGAGTGCGTGTAGATGGTCCCCTTGGCGGGCCCGGTGGCCCCGGAGGTGTAGAGGACGGCGGCCGTGTCCGAGGCCAGGGTCGGGGCCGGGAGCGCCCCCTCGGGCCCCCGGTCGCCTTTGGCCAGCAGGGCCGCCAGGCTGTCCCCCCCCCAGAACAGGGGCCGCCCGATGGTCAGCCGGTACTTGAGGCCGACGAAGTAGCGCGGCAGGATCAGGCTGGCCAGATGGGCGAGCTTGACCCCCACCAGCCCCGCCGCCTGGCCCTCGGCCAGGCAGGAGAGCATTTTTTTAAGCCCCATGCCCGGGTCCACCATGACCGGGACCAGCCCGGCCTTGAACAGCCCGAAGATGGTCACGAAGAAGTCCGGGCCCGGCGGCGCCATGACCACCACCCTGTCCCCGGGCCGCAGGGGCCCCGCGGCCAGGGCCGCCCCCAGGACGTCGGAGTCGCGGTCCAGCTCGGCGTAGGTGATCCTGGTCCGGCCCAGGCAGTCGGGCCCGCGGCGGTTGTTGACGGCCGTTCTCCCGGGCGTCCTTCCGGCCACCCGGGTCATGAGGGACGAGATGTTGAAGGTCTCGGGGGGCGCCTGCCGCTCGGCTCCCTCCCTGGACCCGGCTCCTGCCTGGGGCTCGGGGTTGATCGGGGAGTTGTCCATCGCTTGACCGCAAAAAAAGTGACGCCGCCGCGAAAGCGCCCGGCGCCCCGGGAAAGAAAAAGACGCCTCGGACATGCCTGGCGGCGCCGGGGGGGGGAAAGCCCTCGAAAAAACAAAAAAACCAAAAGCCGGCCCGCCCGGCCCTCGAAAAAACAAAAAAACCAAAGGACGGCCGGCCGGGCCCTGGAAAACCGGCCGGGCCGCAAAAAAACGGGGCCGGGGAAAAAAGCCGCGAAAACGACGCCCCCCGGGGTTTCGCGGCCCGGGGCCCCGTCCGCGGCGGGGGCGACGCTTGCGGGGATTATATATCAGTCCGGGGACAATGTATATCCGCCGGCGCCCGCCGCAGGGCGGCGCTGGCCTCCGGGGGGCGCGGGCCTCCGGGGGGCGGCCTCCCCGGGGCCGCCCGCCGGCCGGGCGGTAACTCAACCCCCGGCGGCCCGCCCGGAGTGCTCGTCCAGGAAGGTCCTGACGGCCTCCCCCACCGCCTCCGGCTCGTCCTCCAGCAGGCAGTGGCCGGAGCGGAACAGGGGCAGCAGGCGCGCCCCGGGAAGCCTGGCCCGCAGGTCGTCGTAGAAGAGCGGGCTGAAGACGAAGTCGCGCATGCCCCAGGGCAGCAGGAAGGGCTTGCCGGCCAGGGAGGCGAAGTCCCGGTCTATGCCCGCCAGAAAGGCCCGGGTGGGGTGGCCCTCGCCCAGGGGGATGTCGGCCACGAAGCGGGCCAGGGCCTCCCGGTGGGCGGGGGAGCGGTAGGGGGCCAGAAAGCCGTCCGCGGCCGCCGGGGAGAAGGGCCTGACCGAGCAGTGGCGCACCACCCCGGCGGCGAAGAGGTTCAGGTGGACGGCCAGAAGGTTCCGGAGGGCCGGGGCTTTTCTAAACAGGCCCAGCCTGGCGGGGATTTTGAAGTTTTCGGGGCGCCTGAGGCCCGTGTTCATGGCGGTCACCGAGGCCACCCGGTCCGGGTGGGCGCCCGCCCAGCCCAGGGCGATGGGCCCGCCCCAGTCGTGCAGGACCAGGTGGACGGGCTCCCCGAGGCCGAGGCTTTCGATCCAGGCGGAGAAGTCGTCCACCCTGTCGGCCAGCCGGAAGCCGTAGCCGTCCCGTGGCCGGGTGGAGAGGCCCATGCCCAGATGGTCGGGGGCCAGCCTTCTGTAGCCCTCGAGGCCTTTCACCAGCCTTCTGAACATGAAGGACCAGCTGGGGTTGCCGTGGACCATGACCACCGGGGGCCCCTCCCCCTCGTCGAGGTAGTGCATGACCTTGTCCGGTCCCAGCTCCAGATAATGCGAGGCGAAGGGATACTCCAGCTCCCAGGGACCCGGGGGTATTTTGGGCAGTCTTATCGCCACGGACCGGCCTCCGGGGCCCGGCGGACGCCCCTCCGGGGAGGGGGCGGCGGCGCGGGCGTCGCCCGGCGGGCGGCGGCGGCGGCAGGCGGGGCCGGCGCCGCGAGCTCGTGAGGCTCGTGAGGCTCGGGAAGCCTGGTCGGCAAACTAACCGGGGCCGAGGACAATTTATCACTTCCTTTGACGGGCGCCCCGGCCGGCGGCGGCCGCGCTGGCGCGGGGCGGCGGGCGGGCGGGGGCCCGGGGGCGGGCCCGGGCCTCAGTCGAAGACCAGGGGCGCGTAGGCGAAGGCGGCCACGTCCACCAGGCCGCGGCAGGTCAGCTTCAGGGCCGGGATGACCGGCAGGCTCATGAACGAGAGGGTCATGTACGGGTCGAACTCCTGGGTGAAGCCCAGCTCGCGGCCGGCCAGGCCCAGCCTCTCCAGCTCCTTGGCGATCTCGGGGACGCTCAGCTCGCTCATGAGGCCCCCCAGGGGCAGCGGCAGGGAGGCCAGGATCTCGCCTCCCGCGGCCATGGTCAGGCCCCCGCCCAGGCGCGCGAGCTCCCGGGCGCAGGCGACCATGTCCCGGTCGCTGACGCCGGCGGCGACCAGGTTGTGGGAGTCGTGGCTGACCGTGGAGGCGAAGGCGCCCCTTTTCAGGCCCAGGCCCCAGACGAAGCCCAGGGCCGGGGGCCCGCCTCCCCGGTAGCGGTTCCAGACGGCCAGCTTGGCCAGGTCCTTGCCCGGGTCGGCCGGATAAAAGCCGTCGACGGCCGGGACGGTCATGGTCAGGTCCTCGGTGACGATCTGGCCGGGGATGACGCCGATGACGCGGATCTTGCCGCCGGTCGCCGGGACGCGCAGGTCGTCCTCGCTGACGTCCCCCGGGACCACGGTGTCCCGCAGGGCCGAGTCGTCCGGCGGGGGCGTCGTCCCGTCCCCGTCCCGTCCGGCCGCGCCCGCCGTCCCGAAAACGCCGGCGACCCGCGGGGAGAGGCCCGTCTTGCGGCCGGGCCCGGCGTGGACCAGCTCGCCCGCCTTCCAGACCAGCTCCGGCCTCATCTCCGAGAGGTCGGGGTAGAGGGCCATGTCGGCGATCCTGCCGGGGGCCAGGGAGCCCAGGTCCCTGAGGCCGTAGTGCTCGGCCGGGTTGAGGGTGGCCATGTTGAGGACCAGGTTTTTCGGGGTGTCCGCCGCCTTGAAGGCCAGGGCCACCAGGTGGTTGATCGAGCCGTCCAGGTCCAGGTCCTGGGCGTGGCGGTCGTCGGTGGCCAGGTGGCAGAAGCGGGCGGTGAGGGGGGTGACGACGGGCAGCAGGTCCAAAAGGTTCCTGGCCGCCGTCCCCTGGCGCAGAAGGACCCTCTGGCCCGTCTCGAGCCTCTCCCGGGCCTCGGCGGCGGTGGAGCACTCGTGGTCGGTGGAGATGCCGGCGCCGACATAGGCGGCCAGGGCGGCGCCGGTCAGACCCGGGGCGTGCCCGTCGGCCAGGCCCGCCCGGCCCAGCTTGTCCAGGACCCCGGGGTCGCCGGAGAGGACGCCGGGGTAGTTCATCATCTCGGCCAGGCCCAGCACCGTCGGCTCCCTCAAAAGCGTCTCTATGTCCCCCGCCGTCAGCTCGCCCCCGCCCCGCTCCAGCGGCGTCGCCGGCACGCAGGAGGGGGCCATGAGAAACACGTTGACGGGGAGGCCCCGGGAGGCGGCGATCAGCCACTCGACTCCCCTGAGGCCCGCCACGTTGGCTATCTCGTGGGGGTCGGCGACTATGGTGGTGACGCCGTTTCCGGCCAGGCACCTGGCGAACTCGGCCGGGGAGGCCATGGAGCTCTCCAGGTGGACGTGGCTGTCGATGAAGCCCGCGATCAGGAGCCCTCCCCCGGCGTCGACCTCGACCAGGGCCTTGTACCGCCCCATCCCGACCACCCGGCCCCCGGCCACGGCCAGGTCGCCCGTCTGGAAGTCCCCCAGGTAGGGGTTGTAGACCCTGGCGTTTCTGACCGCCAGGTCGGCCGGGCGGCGCCCCATGGCCGCGTCGACCAGGGCCGCCCTGTCCGCCGGGGAGCGGCGGGGGACGTGGCCAAACTTGAAGGGTGACGACCGTGCGGGCATTTTTTTCCTCGAGGGAAGACGCCGGGGGATTTTTCCGCCCGCCCGACGGGCTTGCCGGGGGCGGCCGGCGGCGGGGGGGGGGACGGCCCCCGGTCAAAATGTCCGACCAAAGGCCGAGGGCGCGGAAGCGCAAGCATGCGCATATAAAAGCAGCCCAAGTGATTAGATTAAAATAAATTATAACATAATGCTAATTTAGAGTGATATTGTAAGTTACAATGCCATTGTAATTTGTTATTTCATCAAAAGCAAGACGGGCGGAGGATGCCTAGGACGCGGGGAGGAGGACTCCCCGACGTCTTTCCAGCCGGGGGATAAAACAGGTCTTGCCGGCGCCCGGAAGAATGTTTTTCTAATTTCTTGGAACGCCGGCGGGCCGGTTGTCATCACCGGCGGTTCCCTTTGCCGCCGCCTTGCGGACGTCCGCGCCCGGGGGAAGTTCCGGCCGGGCCGTCGTCGCTGGCGCGCGACATGAACAGTCTAATTTCGTTGTTAACAATCCCGGAGTGATTACTAACTACTGTTTTATTAATTTTATACTTATTAAGTGATCCAGTATTATTAATTAATATATTAAATTAAATTGAATCATATAATTTTCTATATTAAGTTAATAAAGATAAATAAGATGAAGGAAAATCTCTGTAATGAATCTTTTCACATAATACTTGCATAAAATATAAAATTGAAGCTGGCGATAAAGCATAATTATGATAATATATTTTAGCAAAAGAATGCTTAAACCAATATTAAATACTATGACAAGCTGATTATAGCTTGCATAACATGAATATAATGATAGCGTTTAGAGTTTTATTATTATTATAGATCAAGTTTTAAATGACTTTACTGAAACCAGTTGAACGAATGATTTCTTAATACACCAATAAATCTGCAAAACGAAGCTTAAGACGCTCCTGGTGATTATCCGGAGTCAAATCTGGTCTCATGACGAAGCCGGCTTTCAACTCTTAATCAAAAACTCGCTCCTCCTCACATCGCCCGGCCACCAACCAAGCCAACGGCAACCGTTAGCCAAAAACCGTTTGAAGTGTTATAATTCAGTCAAATAAGAA
>JAISET010000019.1 GCA_031264015.1 Deltaproteobacteria bacterium | reverse complement strand
GGGCGCCGGCGAGGCCGGGGGCGCGGGTCGGGATCCGGCCGGCCGTGGTCTGATGTCGGATTCCGCCGACGGCCGGGCCGGCGCCCCCGGGGGGCGGGGCCGCGCTCCCGACGGCGGCGGCGAGGGCGACGGCCGCGGCGGAAGAAGAACCGTCTTCGCCGGTTTCGAGGAGCTTGAGGACCCGGGGGACTTTGATGAATTTGCGGATCTCGCGGACCTCGCGGACCTGGAGGAACAGATCCGGACCCAGCCTTTGGCGGAGGACGACATGACCGACATCTTTGCGGACGACCTGGAAACGACGGGCGCCGGCGTCCCGTTCGACTCGACTGACGTCCTGTTCGACTCGACCGACGTCCCGTTCGACTCGACCGACGCCCCGGCCTCGACTGACTCCGCCGGTTTGTCGGGCGGCTTGTCCGACGCTGCGTCCGACGCCTCCGACGCCTCCGACGCCTCCGACGCCTCCGACGCCTCCGACACTTCCGTCGCCGCCGACGTTTCCGACGCCGCCGCCGACGACGGGGGGGGCTCCGGGACCGGCGGGACGAGGGCCGGGTCCGTCCCCGCCCCCGAGGAGCCCGACTGGCTGCCCGCCGACCTCATGGAGAAGGTCGGGACGGCCGAGAGCGAGGAGTCCGCGGACGGGGCGGGGGGTTCCGGCGCGCCCGGCCCCGCCGGCCTGTCCGGGTCTTCGGGACAGTCCGACCGGGCGGGTCGGGAAAGTTTTTCCGGCCGGTCCGAGCCCACGGGGCCCTCCGGCCCCGGGGCGGGCGCGGAGGCCCGCGGCGGGGCGGTCGACGGCGGGGCGGACCAGGAGGCCGTCCGGGCCGAGAGGGCCCGTCAGGCCGCCTACGAGCGCTCCCTGGCCGCGCTGCTGCCGGCCTCGCCGGACGAGGTGGAGAGATACCGCCGGAGTCTGGACCAAAGGGAGAGGGCCATGAGCGACCCCGCCCCGGGGGCCATGAGGTCGAGAACCGAGAGGGTGAGGCTGGAGCCGGGCTTCAAGGCGCCGGTCATAGAGCTGACCCCCAATCTGGTGACGGCCCTGGTGTTCACCGACTCCACCGGGAGGCCCTGGCCGGTCTCGGCGAGCGTGCTGGGGAGCGGGGCCCTGTTCGCGGCCCAGACCCTGGAGGGGGGCTCCGCCAACCAGATCGTCGTCTCGCCCCTGACCAACCACGGCGAGTCCAACCTGGTGGTCACCCTGGAGGGCCGGGACGTCCCGGTGCTGGCCAGGCTGACGACCAGCTCGGCGGTCGACCGGGGCAGGGAGCTGGACGGGCTGGTGGTCTTCCAGGTCCAGGAGAGGGGCCCCCTGGCCGCGGCCCCGTCGTCGGCGGGGGCGGGGGCGGGGGCGGGAGAAGGGAGCTTCTCGGCCGCGGACGACCTCCTCTACGCGCTTCTGGACGGCCTGATCCCCGAGGGCGCGTCGACGCTGGCCGCCGAGCCGGCCCTCGAGGGGGAGAGCTTCTGCCAGGCGGGGGGCGACATTTACCTGCGCACCAGAAGGTCCCTGTTCTGGCCCCCCTTCAAACAAAAAGCCTCGGGGGCCGGTGGCCTGACCGTCTACGCCTTTCCCCCCGTGCCCTCGGTCCTGCTGGCCGACGGCGAGGAGACTCAGACCGTCGTTCTCACCGGAGTCGTTTCCGGCGGGAGGGTGTTGGAGGCCCGCTAAGATGACCAGTTTTCCCCGGACAAGTTTTTTGGCCAGGGCGGGACGATTTTTTAAGGGCCTGCCCGAGGCCGGCTGGCGCGGCTGCCGGAGGGCGGCCGGCCAAGGCGCCGCCGGCCAAGGCGCCGCCGGCCCCCAGGCCTCCGCCGGTCCGCCAGGCGCCGTCGGCCCGCGGTCCGCGGCCAGTTTGTCAGGCGCGGCCGGCCAAAGCGCCGCCGCCAGCTCTCAAAACCCCTCCGTTTTTTCCGGGGCTGGCGTTCCGGGACGGCCGGGCGGCGGCGGCGGCGGCGGGGGAGGGGGGTTCCCGGGGCCCGGGGCGCCGGCCCCGCCGCCGGCCCCGCCCCGCTCCTCCCCCTCCCGTTCCTCGACCCCCTCCGTCCCCTACTCGGGGAGAATCAGGGTGCCCAGGAGATGGGCGCTGACCCTGGGGGCGTTCTTTCTGGCGCTTGTTCTGGGCCTGGGCGCCAGGGGCTTCTGGCGGGCCGTCTCCGGCGGCGGGGACGACCTGGAGTCCTCGGTCAGCCTGACCCCCAGGAACATCAGCGGGGCCGTGGGCGGCGAGGGCACCGACGAGTACAACAAGATGATCGACGAGCTCAACCGGGCCGGGGCCAGGGAGGCGCTGGCCAAAGGAAAGTCCTACGTGCCCACGCCGGTGGGGGCCAGGACGGCGGCCGCGGAAGTCGGGCGGCCCGGGCCGGGGCCGGGGCCCGCGCCCCCGGAGCTGCCCCCCCGGCCCATGGCGCCCCCGGTCGGCGCGCCCCCCGGGCCGGACCGCTCGCCGGGGCCGGTCCCCGCCCCCCGGAGTTCCGGGGGGTCAGACGAGACCCGGAGCCGGACGGGCGCCGGGGCGGCGGGACAAACGCGGCCCGACGACGCGGCCCTTTTAAACGACCTGCGGGGGCTCGCCCAGCGGCGGGGCCAGGCGGGCCAGTTCGTGGCGCGGACGACGCCGGGCGGGCCGGCGGCCGTCCCCGGGAGCGACGACGGGGGGGCGTCGCCGGCGGCTCCTCCCGAGGGGCTGGAGCCGGGCCGGGTGCACTTCGCCGTGACCGAGCTCGCCGCCGACAGCGACGTCCCGGGCCCCGTGACGGCCAGGGTGGTCTCGGGTCCCCTTAAGGGGGCCAGGTTTCTGGGGGGTTTTGAAAGACGGGGGGAGCGCCTGGAGATGCGCTTCCAAAAGCTCGCGGCCCCGTGGTTTTCGGAACCCGTGGGCGTCGAGGCCCTGGCCGTCGACCCGCGCACCGGCTCCCCGGCCGTTCGGGGACGGGTGGACTCCCACTTCCTGGAGCGCTGGGGCGGGCTTTTGGCCTCGGCCTTCCTGGAGGGCTTCGGGGACGCCATGAGCGGCAGGGGGACCACCGTCTCGGTTTACGGGGACGTCCTGGTCGACGGCCGGCCGGGGGACCCCTCCTGGGGGGAGCTGTCCCTGGAGGCCTTGGGGACCGTCGGACGCAGGGCCTCGGGCCAGTTGGAAAAGGGCTTCGACCGCCCGCCCACCGTGACGCTGCCGGCGGGCAGCCAGCTGGGCGTGCTGATCACGGGCGTCAGATGACCGGGCGGGGACGGGTCCGGGCGAAAAGGGCCGCTGCCGGGCGGGCGGCGGCGGTCGGGAATACCGGCGGGTTTTTGGTCCCGCTTCCGGAAGAAAGGGAGGGCGGGCGATGAGCGGCGGCTATCAGACGGACATTCTCGCCAACCTCGTCCCCCATCTGGAGGTCTGGTGGGGGGTCCTGCTGGTCATCGTCACCATGATCGGCCTGGCCCTGACGGTCTCGGGTCTTTTGGGTCTGGCCTCCGCCAGGCCGGAGGGGGGCGGAAAGAAGGCCTTTCTGACGCTGCTGGCCGGGGCCGTTCTCATAAACGTCCCGGAGCTGCTGGACGCCTTGAGCCAGACCCTTCTGGGGGGCGACTCGGCCGACCTGCTCTCCTACCGGCCCCCGGCCCACGCCGCCGCCGGATATCTGAGGGTGGCCGTGCTGGCGGTCGGCCTGGTCGGCCTGGTGGGCGTGGCCAGGGGCGTCTGCATCCTGCGGCTGACCGGGGGCGAGGGCGGGGGGCTTCCCAGGGCCCTGGTTCACATAGTCGGGGGCGTCCTCTGCGTCAACCTGACCGAGTTTTTAAAGATCCTGGCCGCCACCTTCGGCGGCGACGTCGAGGCCGTCGTCTCGGCCCTGGTGGGCTGAGAGGCCGGCGCGGCGAGGCGTCGGGGCGGCCGGGCGGACCATGGCGGGGGGCGGCATGGCCGGGCGGCCCGGCCCCGGACATT
>JAISET010000007.1 GCA_031264015.1 Deltaproteobacteria bacterium | reverse complement strand
AAAGAGGCCGGTCGGAGAACATGACGGGGTGTGACTCGAGAAGATTAGGTTCTTCCTGACAGCCTGACATGGCGTATATCTTAAAAATCACGCCTGAAAGTCTTGCCGGCTTATTTTTTCTATATTTATATTTTTACTGCTTTTTTTATTCTCCCTCTTGACTGCTAGAAAAAAAAGTTATCATAATTAAAATTGATTTGCTTGAGGTATGAAAGACGCGTTACTTTGATTGCTCTTTTCTTATTAATTCTTCGTTTCCTGCAAAACTTATAACTATTGTCGAAGCAGCAGCGAGGCTCGGCGCGGTTGACAGTCTGCGCCGCGCTGATTATCCTGATATCTGTTCACATTTGGTGAGTTTTGCCAAGCCGCAGTCGGCGCGCGGTTCGAATGCCATTGAAGGCATTGTGACGAGCGATGATCGCTTTGTTAAACCCGTTCGTCAAAACGTTTCTCCGCCAAACCATGCTGAAAAGGAGATCGCCGGGCACAGTATGGCTTTGAACGAAGCGCGCGCAAATTTTTAATCATTATAAATTTCTGAAGAAACAATCCTGTCACTGCATGAGATTATGTTGTCGGAAACTAATATGCCATGCGGCGTATACAAAGAACATGATAATGTTATTATGGAAACAGGGTGTGACGGTTCGCGGAGAGTCCGTTTCGCGCCGACGCCAGCCGCTGAAACTGCGGAAACTATGGAGCGGCTCATACTTGCTTATATGGCCGCTCGCGACGACTCCGATATCAACAGTCTTCTTCCGATCCCATGCTTCGCGCTTGATTTTTTGTGTATGCGCCCGTTTAGTGACGGCAATGAAAGAATTTCTCGTCTTTTATCTCTCTTATTGTCGTGCCATAAAGGATTTGATTATGTCGGAAGCACGGTCCGATTCCTTCTTGTTTCGGTGTCGTTCGTTGAAAATGAAGCTCCCAAAATTAATTTGGCGGCTGGAATATCGGGCGGGGAAATCAGCCGACATCAAAATCCTCGGACAACGCCTTCGCGAAGTCTGATATGACGCGGCGGTCGGCCTCTCTTAGACCGCGGATCTAATTGACGACTTTCGCGTTCATTTTTTCATGGCGCGCGACATGACCGCGATATGTCTGACCGTCTGTTTCGGTCAAGCGAAAATAAGCTTCCCGCCCGTCATCTTTCAGCCGGAACCTTTTGATTAGCCCTTTGCGCTCCGGCTTGCCGACAACTTGCGCGACCGCGCCATTTGTCATATTCAAACTGCCGGCAAGCTCGCCAGCGTTCGCGTCCGGACGCTCTTTAATTGACGTTGTCAAACGCGCCTCGGACTGGTGAGGAAGGTGGCCGGCCCCGTGGTCGCGGCGTCGCCCCCGCTCCTTTCTCAGAATGTCCGCCGCCTCGTGAATGCCCTTTATGACGGAGTCTTTCATTCGGGCGCCCCCCCGCGCTTAATCAGTTCGACCGCGATTTTGCGCGCGTCGATTTGGCGCGCCGCAGGCTTCCGCCGTGACGAACCGTCGCGGAGATTCGTCGAAGCTTTCTCGCGCTTGCCGCCTGCCGCCTGTCGATTGTCGGTTCCATGGCGGGCACGGCTTCTGAAAATTCCTCCCGCGCGCATGTCATAGTCGTCCTCCGTTTACCTCGTCAATTCCGCGCCGACGCTTTTCAACCGTTCGGCAAGCCCCTCTTGTTCGCCTGCCGCCGCCGCGCGGGTTCCCGCCGCAACTGTCATGTCTCGCGCGTCAAACTCCGACATATTGAACGTCTTCTTTGTGCGGTCGGGATGCTCCCTGAATTTCTTCCCGTCGGGGTCGCCCCGCGTCCCTACGAGGACGGGTTTCTTTTGACAACAGGCCCCGGGGGCCGCCGACTTAAATTTTGGGGAGTCCGCCGGTCGCAATTCGGGTTTTGTTTTTCTTGCCGGCTTGACTTGGGCGGGGCGGGATTGGATTGGCCGGGTCTGGCCGGACCGGTCCGGACGGCGCGGGCCGGGGCCGAAGGACTGGGGCCGAAGGGGTGGTCTATGACTGTCCCGGGGTGTCTTCGCGGGGGTTTGGGCTGGAAAAAGGCCGCGGACGTTTGACCGCGAGGGCTTGATCCGCTAAGATCGGCTGTCCCGTCCGGGGCTTTGGAGGCGGAGTTTTTTCGGCCGGGCGGAGATGGCGGGCCGGTCCGTTCGGATCGGTCCGTCCGGATCGGTCAGGGGCCGGGTCCCTGGCGACATTAATAGGGGAACGGCTTATGAGGCCGTTCCCCTTGGGTTTCGCCATCCTTGGCCTGGGGCGCCTTCCCTGGCTGTTCGTCCTTATGGGCGCGGGGGCGGGCTCAACCGTCTGGCAGTCCCGCCAGGACGCCGGGCGGCTGGTTCATCGCGCTCGTCTCGGAGGTGTTGGAGGCGCTGTTCATGAGCCCGAGGCCCAGCTTGAGACGGACCCCGGCGGACTTGTACTTCTCCTCCTCGATGAGCTGCTTGAGAACCGCGACCTTCTCCACCTCCACCAGCGAATATTGACGGCGGCGGCTGTCGGTTCGTTCCGGCTTGAGGTAGTCGGAAAATTCCTTCTCCCAGTATCTCAGGGTGGTTTTTTTGACACCCGTCATCTGGGAGACCTGGTCGATGTTCAAGCCGATTTTATCTAACATGTTTATCTGCGCCATACTTGTCCCTCCAAAAAATGAGGTGTTGCGCACAAATAAGGCTCCGGCCGATTGTCCATCCTTCGAAGCTAGCTAAACTCAAAAGGTTGTTCTGACGCCGGTTAATAACGCCAAATGCGAGCAAAATTACCAAAGACAGTTTCGACTGTCATGCAAAAGGCCGGCCGGCGTCCCGAGGACATCAACTGTGGCGCCCACCCTCGAGGGCGAGACGGCCAGTCTTTGATATACTAATCGACATAATTTGAAAAAAGTTAAACGTTTTTTGAGGCTGGTCGATATTTTTTTTAAATAGACTCTAGTATTCGTTCATCCATTAATTATTGGTTTTTTGACTTTATAAAGAAGAATAATGAGACAATATTACACTAATCCGCGGAGAGTGGCGCTCGAAGTCGCGCTTGTGGTTAATAAAGGCCAGCACCCGGAAGAAGCTTTAAACAGCCTGGGCTGTCTTTTGGACCAAAGGGACATGCGCTTCGCCACGGCCCTGACCTACGGGAGCCTCAGGCACCGTCTTCGGCTGGACCGGCTGATCCGGGACAAGGTCCGGAAAAAGGAGCCCCCGCCCGAGGTCCGGGAGATCCTGCGCCTGGGCCTGGTGCAGCTTGTTTTAATGGACAAGGTCCCCGCCTACGCCGCCGTCAACGAGACGGTCAACCTGGCCAAGGAGGCCGCCCCCAGGTTCGCGGGCCTGGTCAACGCCGTCTTGGGCCGGTTCGTGGCCGAGAAGAAAAACGCCCCCTGCTTCCCCGCGGAGCCCGTCCGCCCGGAGATCCCCCCGGAGACCAGGCTCTCCATTTTCTACAGCCACCCGGCCTGGCTGGTGGAGAAGCTGGTCCGCAATTTGGGCTTTAGAGAAACCAGGTCCTTTCTCGTCGCCAGCAACCAGGAGGCCCCCCCGACGCTGCGGGTCAACCCCCTGAAGACCGACCGGGGGACCCTGGCCGACAAGCTCGGCTTCGCCACCTCCCCCGCCGCATACTCCCCCTGGGGCCTGGTCCCGGAGGGCCATTCCGGCCGTCCCGACTCCTGGCCGGGATTTTCCGAGGGTTTGTTCGCCGTCCAGGACGAGGCCTCCCAGATCCTGGGCCTCCTCTCCCTCGAGCCTAAAACCATTCTGGACGGCTGCGCGGGCCTGGGCGGCAAGTCCCTGGCCCTGGCCGCCCTCTGGCCGGACGCCAGAATCGTGGCCGTCGACCTCTCCGCCCCCAGGCTCTCCGCCCTGGAGGCCGAGTATGACCGCCTGGGCCTGACCGGCGAGCTCACCGTCGTCCGCGGCGGCCTGGCGGACCTGGCTCTCCCGGAGGCGGGAAGCGGGGCCGGGAAAGACGAGAAAGAGGCCGGGGAGGGGATGAAAGGGGCCGGCGAGGGGACTAAAGAGGCCGGTGAGGCGACTAAGGAGGCCGGTCGTCCGACTAGGAGGATCAGGTTCGTCAACATTATTAATGACGGCGACGACGACGGCCGGTCCCGTTCCGGCGGCGGAAAAGGTCCCGGGGCGCGGGGCGTCAAGGCTCCGGCCCCCAAAAGCCCCCCGGCCCGCGGCGGACGGGTTCCTGAGGGTTTGAGAGGCCCCGGAAAGAGCCGGGCGGACCTGAACCTGCCCGCCGGGGGCTTCGACCTGGTGGTGGTGGACCCGCCCTGCTCGGCCCTGGGGGTCATCAGAAGGCGCCCCGACGTCAAATGGAACAAACTCCCCGAGGACCAGCCCAAGACGCGGGCGCTGCAGCTGGAGCTGCTCGCGGCCGGCTCCAGGCTCGCGGCCCCCGGGGGGAGGCTGGTCTACTGCGTCTGCACCGTCCTGCCCGAGGAGGCCGAGGACGTCGTCGGGGAGTTTCTGGCTCGGAACCCGGGGTTCAGCCCCGTCCCGGCGGAAAAATTCCCCGAGGAGATCAGGGGTCTTTTCACGGAACCCGGCTATTTGAGGCTCTGGCCCCAGCGGCACGGCACCGACGGCTTTTTTTACGCGGTCCTGGAGCGGGCCGCGGGCAGTGTCGGCGGGGAGGGCGCCGCCAAAAGTGGTCTTTGATTTCTGTTCGCTGGTATTTAGCTGTTAATTATATATTTAAGAGTTGTTTTCATAATAAAAGTCTTATTTTCTTAATGTTGTTTTCTTATTTTGTCTGGTTCTGGTCTTTTCATTCCCGCCGCCGCCGTCCTCCTTTTCAGCCTGTTTCCGGCCAAATTTGCGGGGCGGGCGGGGCCGCCCGGTCGGCGGAAAATATTCGGCGGGGTCGTCAAATTTTTATTTTTCCGATGCTTGACCGGCCGGTTGAATTATGCTAAAAATAATGGTTCAGCCTTTTGGGGGCGCCGGTGGCCCGGGATTTTCGACCCGGGGAGGCGTTCCGAGCGCGGGCGGTCATATTTTAGGCGGCGGGGACCACGGTCCGCGCGCCGCAAGCTAAGGGCGCGATAATGGGAAACAACAAGTCATTCATGGCGAGCGAGTTCGAGGTCGAGAAGAAATGGTGGGTGGTCGACGCCGCCGGCCAGGTGGTCGGGCGTCTGGCCTGCGAGCTGGCCAACCGGCTCAGGGGCAAGTCCAAGCCCATCTTCACGCCCCACGCCGACACCGGCGACTTCGTGGTCGTGGTCAACGTCGACAAGCTGCGCTTCACCGGACGCAAGCTTGAGCAGAAGCTCTACACCCGCTACAGCGGATATATCGGCGGTCTCAGGCAGACCAAGGCCAAGGACGTCATGGCCTCCAACCCCCGCGAGGTGCTCATGCACGCCGTCAGAGGCATGCTGCCCAAAAACAGCCTGGGCCGGCGCCAGCTCAAGAAGCTCAAGGTCTACTCTGGGGGCGCGCATCCTCACGCCGCCCAGAAGCCCGAGACGCTCGAGTTTAAGAATTAAGCACGGCCGGGACGCTTTTGACGCGGCCAACAAGGACGGGGGAGCGTCGGGAGAAACCCCTCCGGCCCATCACAGGAGAGCATCGTAGATGTCTGACAAGTATTACGCCACCGGCAAGCGCAAGACGGCTATAGCCAGGATTTGGATGGAAAAGGGCACCGGGGAGATCAACATCAACCACAAGGCCATGGCCGAGTATTTCACCCGCGACACCCTGAAGATCGTGGCCGAGCAGCCCCTGTCCCTCACCAACACCCTGGGCCAGTTCAATTTTTACATACTGGCCTCCGGGGGCGGGATCTCGGGGCAGGCCGGCGCCGTGCGCCACGGCATCGCCAAAGTCCTTCAGACCTACGATCCGGCCCACCGCGCCGTCCTGAAGAAGGCCGGGCTGCTGACCCGCGACGCCCGCGAGAAGGAGCGCAAGAAGTACGGCCAGAAGGGCGCCAGGGCCCGCTACCAGTACTCCAAGCGTTAACAGGCCGGCCTCGAAGCTTTTTTCCCCGGGCCGGCCCGCCCCCGTTTTCTCGGGCGAGACCGGCGCCGGGTTTCTTTCAAGCCTCCGCGGGTTTTGTCCAAACCCCCGGGGGCTTTGTCTTGGGCGGCCGGGGAGGGGATCTGGCTTTCGCGGCGGCGCGGCCCGCGGGGCGGACACAATTTTCAGGTTTTAGATTTCCAGATCCCCAGATTTCCAGATTTCCAGATTTCCAGATTTTTAGATTTCCAGATCACCATACAATTTTCGACGTTATTTTTCCAACTGATTTTCTGACTGTCTCCCGCGGCGCATGTCGGCGGGGGGCGGTTTGGCGAGGTGGACGATGCGGTTGGCGGTCATAGGGGCCAGCGGTTACGCCGGCCTGGAACTTTTGCGGCTCCTAGCCTCGAGGCCGGGGGACGAGGTCGTCCTGGTCACCTCCAGGCAGGAGGCGGGCAAGGGTCTGGCCGAGGTCTTCCCGCACCTGGCCGGGCTGGCCAACTACGACCGGCTGGTTTTCGAGGAGCCGGCGGGGCTCGCGGGCAGAGCCGACGTCTTTCTCCTGGCCGCCCAGCACGGCGTGGCCATGACCATGACGCCGGAGCTTCTGGCCGCGGGCGGCAGGGTGGTCGACCTCTCCGCCGACTACCGGCTGACGGACCCCGCCCTCTTTGAGAGATATTACGCTCCCCACGCCTCCCCGGAGCTTCTGGGGGAGGCGGTCTACGGCTTGCCGGAGATTTACGGCGAGAAAATTAAAAAGGCCAGGCTGGTCGCCAACCCCGGCTGCTACCCCACCAGCGTCATCTTGGGCCTGGCCCCGGCGGCCAAGGCCGGCTTGGTCGACCCCGGGCAGATAGTGGTCGCCGACTCCAAGTCCGGGGTCTCGGGGGCGGGGCGTGGGGCTTTGCTCTCCAACTCCTTCTGCGAGGTGCAGGACAATTTTTCCTCGTACAAGACCATCAGGCACCGCCACGCCCCGGAGATGGTCCAGGAGCTGACCAGGCTCTCCGGCAGGGAATTTAACATTAGCTTTACCCCGCATTTACTGCCGATTAATCGTGGCATTCTCTCCACGATCTATGTTAAAATCTCCCCGTCCGCCACCCTGGTGGATCTCTTGGAAACATATCGGGTCTTCTACAAGGACTCCAGGTTCGTCCGCCTGAGGCCTCAGGGCCAAAGCCCCCAGACGGCCGACGTGCGGGGCACCAACTTTTGCGACCTGGGGATCTTCCCGTGCGGGCTGACCGGGCTCGTCAAGGTGGTCTCGGTCATCGACAACCTCTGCCGGGGGGCGGCGGGCCAGGCGGTGGCCAACCTCAACCTCATGACCGGCAGGCCCGAGGGGCACGGTCTGGAGCTGGCCCCGCTGAGGCCGTAGACGTGTGTTTGCCGCTCCCGGCCGGGCGGGGCGGGCAGCAGATTTTTAGTTGGTCTTTTGCCGGTATTTTTTAGTCGCCCAAAAGACGTCGTCCGCCTTGTCGCCTTTTGGGGTCGAGCGTCGATTTTTTGGGCTGACAAGCTGTCGCAAGACAACCAAACACATCATAAATAACAACTTATTAGATTGACATTGAGGATTTTCCCAGCGGGATGATCCAGGTTATTTCTGCGCCGCCTTTTGGCTGTTAACGCCCGTTCTTCGCCGACGGGCGTCCCAGCCGGCCCGGAGGTGGCGGGGAGTTCTCTTGTTTCGGTTTTTTGTGGGCCGACGGTGTCCGCGGTTCTAATTTTGACGCCGTCTGACTTAATTGATCCAAGTCTTTTGCCTCCGTCTTGGTCGTCCGGCGCCGGGTCCGCTTTTGCGTGGTCCGAGCTGGCAAAAAAAAGTTTTTGCATGACCCCGGCCGACGAAAAAAAGTTTTTGCAAGGTGCCGCCTCGCGCGGACAGGAGTTTCGAGTCGTCCGCCCGCGGGTCCCGCCGACCCGGGGGAAATTTCCCCGCCTCTCGCCGACAAGGAAGTTTGCTTTATGACCCGAGCCATGACCGCCG
>JAISET010000002.1 GCA_031264015.1 Deltaproteobacteria bacterium | reverse complement strand
TTCAAGGTGCTTAGAAGAAGAGATTTGCCAAACCGTCTGGGGCGGGACAGGAAAAAAAATCTATCCGGACCGGTCACCATTTCATAGATCGACCGGGTTTTGTCCGCATAAACATAGTTGCCTTCAATAAGCACCTGAAAGGTTGCTATTCCCACCTGAAGTTGCCGCATAAACCGATCCTCAATATCAAGTTTTTTTGGATTGGTTAAAAATGAAAATCCCCACTGATTTATAGGTGTATCACCTGTCGTCTTTAATTCCCAATGCGGCAAGCATGTTTCGTTGGACTTTAGAGAGTTCTGGGCTCACAACTTTATGCTTGGGGTTGAATGTAATTTTGTAGATGGTCCTTATATGAGCAGATATCTGTCTCCTTGTCAATTTTTTACAGTCCTCGGAGTCCCGAAATTTAACCCTGATTTCCCTCAAAATAATTTCAGCTATGAACTGAATCAGTAGTCTCGCGCACATTCTAGCATTTGTATGCACCATGATCCTTTTCATGTCCAAATCATTTTTAAGCTCGTCAAAGTCTTTCTCCATATAATCTGGTGACCATTGGAATTGTTCCCCGGCGGGCGCCGTTTGGAAAAGGTGGCGGCCGGCTGTCCAAGATCCCGGGCCGACCCCGGGACGGGCTATGACGACTTGCCCGGCCTTACTTCCCCGCAAACAAGTTTGGAGGCATGCAAGGCGGCTGCCCGTCCGGGCCGTCCCAGTTGTCGGCCGTCTTACGGTCGCCGCGGTTGGGCGTCGCGCGGTCCGTCCGGGCCCTCAAGCCTCTGTGTTCGCGCAAAAGCGAACGAATGACCGCGAGCATCCGGCGCGAAGACCAATGCTCCTTGAAAGTAGCCTGACAATAGCGTAAAAGAAGGAGGCCGATCAAAGCTATATAAATCTGTGTTTTAACAGCGTCGCGGCCGGCGCCCAAGAATTCGTCGAGTCTAAGATTTTGCTTTATCAGCTTAAAAAACGCCTCTGTCTGCCACCTGGCACGGTATAAATTATCAATCGTGACAGATGACAGAGTCATATTGTTAGTTAAAAATGACATTCTCCGTCTTTTTATTTTTTTTCCTTGCCATAAACGACTATAACAGTAACAAGCCTAAAATTATCTGGATAAACCTAAGAAGAAGTGTCACCTTTAAATTCTATCATTTCATCCTTAAGGGTCGTGGTCTCGAGCGCCCCGCCATTTTCTTCGACTGTTTTCCGAACCGGTTTGGCCGCGTCGCCGCCGTCAATTGGCATGATCTCTTTGTCGTCATCAGAGGCGAACGTGAAATTGGGCCCGTCGTCATTTTTCAGAGGGCGTCCGACTTTATTGGGAACAGGTCCACTCTCCACCCCCTCGTAGCTCATATTTCGCCTGGCTCGAGCGACAAAGTTGATCCCCTTCCTGGTCCAAAGAGCAAACATTGCGAAGTCAACCTAGCCGCGGTCTAGGCGCCCGGCCTATGACGGTCGGCGGCGCCTGGCATGCCGCATGCTGATTTCTATGAAATAGCAGAATTAAGCATTTCATCTGTCGAGGCAAGGGGGGCGGCCAACATTATGAGCCGTTTTTTGGAGCCGGACCCTGCCGCCCGGGCCTGGCGACGGATTGGGCCGACGATTAAAGCGGGCCCCGGAACCAAGGCGGGCCGCCCCCGCGAACGCTTGCTGGCCGCCTGCCGGTCTCAGGGGGAAAATTAATTGACAATCGGCTATTGACATTTATATATGACCATGAAATAATCATAAATATGGTTAGATATATCTATATGATTTTCTAAAAATTATATATGATAGGAATAAACTAAAATATATCTAACCATATAAGTTTTACGCTATTTAACTGTAAAGCACTACAAAATAACTGACTTTTGATAGATATAATCTAGCCGAACGCCCCCAACTTGCCTTCGGAGTTCCTCCGACCCGTTGCGCGCCCGACTTCGACGCGGCCGCGGAGGGCATGTTCCGCTGCCTCGTCCCGGCCGGGGAATCCTTCGTCGTCAACACCCGCCCCGGGGACCTGTCTTCCTCCCGGCCCTCCCGCGCGGCCCGGAAGCCTTCAACCCCGGCCGCGAGACCGCCGGAAACATTGTCGCGCCGGCCGAGAAGGTCGCCCGCGCGAGGGGCCGCCGCCTGGAAAAGGTTTAGTTTTCCCCCCGCCCGCCCGTCCCCGCGGCGGCAAGGCCCGCCCGGGCCGAAGAAAGACGAGGGCCTGGGAAAAATGAAAATTTCTCCCAGGCCCTTCTTATTGGCTGAAACTGTGATCGGAACTATAAATCTGCCTCTTGTCGGGCGACCCGCGCCCCCGGGACCGTCCTGTCCGTCCGCCGGCTTATTTCCGGGCCACGTCCACGGCCAGGATCCCGCCGTTGAACAGAGTGTCCTTGGAGCGGACCTGCCTGAAGCCGCGGTCGAGGGCGGTCGAGGCCACCAGACCCGCGGGCATGTTGACCTGGACGCCGGTCAGGAGGCTGTAGAGGGGGTACTCCAAAGTGAAGCGACCCTCCTCCTCGGGCTCGTCCGGCCAGGAGTCGTGGAGGCTGACAAAGTAGCCCCCGGGGTTCAGGGAGTCGTATATTTTGCCGACCACCTCCCCCAGCCGGTCCGGCAGGGCCAGGTTCAGGGTGCAGCTGGCCAGCACGACGTCGGCGCCGCCGGGCAGCGGGTCTTTGAAGTAGTCCAGGGGCGCCGTGACCACCCGGTCGCCGAAGCCGTGCCCGCGAATATACTTTTCGGCCACCTCCAGGACGGGGGCGCTGTCCAGGACCGTCACCCGGAGCCCGGGCAGCAGCGAGGCGGCGTAGAGGCCGAAGACCCCCGGCCCCCCGCCCAGGTCCAGCATCAGGGAAAAGTCCCGGGAGCCGGGGAGCCCGGCGATAATCCTGGCCGCCTGCAGCCCGGCCCCCCTCAGAGCCCAGGCGGCCGAGCCGTCCGCCGAGGCCGCCCAGACCTCGGGGGCCAGGCTGTTCATGAGCATGGCGGGGTCGGCGGGGGGCGGGCCGTCTCTAAGCAGCCCCGGCAGGTCCGCCATGGGCTCCTCGACGCCCAGGCGCACCTCCTCCAGAAGATGGAGGACGTTGGCGTAGGAGTCCGCCGAAAAGAGGCTGGCGGCCTCCGCGGTGTCGCGGTAGCCGTCCGGGCCGTCCCTGACGAGAAGCCCCAGGACCACCAGGATGTCCAGCAGGGACTTGAGAGTGGCCGGATGCAGGCCAAGCTCCAAAGCGAGCCCGGCCGCGCTTTTGGCCCCGGCCAGGGCGGTGAAGACGCCGGCCCGGGCGGAGGCGATCAGCAGCCTGCCGACGGCGCCGTTTCTAAACCAGGCGTAGTAGCGGTCGAAGCCGGGCAGGTTTCTTGGTAGTTCGGGCATGGGCTCTCCTTTAAAAATCAGCCCTGAGGCTCGCGCCGAAAGTCCTGGGCGGACCCAGCTCCGCCAGAGGCGAGGGAAAAAGCTGGTGCGCGAAGGACACGGCGTCATATTTTTTGTCGAACAAGTTGCGGACGAAAAAGGTCAGGCTCAGGTTGTCGGAGCGCAGCCCGGTGCTGAAGTTGACCACGACGTAGCCGGACTCGCGGCTGGTGTTGGCGTCGTCCCAATAGAAGGGGCCCACCCCCCTCAGGTCCGCCCGGTTGACCCACGAGAGGCCGCCGTCGCGGCCGAAAAGCCTCGTCGAGCTAAAAACTGGCAGGGTGTGCTGCAAAGAGAGCGAGTAGGTGGCCCCGGGCGTCAGGGTGGGATGGTTGCCGGCGTAGTCGAGCCCCAGGACGGGGTCTTCGTAGCGCCGGTACCTGGCCCGGGCGAGACCCAGGCCCGCCTCCAGCTCGAAACCGGCCCCCAGGAGGGCCGAGGCCTCCAGCTCCAGGCCGCGGCTTTGGGAGCGGCCGGCGTTCTGGACCACCGTCTCCCCCAGGGCCGTCATCCTGACCACCTGCTGGTCCCTGATGTCTATGGAAAAGACCGCCCCGCTGAGCCTCAGCCTGCCGCCCCACAGATTGGATTTGAAGCCGAGCTCGTAGTTCATGCTGTGCTCGGGGCCGAAGCCGAACTCCGAGGCCGCCAGGGAGTTGACCGAGGTGTTGAAGCCCCCGCTGCGGAAGCCCCTGGCCGCCGACCCGTAGACCATCAGCCTCTCGGAGAAGCGATAGTCCAGCTGTATTTTGGGCAGAAGCTCGGAGTCGCTTCTCCCGCCGTCAAGACGCTTGTCCTCAAAACCCGGGAGGCTGGCGACCGGAAAGCCCCCGGCGTCGCCGATGTTGCGCTCGAAATAGCGGACGTCGCTTCGCTCATGCTCGTGGCGCAGGCCCAGGGTCAGGTCGAAATTCTCCCCGAACGTTTTGGTGGCCTGCCCGAAGACGGCGGCCCCGCGGTTTTTGACCGTCGAGTCGGCCCGGTTGACATACTCGAAGGCGCTCATGGCGGCGGCGAAGGCGGGGCCGAACTCGTAGTCGAGGATCTCGTCGCGGACCCGGCGGAAATAATAGAAGCCCAGCAGCCACTTGAAAGTCGAATCCGGGTCGTCCGGGGAGGAGAACCTGAGCTCCTGGGTGAGCTGCTTGTCCCGATAGTCGTCGGAGGTCCTGAGAAAATCCAGGGGCGAGAAGTCCTGGTCGCTCACGGCCAGGTTGGCGAAGTCCCTGTAGGCCGAGATCGAGACGACGTCGAGGGCGTCGAGGCCGACCCCCACCCGCAGGGATCCCCCGCGGCTCAGGCGGCGGTCGAAGGCCGGATAGTCGAAGCTTGTCCTCCTGGGGTTCGCGGCCATGCTGTCGAGATCCTGCAGGGGGTAGGCCCCGTCCCGGACCTTCTCGAAGTCGAAGGAGCCCTCGACGTCTATTCTCTCGGTCGGCGTGAAACGCAGCCGGGTTCTCAGGTTGTAATTCTCCCGATAGTCGACGTCCCGGCCCAGGTTCTCGTCGCGGACGTAGCCGTCCCTGGAGCCCCTCTCCCCGCTCAGGCCGAAATAGAGCTTGTCCCCGACCACGGGCGTCCTCAGATAAAACGTGCTCGACAGGTCGTTGTAGCGGCCGACGCTCTGCCCGAAGCCGAAGCGGGTCTCGTCGCCGGGCCTCTTGGTGACGATGTTGACCACGCCGCCCAGGCTGTTCCTGCCGTAGAGGGTGCCCTGGGGACCCCTCAGGACCTCGATCCTCTCGAGGTCGTAAAGGCCGGAGTTGAAGACCCTCAAGTCGGAATAGCTGACCCCGTCGACGTTGAAGCTGACCGCCGGGTCGTTGTTGACCGCCCCCACGCCTCTGACGTACACGTAGGCGATGCTGCGGCTGCCCCAGGTCGAGACGAACATGTTGGGGACCCTGAGGCTCAGGTCGGCGATGCTCCCGACGCGCTCGTCGACGATCTGCTCGGCGCCGATGGCCGTCATGCTGACGGGCACCCGGGTGATTTCCTCGGCCCGCTTCTCCGCCGTCACCACTATCGGGGCGATGCCGATATCTTCCAAGTCCGCCGCGGAGGCGTCCCGCGCCCGCAGGAACCCCGGCGGGCAGGCGGCGGCCAGCAGCATGAGCGCCGCCGCCAGCGCCGCCGCCGGCCGCTTAAAAAACCGCGCCGTTTGATTGACCAGGCAATTCATAAGACCACCTTTGACTATAATTAGATTCCTGGCTTGACGAAAACAAAATGACTCGAGGAGCGCGGGACGGAAAATTTCGGCCCCGCCCGCCTTTCCCGACTCCCCGCCTCCCCTCTCCTCCCCTCCCCTCCCCTCCCCTCTCGCCGCCCCCGCGGAAGAGAGGCGAAACCGGGGCCGCCGTCCTCCCGCCCCGCGGTCAGGGGCGCCTCGCCAGCCACAGCCACAGACCGCTCAGGCAGACCAGGACGAAACAAATCTCGAACGGCGCGCGGACGACGCGTCCCAAAGTCGGGCTGACCCAGCCGAGGGTCGAGTATTTTTCAAACCAGACCGTCCTGTCCGCCGTCGGTCCCGAAACCTCCCTGGCGTCCAGGCCGACCACAAAATAGTCGACGTCGTCCGCGGATCTTATGGTCAGGGTGCCGGCCCTCCCGTCATAAACGACCGTCCCGGCGCCGGCGACCCCGCTTTCGCCGACATGGGCGTCGTCGTCATTTTGGCTCCCGCCTCCCGTCTCGCTCAGCCGGGCCGAAGCCTTTCGGACCAAGTCGGCGACCTCGGGGACGAACACTTCCGACAGGCGGCCGCGGGCGGGGGCGTCGAACTCCGGGGAGGGCCGGCGGACCGCGGGCAGCCAGACGATCTCCAAAAGCCAGACGAACGTCAGGGCCGTCAGATACAGGCCCAGATAAAGATGCGTCCGGATAATTATCCCGCGCAAATTTCTTCTTTTCCTTAACTCGGCCATCGCCCCGCGCGCTCCTTCCCGGCCCCGAGGCCCCGGGCGCCGCGTCCCGGCCGGCGCCGCGTCCCCGCCGGCGGCCGCGGCTCGTCCGAATGCCGGAATTAATTGACGCCGCCTTTCGCGCCGGCCCGGCCGGACGGCCGGCCGCTGGCGCCGGGCCCGTTCCGTCCGGCATAAACGTAAATCATTGACGACTCGGTTTTATTGGGAACTGTTATAATGAGTCCGTCCCGCCCGCGGTCCTTCCCCGCCCGCGGCCCTCGTCCGGGCTCATGAGGCGGATTATATCCCCGGCGGGAAAAAACCCTTGCCCGAAAAGAATATTTTTTTAACGGAAAAAAATAAAACCCGGCCGCCGGCGCCAGCGGACCCCGCCCCGGCCGCGGAGTTTGGCGGGAATAATCGGCCGGGCGGAATTTGGCGGTCAAAATGAAGATAGAAAAAATAGTCGACCTGCACCCTGAAAGTTTCTCCCGGTACGCCTCCCTGGCCGAACAAAACGACTTCGCCTCGACCCAGCGCCAGGTCAGCCAGCAGGACCAGACCTTCTCCGGGGAGGCCACGGCCTTCCTGCCCTTCGGGGGGATTCATTTCTCCATCTGCGGCCCCATGCGCGTGGGCTCCACCCAGAGGTTCCCGGCCGACCTGGACGTGCCCATGACCGTCTTCATGCTGACCCTCTCCGGAACGGCGCGCTACGAGGTCTCCGAGGGGGGCCGGGTCGCCGCCGTCTACGAATGCGGCAGGAACAACTATTTCGCCGCCCGCTTCCCCAGGGTCCGGTGCGCCTCGGTCCTGGAGCCCGGCCCCAGCCACTGCCACCTGGAGTTCTTTCTGGAGGACGGGGCCGTGGGCCGCAACTTCGGACCAGAGGCCTCCCGGAACATCGCCTCGGCCCTGGCGCCCCCGGACGGCGGGGACGGGCCCGAGGGGTCCCTGAGCGTCGCCTCGGGCGCGGCGGGGGCGGGCTGCCTGGCCCTGGCCAAGAAAATAGTCGCGCTGCGGGGCGACAAGGACGTCGGCAGCCTGGGCCTCAGGGGGGCCTGCCTGGAACTGCTGTCCATGCTGGCCAAAAACATCGGGGCGGCCAAGCGCCGGGAGATGGCCCCTTTGAGCCGGAGGGAGACCGAGGCCTTGAGGCGCCTCAAGGAGGACCTCGAGGAGAGGTTTCTGGAGGAGGTCAGTCTCAAGGAATTTTGCGCCAGGACGGGCCTGGGCCTCCAGCGGGCCAACCGGGGTTTCGTTCATCTCTACCGCAGCACCATCGGCCAGTACCGCCTCAACTGCCGCCTGGACCGCGCCCACGACCTCCTGCTGTCCGGCGACGTCAACGTCAGCCAGTGCGCCTGGGACGTCGGCTACAGCAACATCAGCCACTTTGTGGCCGTCTTCAAAAACCGCTTCGGGGTGACTCCCGGCAGCCTGCTGAGCGCCAGCAAGGTCCCCCTGAAGAAAAATTAGCCGCCGGACGGCGACGACCCGGGCCGGGGGCCGCCGGCGTCATGTTCGGACAGGTCGGGCGGACGGGGAAAAGCGGGAAAAAATCCGAGGAGGGCGAGAAAAAAAAACTGGCGGAGGGCAGGAAGGATCAGCCGGTAAAAACTCCCGCTTGTCCATTTTAGAGCGACTTAACTACCTTATATCGTGCTTAACTTTTTAATAAATAGCTATATACAGTATATGGTTTAGCTTTCTGGAAAAATGAGGGGCTTTTTACCGATTGATCAAGAAGAAAGCGGTAAAAAAATCTGACCGGACGGGCGGTCTGCCGAAAAACGCTAAAGACAGCCAAAGGCCCGGCTAATTCAATCGCGGCCAGGCGGCGGCAAGCCCAAAATAAAGCTCCGAACCGAGAGCCGGGGGGCCCGGCCAGACGGACGAGACGACCAAAATGACGCGGGAGCCGGCCGACGAATCCTGAGACCGAAAGGCCGGCCGGGCGGCGGCGAGGCAAAGGCAGGCCGGGCGGAGGCAGGGAGAGGGACGGCGAGCAGGGAAAGGAGAAACAAGGAAAGGAAGACCGCAAGAAAAAAAAGACCGAGGAAGAAACGAGAGTTCAGACAACGCGGGCGGGACGGTCGGCGGGACTATCC
>JAISET010000265.1 GCA_031264015.1 Deltaproteobacteria bacterium | reverse complement strand
AAAAGATTTTTGCAAATAATTGATTTAAGGGGCCGCGCTGATGTATATTGAGGCCATGGTTTGGAGAAATGGCGCCAACGCCGGCTCTTTTTCCCGTTTTCCCAGTCGCCGAAACCGGTCGGCCCGGCCGGTTCTAATTTTGGCCGCCCCCGGTTGAATAAAATTAACTCATGGTCCGCGGTCCTTGCGATTATTTAAATTAAGCCGCAACCGACGTTTATTTCGCTCCGTTCGGCGGAACAATCCGACTCGGGCCGCCCCTCTTTCGTTCCTATGAAATGCGGAATTAAGCGTTTCATCCGTCGAGGCAGGGGGGGGGGCGGCCAAAATTATGAACCGTTTTTTTCATTTTCCCACCCTGGACCCTGTTCCCATGAGCAAGCCCCGGCCGCCGGCCGACGCCGACCAGCCAGACAGTCCGAGAAAAAATCTGCGCTGGGGCTTCTCCACGGGCTCCGCGGCGACGGCGGCGGCCCTGGGGGCGGCGATGTTCCTGAGGGACGGGGCCCCCCCGGACAAAGTCCTGGTGAGGCTCCCCGGCGGCGGCGACCTGGCCGTCCCCGTCTCCGACGCCGGCAGGAGGGCCCGCGGGGGCGTCTGGGCGCTGGTGGTCAAGGACGGCGGCGACGACCCCGACGTCACCAACGGGGCCAGGATCTCGACGACCCTGGAGCCCGGGCGCGCGCCGGGCCTCGAGATCGTCGGGGGCGCGGGCGTCGGCCGGGTGACCAGGCCTGGGCTGGTGCTGCCCCCTGGCGAGTGGGCCGTCAACCCGACCCCCAGAAAAATGCTCGCCGACAACCTGGCCCCCTGGCTCCGGGAGGGCGGGCTCAGGGCCACCGTCTCCATAGACCGGGGCGAGGAGCTGGCCAAAAAGACCCTCAACCCCAAGCTGGGCATCGTCGGGGGGCTCTCGGTCCTGGGGACCTCCGGGCTGGTCAAGCCCTTCTCCAACCAGGCCTACGTCGCCACCATCGACCAGGCCATGGCCGTGGCCAGGGCGGGCGGGGCGACGGAAATAGTCCTCTCCACCGGCGGCAGAAGCGAGGGCCTGGCCAGAATAATGCGGCCCGACCTCCCGGAGGAGTGCTTCGTCCAGATAGCCGACTTCTTTCACGCGGGGATCCGCCTGGCCGTCAGGCATGGGTTTGAAATTATCGGCCTGGCCGAGTTTTTCGGCAAGGCGGTCAAGCAGGCGGCCGGCTTCAAGTACACCCACGCCCGCCGACACGACCTGGACCTCGGTTTTCTGGCGGACAGGCTGCCCGGGCTCGAGGGCGCGGGCAGGGAGGTCTTCCTGGCCTCCCCCACCGCCCTGGCCGCCCTGGAGGTTTTGAAGGGCCTGGGCCTGCTCTCCGCCGTTCCCGCGGTGGCCCGCCTGGTTTTGCGGTCGGCCCGGGACTTCGCCGGCGGCGGCCCCGGCCTCTGGGCGGCCGTCTTCGACTTCGACGGGCGGCCGCTGGCCCTGGAGACGGACGGCGCGTCCCCCGGCCAGGCGTTCCCCGGCCCCGGCCCCGTCGTCGCCGACCCGAATCGCGGGGAAGGCCTTTGAGCGGAAAAGACGACAACGGCGCCCTGGAGGCCCGCGGCAAGGGCGCCATGGACGCCCGCGGCCAGGGCGCCGCGGACCCGCCGGGGGAAAACCGGCCCCCCGGGCCGGCCGTCTACGCCCTGACCGTCCAGGGGGCTGCCCTGGCCAAAAAAATAGCCCTCGCCCTGGGCGGGACCCTGTGCCTGCCCCGGCGCCTGGCCGGCGAGCCCCGGTCGTCGCCGGGCGGGCCGGCCCGGGTGGAGGCCGTCCCCTTCGACCGCCTGGGCGACTGCCTGAAAAAAAACTTTCGGAACCACTCCGGGCACGCGCTGGTGGCGGCCACGGGGCTGGTCGTCCGGCTGGTGGCGCCGCTCCTGCGCGATAAAAAGACCGACCCGGCCGTGGTCGCCCTGGGGCACGACGGGCGCCATGTCGTCAGCCTGCTCTCCGGGCATCTGGGCGGGGCGGACAGGCTGGCCCGCCAGGTGGCCCTGGTCACCGGGGGGACGGCCGTCGTCAACACGGCCACCGACCTCGAGGGCGTCCCCTCCCTGGAGGTGCTGGCCGGGGACCTGGGGCTCAAAGCCCCCGACCTGCGCCCCCTCGCGGCCGTCAGCCGCATGCTCGCCGAGGGGCGCCCGGTGGGCGTCCACGACCCCGGGGGCTGGCTCGCGGAGACCGCGGGGGCTTATCCGCATTTGCTGAGGCCCCTGGCCGACCCCCCGGAACCGGACGCGCCGGCCGTCTCCGTCCACTGGCTGGCCCCGGACAATCCGGCGGCCGACAAGGTCCTGCGCCTCTACCCGCCCGTCCTGGCCGTCGGGGTGGGCTGCCACCGGGACTGCCCACAGGGGGAGCTTGAGGAACTGGTCAAAAAGACTCTGGCTGAAGCCGGGCTGTCGTTTCACGCGATAGGCCTGCTGGCCACCGCGGACATCCGGGCCGGCCGCGACCTGGCCCCGGCCGGGCTGGCCGGAAAACTCGGCGTCCCCCTCGCCGCCTACGGCCCGGCCGAGCTCAACTCGGTCGAGACCCCCACCCCCTCGGAGGTGGTTTTCCAAAGAATCGGAGCGTCCTCGGTATGCGAAGCGTCAGCCCGGCTGGCGGCCCGGATGGGCCCGCTGCTGGCCAAAAAGAAAAAGAGCGCCAGGGCCACCTGCGCCGCGGCCCTCGTCGCCTGCTAGTGGTCGGCCTGGGGTCCGGAGGCCCCAAGGGGATCACCCTGGCGGCCCGGGAGGCCCTGGCGGGCTCGGAGATCGTCCTGGGCTACAAGCTCTACCTCGACGAGGCCAAAAGCTTTCTGCCGCCCGGCTGCCGGGTCGAGTCCAGCGGCATGACCGCCGAGATCGGACGGGCCGGGAGGGCCCTGGAGCTGGCCCTGGCCGGGAAAAACGTCTCCCTGGTCTCCGGCGGCGACCCCGGCGTCTACGCCATGGCCGGGGCCGTCTTCGAGGTGGCCCGGGAGAAAAAAATACCCCTGGGCCCGGGCCCCGGCGAGGTCGAGATCGAGGTCCTGACCGGCACCCCGGCCCTGACGGCGGCGGCGGCCCTGCTGGGGGCGCCCCTGACCCACGACTTCTGCGCCATATCTCTCTCCGACCGGCTGACCAGATGGGAGACCATCGAGAAAAGACTGGCCCTGGCCTCCGAGGCGGGCTTCGTCATAGCCCTCTACAACCCCAAAAGCCGGGGGCGGGCCTGGCAGCTGGGCCGGGCCGCGGAGATCCTGACGGCCGGCCTGGGCCCGGACGTCCCCGTCGGCCTGGCCGCCAGGGTGGGCCGCGAGGGGCAGAGCGTCAGACTGACCACCCTGGGAAAACTCTCCGGCGAGGACGTCGACATGCAGACCGTCGTCATCGTGGGCAACAGGAGCACCGTGATCTACGACGGCCGGATGGTCACCCCCAGGGGCTACGTCGACAAATACGGCGCCTCCCCCGGCGGCGGCAAGGGCGCGTCGGCGGAAGACTCCCCGGCCGGGCGAGCCGACCGCGCGCCGGCGACGAAATGACTCGATTCGGCGGGAGGCCGGCGGCCTTCGGACTTTTTAGCCGCGGCGACTTCCGCGGCCGCGATTTTTATAAACAGACAGCGACCGACCGCGACCGACGCGACGGACTGTTTGACCGACAATCGACAATTTAAACAATTTAGGAGAAGGCCAATGACCGCCGGAACGGGAAAAAAGCAGGGCAGAAACGCCGCCAGGGACGGGGCCCCCGGCCGGGTGACCGTGCTGGGCCTGGCCGACACCAGCGACCTGACGGCGCCCACCAGGACCCTGATCGGCGAGGCCAGGATCGTGGCGGGGCCCCGGCGCCTGCTGGAGTCCGTGGCCGGCGTCATGAGCGGGGAGGCCGCCAGCATCCCCCTGTCCGGCAGCCTGACCCGCTGGCTGGGCGACCTGGCCAAGGCGGCCGCCACCGGCGAGCCCGTCCTGGTGCTGGCCGACGGCGACCCCAACTACTTCGGGCTGGGGGCCAGGGTCAAGGCGGCCCTCCCGGGGAGGCACATAGTCCTGCGGCCCGCCGTGACCACGGTCCAGAAGGCCTTCGCCCTGCTGGGCAGCACCTGGGCCGGGGCGGAGGTGCAGTCCCTGCACGGCCGCAAGGACTGGAAGCCGTTCTGGGCGGCCGTCTTCAGGGCCGGGCAGGCGGGGGGCACGGGCAAGGTGGCCGTCTACACCGACAAGGAGAACAGCCCCAGGTGCATCGCCTCCAGGATGCTCGAGCGGGGCCAGACCAACTGGGACGTCCACGTCTTCGAGGACCTCGGCACCGAGAGGCAGTCCGTCTGGATGGGCTCGCTGGCCCCGGCCGCCGAGATGGACTTCTCCGAGCTGAACCTGACCGTCCTCTCCCAGACGTCCGCCCCCTCTTTTCTAACCCTGGGCTCCCCCGAGGACGCCTTCGAACACACGGCCGGGATGATCACCAAGAGCGAGGTCAGGGTCACCGCCCTGGGGCTTTTGGAGCTCAGGGGCTCGGAAACCCTCTGGGACCTGGGCTGCGGCTCGGGCTCCCTGTCGCTGGAGGCGGGCCTTTTGCTGCCGCACGGCAGGATCTGCGCCGTGGAGCTGGACCGCCAGCGGGCGGCCCAGGCCAGAAACAACCGCGCCAAATTCGGGGTCGCCCATCTGGACATCCTGGAGGGCGACGCCCTGGACCTGCTGCCCGGCCTCCCCAAGCCCGACCGCGTCTTCGTGGGAGGCGGCGGCCCCCGTCTGGAGGCCATCCTGCGCGAGGCCCTGGGCCTGGTCTCCCCCGGGGGCGTCGTCGTCGTCGCCGTGGTCAGGCTCGACAGCCTCGACAGCGCCATCAACGCCATGACCGCCGCCGGCATCCAGCCCTCCGTCACCCAGATCCTGGCCGCCAGGGGCGAGCCGCTGTCCGGCAGCCTGTACCTGAAGCCCACCAACCCCGTCTTCCTCGTCAAGGCGCGCGTCCCCGGGAAGAAGGGGGCCAAGGCCCCCGCCAAAGCCTAGGCGGGGCACGGACGAGACCCGGGCGCGACCCTGGCTGACGCGGGACATGGAAAAAGCGAGGCGTCAGGAAGAAACGAAAACGGAAACGGCAACGGCGACGGAATAAAAAACAAAAACGCGATTTCCAAAGCAAACACGACAAACACAACAAACAGAATAAACTGAAAAAAAAGAGACAAGCGCGAAAGACAAAGAAGAAGCCTAAGAAAATGTTAAAGCAAAAGGCAAAAAAGAAGTAAAAGACAAAGGTGAATTCGTCGTCAGTCCGGCGTCGGACGGACAGTCCGCCCCGGGCGGAAACACAACCAGCCAACTTAAGCGGCGCCCGGCCTCACCGGCGACAGGGCGCGGAACAGGGTCGAGCAAGATGTCCAAAGCCAGCGACATAGCCCAGCCGCCAGCCGAACCGAACGACGGAAAGCCGGCGGCCGGGCGGGAGTCCCAAGACAAGCCGATAAACGCGCGGGAAGAAAAACGCCAGGAAGGCGGGGACAGACGACAGACCGGGACGGACAGACGCGACGGCCCCAAGGACCGCCGCGCCGCGGACAAGGAAAGAAGGGGCTCCTCCAGCGACAGGCGCGTAACCGGGGAGGACAGACGGAAAGGGACGGCCGCCGTCCCGCCGGAAGCCGGCGAGAGGCGCCGGGGCCCGGACAGGCGGGTGGCCGACAGGCGGAACGCCGCCGCCAGCCGGCGCGGGACCGCGGCGGACGACAGGCGGGGCCCGGCCAGGGACAGACGCTCCGCCGCCGACAGGCGCAAGGGCCCCGGACGCAACGAGGTCCTGTTCGTTGGCGCGGGCCCGGGGGCCCCGGACCTGATCACCGTGGCGGGCCGCAAGGCCCTCGAGGAGGCCGACCTCATCGTGGCGGCGGGCTCCCTGGTCAACCCCGAGATCATGGCCTGCCGCAAGCCGGACTGCCTGGTGGTGGACTCGGCCCCCATGAACCTCGCCGAGATCGTCAAGACCATGGTCGACGGCCAGCGGGCCGGCAAGAAGGTTGTCAGGCTCCACACCGGGGACCCGAGCCTCTACGGCGCCATCCACGAGCAGTTCGTCCTGCTCAAGACCGCCCGCGTCCCCCACCGGGTCATACCGGGGGTGACGGCGGCCATGGCGGCGGCGGCCTCCCTGGGCCTCGAGTTCACCCTGCCGGAGATCACCCAGACGCTGATCATGACCAGGATGGCGGGCCGGACGCCCGTGCCCTCCGGCGAGGAGCTGGCCGCCCTGGCCTCCCACCGCGCCTCCATGGCCCTGTATCTCTCCGCCGCCCAGGCCGGCGAGGTCGGGAAAGTCCTGGGCGAGGCCTACGGTCCCGACGCCCCCCTGGCCGTCTGCATCCGGGTCAGCTGGCCCGACGCCCGCACCCTCTGGACGACCCCCGGGGAGCTGGCCGGGACGCTGGCCAAAGCGGGCGTCGACCGCCACGCCCTGATCGTCGTCGGCCCGGCCGTGGCGACCTTGCGGAACGGCGTGGACGCGCCCAAGTCGAAACTCTACGACCCCCGCTTCGGCCACGCCCACCGGCCGAAACAGAAAAAATAGCCGGCGGGGCGACGGAGACGACGACGCCGCGGACAGCGTTTCAAAGTTTTAAAGTTTCAAAGTTTTAAAGTTTTAAAGTTTCAAAGTTTCAAAGTTTCAAAGTTTTGACTTCAACTTCAACCGCATATTGAAGCATAAGACGATTTTATCAAAAACTTGACTTGACGCCAGTTTTTGCCATTATTTGCACAGGCCTCAACAGGCGGGCCAAGGGTGTCCGTTCGGTCAGATTTGTCGGTCCAGTCAGGCCGGTCAAATTTTTTATGTCCGCCGTTTGGATGCGACACCTGGCCGGCCTGCTCGAGGCCGCGCATTTGACGGCGGGTTTTCTCAAAGAATTGTCTGCCAAAAAGTCGGCCGGCTCCCGCATGAAAGTTTGCCGCGAATTAACGGCGCCATGCCATGAAGAATCTTTTGTCAGGCGCTTTTCAGAAGAAAAATAAAGCTTTTTTAAAAGTCTCGACGACATGGCCGCGCATATGATTTCGAGCTTGAGAAAACACGACTCCCGGCGACGCCTTGACGGGCCTGATTAACGCGCCCCGCGACCCCAAATTTAAAATCAAGCCGACGCCCGGGTCGGACGCCAAAGAAGCGGCCGGGGAGCTTGCCAGGGCCGGAGGCGGGCCGCGCGCCGGCCGCGCTCCCGACAGACGGGCATGACGGCCCCGGCCCCGGCCGCCGGGCGTCCGGAAAGATCGTCTTGTTTTTTTTTGATTTTGAATGCCTTGCCGCGGCCCGTCCGACGTTTCGGCGCCCTCGGGCGCGCGGCGTCAAAACAAATGCTCGCCAAAAGGCGTCGCATGAAGAATTTGTCCGAAAAAAAAGCGGCCGGATTCCAGATTGCGGAATCCCCCCGGCCTTAAATAACCCCGCCCGCGGTCGCCGGTCCCGCGGGCGGATCTTTTAATTTGGCGACAAGCCGGGGAGAAGGCGGAAAAATGAAACTGGTAATTTTTGGCAGCCGGACGATCACCGACATGGCGGAATTGGAAAAGGCCATGGAGGAATGGGGAAGGCTGGCGGAGGTCGCGGAAATAGTCAGCGGCGCGGCCGCGGGGGTTGACACCCTGGCGGTCGAGTACGCCGAAAAACACGGGCTCCACTGCGAGCTTTTTCCGGCGGACTGGGTCAGACACAAGCGCAAGGCCGGGCCAATTCGCAACGAGCAGATGGCCTGGTACGCCGACTTCGGGGTGGCAGTCTGGGACGGAAAAAGCAGGGGGACGGAACACATGATCGGGCTGATGGAGGGCAGGGTCTTCGTCCGCATAGTCGGGGAGACGGCCGTTTAAACGGTCCCGTCCCTCCCGCCGCCGCGATTACTTTTCAGGACGACGGCGTCCCGGCCCCGGACCGGGGCCCGGACGCCCGACGGGCGCGCGAACATGTCGGTCTTTGATGTCGCCGATTATTTTATCGTCAGGAGACAATCTGATTGTCAGAGCAACCTCAACCATTTTGACCATGTCGACCATGGTCCGACGACCAGTCTCAAACTGCAAAAACCGGTCCGTCACGCCCGGGGTTTTAATTCGGCCGCGCCGGGCCGTCATCTTTTCAAGGAGCCGCCGGCCCGGGGCCGGGATGTCGAGGACGCCTTGCCAAACGCCCCGGACGCTCATAATCTTTCGCGCGGGAACGCGGGGCCGGGAGGTTCCGGCTCGGGAGGCGGGGCTATGTCCCGCCGGCGGAATTTAAATTTTCCGGGGGGCGCCAAAAAACCGCCGTTGACCGCCGCGGGGTCGTCACTGTTCCAGAGCGCCGGCCAGACTCAAAAACTGTTTCGGACTCAATGTCTCCGCCCTGACGCCGGGGTCTATTCCCAGGGCCTCCAGAACCTCGACGGTCCTCTCCCGGCCGTAACGGGCGGAGAGGTTGTTGAAGATGGTCTTGCGCCTGGCCAGAAAGGCCGCCCGGGTCAGCCTGCCCAGGGCCGCCCTGGTCTCCGGGGCGGGGGCGGGGGGTTTGAGCCGGAGGCAGACCAGGCCGCTCAGGACCTTGGGGACGGGCTTGAAGACCTGCCTGGGCACTTTCATGAGCGTCAGGACCTCGCACCACAGGGAGACGGCCACGGTCAGGCGCCCGTAGTCGTCCGTCCCGGGCCGGGCGGCCAGCCTCCGGGCCATCTCGCGCTGGAGCATGAACACCCCGGCGGGGACCGCGGACATCCGCTCCATGAACCAAAACAGGATCGGCGTGGACAAGTTGTAGGGGAGGTTTCCGCAGACAAGGTCGGGCGTCCGGGGCAGGACGGCCAGGTCGAAGTCCAGGATGCTTTGCTCGAAGACCAAAAGACGCCCCGCGGCCGCCTCGGGCCAGCGGTTTAACTCGGCCGCGAAACCCCTGTCCACCTCGACGGCCGCGACCCTGGCGCCGGCGTCCAAAAGAGGCCTGGTGATGGCCCCCAGACCCGGGCCTATCTCCAAGACGGTCGGGCCGTCCGGGGCGGGGGGCGCCTGGGCCAAAACCAGAGAGGCCGCTTTGGCGCAGAACAGCGGGTCGACCAACAGATGCTGCCCCCTGGCCTTGATGGGGGCCAGCCCCAGCTCCCTGAGCTTTTTGGCCGTCTTTCCCTCGACGCCCCCCGCCTTCCCGACCGCGATTCCGGTCCCGGTTCCAGTCCCGGCGTCAAGGGCGCCCGGCATGTCGACGGACGCGGCCGCGGCGTCAGGCCGGGGGCTCCCGGGCGCGCTTTTCGGCGGGTTCCTCCTGTCGGGCGCGTCTTTGCCCGGACCGCCTCCGGCGTCCGCGCCCCCGCCCCTTGATTTTTTATCCTCCGTCATCCCCGTCATCCCCGCCCGATGGAAAGCGGCCCGCCTCATTCGCCCACCGGCCAGCGGTGCCTGGCCTCGGCGGAGAGATCCAAAATGTTGTGGCGGGCCTCGAGCTGAAAACCGCCCAGATAACCGATCATGGCGGCGTTGTCCTGGCACCAGCGCGGCTCGGAGAGGCCGGCGAAGACGTCGGCCGGGGCGAGGGCCTCGACCAGACGGCGTCTCAGCTCCCCGTTGGCGGCGACCCCCCCGGCCAGGACCGCCGACCTGACGCCATGGACTTTGGCGGCCCTGGCGAGCTTGGCCACCAGGACGTCGACCACGGCGGCCTGGAAGGAGGCGGCCAGGTCGGCGAGCCTGCGGGAGCCCTCGGGCTCGTCGTCCATGTTCCCCTTTTGGTAGGCGGTCTGGACGCTCGTCTTCAGGCCGCTGAAGGAGAAGTCGAAGCCCTCGCGGGCCAGGGGTCTGGGAAACTTGAAGGCCTTTTTGTCGCCGTCCCGGGCCAGTCTCTCCACGGCCGCCCCCCCGGGGTAGCCCAGGCCCATCAGCTTGGCCGACTTGTCGAAGGCCTCCCCGGCGGCGTCGTCGACGGTCCGGCCCAGGACGACGAAGTCCAGGGGGCTTCTGACCAAAAAAAGACTCGTGTGCCCGCCCGAGGCCACCAGGGCCACCAGGGGATACTCCGGGACCCGTCTCTCCGGGTCGCCCGCCCTCCGTAAAAAAGGCGCCAGGGCGTGGGCCTGGACGTGGTTGACGCCGGTCAGCGGCAGCCCCAGGGACATGGAGAGCCCCTTGGCGAAGTTCAAGGCCACCAGGAGCGACCCCACCAGGCCGGGGCCCTGGGTCACGGCCAGGGCGTCCACGTCGCCCAGCCCGACCCCCGCCCTTTTCAGGGTCTCGACGACCAGGGAGTCCGCCGCCTCCAGATGCGCCCGGCTGGCGATCTCCGGCACGACGCCCCCGTAGGCCATGTGGAGGTCCGTCTGGCTCCTGACCACCTCGCCGCGCACCACCGGCCCCTCGACCAGGGCGGCCGCCGTCTCGTCGCATGAGCTCTCCAAGGCCAGCACCAACATGGGATTGTCCCCTCCTCGCCAGCAAAAACACATCCGGCGGGAAACCCCCGCCCGGGGCATTATAAACGACGGAAGCCCCGGGGCCTAGGGAATAATTCCGGGCCTCGCGACGCCGCCGGGGAAAGAAATGGAAAGGAGGTGAAAAAAAGAAAAGCCCGGGGGACGGGTCCGCGCGGCGCGGCGGCGGTCAAGGAAAGCCCGGGGGACGAGTCGCGCCGTCATGGCGGGACCGACGTTTTACGAGCGGGCTCCGGGTGTCCAGAGAACCGCTTTGTTTCCGGGGAGCCCGTCGTCTTGTCAAATTCCCCCGCCCCCGCCCGACGTCTTCTAGTCGGAGGCCGCGTCCTCCCCGCCGACCCGGGCGCCGTCGTCACCGGCGGGTGCGTCGTTGTCGCCAGGGGCGGCGGGGGCGTCGTCGCCGCCCGGGGCGGCGGCCTGAACGGCCGGGGTGTCGAAGGACTCGTGGGCCAGAACGTCGCGCTTTTTTTTGGCGGCGGCCCCGGCCAGGTTATAAGGCTCGAAATGGCAGGTCACGTCCACGGCGGGGAAGTGGTCCTTAATGCCCCTGCCCACGGCGACGCCCAGGGCGTGGGCCTCGGAGACGGTCAGGTCCCCGTCGACCAACAAATCCACCAAGACGATGCGGAAGGGGCCGGAGCGGCGGGTGCGCAGGCGCTGGTAGCCCCTGATGCCGGGGGCGCCCTCGCGGATGTGCTCCTCGATCAGGCCGATCTCCTGGGGGCTCAGGGAATGGTCGATCAGGTTGCAGACGGCCTCCCAGCCCAGAGAGAAACCGGTCTTGACAATCATGAAGGAGACGATGACGGCGGCGAGGCCGTCCACCTTGGAGAGATCCCAGGCGGGGTTGATCCACTCGCCCACCTCGATGACCAGCAGGGCCGCGAAAATGCCCGCCGAGGTGTAGACGTCGGTCATCAGGTGCCAGGCGTCGGCCTCCAGGGCGGGGGACTGGGTCTCGCGGCCGATTTTGAACAAACGCCGGGAAATGAAGATGTTGACCATGACGGAGGCGAGCATGACCAGAAGGCCGACCTTCAGGTCGGGCAGGTCCCGGCCCTCGATGAGACCCTCGATGGCCTCCTTGACGATGTAGGCCCCGCCCAGGACGATCAGCAGGGCCTCGAACAAGGCGGCCAGGTTCTCGGTCTTGCCGTGCCCGAAGGGATGGTCGTAGTCGGGCGGGCTGTCGGAGATGCGCACGGCCGCCCAGGCCATCAAAGAGGCCATGAGGTCGAGAAAAGAGTGGACGGCCTCGGAGACGACGGCCACCGAGCCCGTCGACAGCCCCGCCGCCAGCTTCATGACGATCAGGACGGAGTTGGAGAAGACGGAGAGCCTGGCCGTCCTGGTCTTGATGCCGGGCGGGTGGCCGGCGTCCCGCCCGCTCACAACCCTCTTCTGACCATCAGGTCCCGGACCTGGGGTTTCAGGACCGCCGCCGCGGCCTCGGCGTCGCTTTTGTTTTCATAAGGCCCGGAGGCCAGGGCCCACATGCCGCTTTTCAGGAACGGGTAGGCGTCGGTGTCGAAGAGCTCCAGATCCACCCCGCGCCTTTTATGACGGGCCACGGACTGCTCCGCCTCGGTCCGGCGCTGCTTGGGGACGGACTCGACGATGACCAGCCAGGCCTCCCCGACCTCGGGGACGGCGGCCGCGGCGGCCTGGGCCGGGGCGCTTTGTCCGGGGGCCGGCCCCTGGGCCCCGGGCGTCCCCGAAACTGTTCCGGCCGCCCGGGGGGGGGCTCCGGCCGCGACGGATCCGGAGGCCTGGCCCGAGGCTTCCGCCTGGGCGCCCGCGCCGGACGCTCCGGCCGCTCCGGCCGCTCCGGCCTGGGCCGCTCCGGCCGCGCCGGCCGTCCCCTGGCCGGAGGATCCCGCCTGGGCGGCCGCCGGGGTCGGTCCGGAGTCCGTCCCGGTTCGGACCAGGGAGGGGGCCACGGGGGAGGCGAACCTCGTCACCCCGGCGTAGGCCGCCAGGGCCACGAGCAGCCAGCAGACCAGGGACAAGGGGAGGACCGGCCCCCTGACCACCTGCCTGGTGGTGAACCGGGGCCTGTTCTTGTTGGCCGCAAGGAAGGTTTGGCAAAACAGACGGCCGGGGGCCAGAAAAAGATCTTTTATCATTTTTCACCAATGGGCGTCAGCCGGAGACGAGACTTTTTCCCGCGCCGAGCCGGCTCTCATTTTCCCGCCGGGGGCCCCAGCCCCCGCCGAAAAGAGGACGACTTGTCGGCGCCTATTATAGCCCTCCCGCTCCCCGGGGGCAATCGGCCGTCCCGCGCCAGCCGCCCTCGGCGACGCCGGGGCCGCCCTCCGGAAGCCCGGCGCCCCCACCCCCCGGGCAGGCCCGGGCCGCGGGACAAATTGTGCGAAAGGGCTTGACCTTATGGCTAAACATCGGTTTAGTTTACCACGATTCAGCTGAAAAGGCCAGTTTTTAGAACCACATTGTCCGAAATTCCAAATCGTCGCCAAAAACATGTCGCGCCGGCCCGCGATTGACCGGGTGAAAACCGCCCCTTGGCTATAACTTAATTATTGACAATATGAAAACAATTACTATTTATGTTTTATACATATAAAAAAATTTTATAACTCTATTTTAAAATTTTTTAGTAAGCTTTGAAATTTAAATAAATTTATTTTCTTGTTTTATAACTTAATTATATTTTATAAAGATATATGTTCTAATATTTTACAATAATTAAATTTATTTTACGAGAAAATAAAAATTATCCTCCGAGGGCGGCCGGGATTTTTTTGTAAGCATTCACGGGATCCCCTGGTGACCCCTGCCAGGGTTGAGGCTGGACCCGAGTCCAGGACCTACCCTGGGATGAAAATTGCCATCAAGATTTCTGTCTCCAGGGTTAATTGATCATCAGGTAAAAACCCCAGTCCGTTCATTTTAAAGACATTTAACTACTATATCTTGTGTTCTACCTAAATTAAAGTTACTATATATAGTGCTGAATTTGGCCCTAAGAAAAAAATAGGGATTTTTTACCGATTGATCTTAATTTATCACCTTCAATGTCAAATTTTTAGGGCAAGAGGAAAAATTAAATGCTAAGGCTTGACAAATTCAATTTTTACCATATAATTCCAATTATGAGCCCTCGAATTAAACCTATAAGAAATGGATATTTTTGGTGGCTTAGTTAAACTAAGTGGTCGATTTCCCCCAACATTAGGAACATAAAAATGCCCGCTTGATCCACACA
>JAISET010000259.1 GCA_031264015.1 Deltaproteobacteria bacterium | reverse complement strand
CTGTGGATATTATTGTTGGCCTGCCAGAACCAGGCAGTCTGACCCGATCGTATAAGACAGGAGCACATTGCAATTCTTTCATGCCATTAGTAATAGTAACCCTAGAGAGACCACATAGCTCACTAATGAGGGTGATGCCACCATGGCCAAGCTTTTTAGCTTGAGAAGCAGCGAATAAACGACGCTGTCTTTCGTTAAGGTGCGGGAAGATTTCATCGATACTTTGTGCTAATTTATCTCTATCTACAATATCCATTGCCTACCTCCTGTCAAGGTCACTAGAGGTAGGGTAAAACATTGGATTCAAAATGTAAATATTTTTTTTACAGGCCCTAACGTCCCTCTTTGAGCCACCACGGTTTATTAATAAATTTATTTGTTGTGAATATGGAAGTAGGCGTTCAGACATGTGTCATGACCGTCACTAACAACATATGAAAAGACTACCCCCCCTTGCGCTTCGCATATTTCCACGTGAGGCGCAAGGGGGGGAGTTAATGTCCCGCCATGGTCCGCTTCACGTATTGCTACGGAGAGGTGCCAGCGGGCCCTGTCATGTTGAGTTTAGTTTGGAACATTGGCGTCCCCGCGCCAGGTATTTTTGTTACTGTGAGTGACATTTTTTGAGGATTTCAATAGCGGGGGTGTCTGATCGACGTGTCGGGGCGGGCTCTCGAAGCAACTCGGACTGGCCCCGCCCCTGTCCGCGGCCCTAATTTTGGGGCTGGACCGCGGCGAGGTCCAGGCTGACCCCGCCGTCGACGCCGGCGACGCTGACGTTGGCGACCTCCGTCGTCCACTTGACCACCAGGGTCAGGGGGGGCTGCTTCTGGCCGCAGAGGCTGGTGGCCTGGAAGCCGTCCCTGGTTCTCATGGACCAGATGTCGATGGAGCTGAAGGCCGGGCAGGCGTCCGGGGCGAGCCGGTCGAGGAAATGCCTGACCAGCCTGTACTCGACCCCGCGGTAGGCGACGCTGTAGTTGGTCTTGCCGGTCAGCTGGATCTTGCGCTTGAGAAACAGGAGGTCCTCGACCAGCCGCCTGCCGCCGTATTCGACGGCGGGGGCGCGCGGGCGGAGTTCGGCCGGGGCGGTGTGGGCATGCGGCGGCGGCGCGGAGGAATGGAAGGCCCAGGCCATGGCCAGGGACACCGCCAGAAAGACGGCGGCCACCACCGGCAGCTGGCGCCCCCGCCACCTGCTTGTCCTGCCGGACAGGGGGACGTGGTGCAGGACAGAGTCCGGGGCCCTCCGGTAGGAGACGGGCCCCGGCCCCAGGAAAGCCGGACGGGAGGCCAGGGTGGGGCGCCGTCCGGCCAGGCTGTCGGGCCCCAGGTCCCAGATCCGCCCGGGAGGCCGGAAACGTTCGGAGCAGTGGGGGCACCTGAACCAGGAGTCCGGCGGGAGGGATTCCGCCGTCCCTTTGAACTGGAGCTGCTCCAGGCATTTTGGACAAGTGACGAGCATCCGGGCGCCGGGGTCTTCTTATTCCGAAGACTCGGGCAGGTCGGCGCCCATGACGTCCGCGGGGATCTCCACGCCGACGTCCAGGACCTCGCGCCAGGCGGTCAGGCCGTTGTAGAGGGGCGACTCCGGGGTGGCGATCTCGATGTCGGTGAAGGAGGCGTCCTCCCCCGAGGAGCCCCGGATGATGTGCTTGCCCTCGACGGAGATGATGACCGTCTCGGTGGGCCGCCCGCCGGACATGGCCACGCCCCCGGTGATGACCTTGGGGCCGGAGCCGGGGCCGGCCGGGCCGTCGTCCGCGACCATGAAGGCGTCGCCGAAGGACGGCAGCGGCATCGGGAGCCCCGTGTAGGTGTCCACGGCGTACTGGTAGCCCCGGCCGATGCCCTCGCAGTTGCGGTTGGTGGGCTCGAAGCTGGTGAAGGCCATCAGGGAGTTCCCCTCGCCGATGCTGGCGATCTTGGGCTGGGTCAGCATCATCTCGTATTTGTGGGGGAGGCCGGGCAAAAGGGTCCGCCCGATTTCCAGGGCCCGCTTGTAGCCTATGGCCGGGGCCGAGGTCGCGGCCGCCCGCAGCGCCTCGTACATGGCCGTCCCGCCCTCGTTGGTGGTCAGAAGCGGCGTCGCGGGGATGTTGCGGACCACCCCGTCGGTGAGCACCTCGGCCCCGGAGACGTCGATGATGTCGGCCTTCAAGGGCGTCAGGTCGGCGAAGGTCAAAAGCCCGCCCGGGCCCAAAGGCTCCTTGAGGCCGTAGAGGTGCTGGAGGTGGTTGGCCTCGCAGGCCGGGTCAAGGGCGACGGACTGGCAGGGGGCCAGGTCGGCGTTGGACCAGAGCCTGCCGGTGCCGAAGGTCACCCAGAGGTTGCCCTTGGGGTCGTAGGCGGAGTTGGGCTGGCCCGAGACGGGCTGCCCGGTGTCGAACAGCCTGGCCAGCCTCCAGTTCCGCACCCCAAGGGGCCTCCCGTCGGCGCCGACCGTCTGGAGCCGGTAGACGGCCCCGGAGTCCCGCGAGTTCTGCAGGCTCCTGCTGACGGTCAGGCCGTAGTAGACGGCGTGGTTGGTCCAGGGGGTGGCCCGGATCTGGGCCGCGGGGACGAAGGGCTCGTTGAAGAAGCTGTCGGCCTCGGGGGCGACCAGATAGTCGGTGGGCCGCCCGTTCTCCGTCTGGGGGACGACCTCCAGGCCCGTCTTGACGTCCAGCACGATCAGCCGGGCCCTCTGGCTGCTGACCCCGTCCTTGGGGTCCTCCCGCCCGAAGACGATCTCGGTGCTGCCGTCGGGCCTGGCCGCCAGATTGTCGGTGACCGGGCCCGAGGCCAGAACGGCGTAGAACTGCCCGTCGCTCGAGACGACCGCCGGGAGCCCGACCGAGAGGCCCAGCTCCAAGGCGCTGTAGCGCCACATGAGCCTGGGCTCGACCTCGGGGTCGGTCACGTCCAGGGCGAAGACCTCGGAGAAATAGTGCGGCCCCTGGGGGTTGGCGCCGGGACGGCCCGCCTCGATGGGGCGGCCGCCCAGTCTCAGGCCGGCGATCAGGATGGTCCGCCACTCGCCGTCGATCTTGACGTCCGACATGAGGGGCATCATGTCGACGTAGTAGGCGTGGGTGTAGGCCGGGTCGGCCATCCACTGGAGGTGCGGCAAAAGGGACGTCGGGACGTAGGACCAGAGCTCCGCCCCCAGCTCGTGGGCCGTCTGCTCGGGCTTGAGCTGGGTCAGATAGCTGACCTGGCCTGATTTCAAGGAGCCCAGGAAGCCCAGGTTGACGGCGTGGAGCATGCCGTCGTTGGCCCCGTAATAGAGGACCAGGCGGCGGCCGGCCTGCTCGGACCGGAACTTGGTGTAGGAGGTGTCCCCGTAGAGGAGGTCGTAGTTGTACTGGGGGGCGCCCACCAGGATGGGCTTGGAGTTGATGACGTCCCCGTGGCGCCAGGTGATCTCGTTCGAGCCGCCGTTCCAGGGGTTCGCGACCCGCCTGGAGCGCCAGCCCGGCTGGTCGACGCCCAGGACGTACTCGACGACCCGCCTGGTGGTCTCGGCCCGGGTCAGATTATTGGTGCCGGGCAGGATGGAGGCGTAGCTGGCCGGGAGCATCATTTCCGTCAGGAGGGCCATGTCCGGGCCCTTGGGGTGGAAGAGGCCCATGGTCGGGCCCGAGGCCGCGGGCTTGCCGAAATAGACTCTTCTCTTGCCGTTGGCGACGGTGGCCGCCTCGGACCAGCCGCGGCTTCCCCGGACGATCTTCGCGTCGTCGAGGGAGGCCAGCCAGGCCGAGGAGTCGAAGACCAGGTCCAGCCGGTGGATGCTGTCCGGGGCGCCGTCCTGGCCGGCTATCGGCGTCAGGTTGTTGTCGCCCCGGGGGTCCAGGCAGCGGGTCAGCCGCCGGCCGTCGACGTAGCAGGGGGGCGGGGTGGCCCCGGCGGCCAGGACGTTGAAGGAGATGACGGAGTCGCCGGCCGCGGAGTCGGCCGTCTTCCGCAACGTCAGGGTCTTGTCCCCGTCGGAGTCCTCCCTCAGGTTTCCGTAGCGGTCCATGAACAGGCCGTAGACGCCGCCCACCCAGTCCACCAGCTGGTTGGGGTCCTGGGGGTTGACGTAGCGGGGGTAGTAGTAGCTGTGGATGGAGAGCCCGCCGCCCAGGATGGAGTTGACCGAGGCCGAGGTGGCCGTGCCGGTGTTGAAGGAGTTGGAGATGGAGCGGAAGGCCAGCTCGAGCTTCTCGGAGAGCTCGGCGATGTTCGAGGCTTCGAAATAATTTTTAGGGTTGCCGTCGGCCCCCTCCCACTCGCCCGGGTCCGGGACCCCGTTGCGGTTGAGGTCCTCGAAGCCCCCGTACTTGGCGGCCAGCCACATGGGGTTGGGCAGCGTCTTGGCCTCGACGTTGTCGCTGACGGCGAAGACCCTGGTCTGGTTTTTCAGATTCTGGTTGATCTGCTGGCACCAGTTGGGCGCCCCCGGCGGCAGGCCCACGTAGGGGCAGGTGGGCGGGGTCAGGTAGGCCGACTCCTTGGGCGTGTTCATGGTCAGGTCCATGTAGGTGCCGTCCCGGGTCGTGCCGCCGATGGTGTAGCCCATGGCGATGCCGTCCGCCGTGCCCGCGACCTCCCAGGAGCTGGCGATGGAGACGGCCTTGACCTCCCCCGGGACCAGCTCGATGAAGTCGGCCATGGTCTCGGCGGCGGCGGGGTTTTTAAACTTGTAGTAGGTCCGGCTCCTGACGGCCGAGTCCCCGGAAAACCCGGAGGCCAGCGGCGTCGTCTCCCGCTTGGCGGAGGGGGTGGCCGAGTCGGTCAGCAGGTTGATGTCGTAGGTGACCTGGGCGTCCCCCTCCCAGTCGTGCTGGTTGTTGTTGTCCATGGCCCGGTCGGAGAAGTTGACCTTGATCCTGACGTGGAAGGGCTGCCCCGACTTGTCGGTGTCCCAGTCGATGACGAAATAATTTAAAAAAGAGAGGATTTTCTTGTCGTTGGGGTTGGAGATGAGCGAGGCCGGGAAGATGTCCACCGACTTTTGGACCGCCCCGCCGGGGTTCCTGACGGAGAACCGCAGCTCGGGGAAGGTCGAGCTCATGGTCACCGAGTAGAGGTCCACCCCGGCCTGGGAGGCCCCGGGCCCGTCGAAAAGATTAAAGTTTCTGATGTGGGCGTAGTAGGCCGCGGCCACCACCGAGTAGGTGCCCTCGCCCGAGGGGGAGGTGGGGCACAGGCCCGAGACGTCGGCCAGCGAGTTGAGGGTCTTCGGCTCGCAGGAGTCGGTGGCGTTGCGCGAGTAGGGGTACTCCCCGGAGCGGGCGTCGAGGCCCTCGAGCCTGGAGACGGTCTTCAGATACGTCTTGAAGTCAAAATTTTTGGGCAGGTCGTTGGCCTCGGTGATCCCCGCCGGGAACTTGAGGCTGCTCAAAAGCTCCCGGGGCACCACGCTCCCGAAAGAGTCGCCGTCGTGGTCGGAGGTGATGTCGGAGATTAAGAGGACGACGGGCTTGACGCAGTTGATCTCGCCCAGCTCGAATTTTCTGGCGTTCCAGCCGCCCGCCGTATTGGGGAAGCTGGTCAGGCTCGGGATGGTGGAGCCCGCCACGTCCGCGTCGGCCTGCTCGTTGTAGGCCGGCACCCCCTGGGCGGCGCCCCCCAGGTAGCGGACGGCCTCGTAGAGCATCTCGCCCATGGGGTTGCCGGACGAGTAGGTGTTGAAGTAGCCGGCCCCCTCCCAGGTGTTGGGGTCCCGGTCGGTCTGCCGGCCCGAGATGCGCAGGTTGTCGATGTTTTTAATCAGGCCGTACTGGTTGATCCGCCCGGTGCGCGAGTTGACCGGGGGCACGTAGACGTTGGCCGAGACCGCCGTGTCGCCCTCCACCGGGCCTATGTGGTTTCTGAGCTTGCCGCCCTGCTTGGAGGAGAAAAGATTGTTGCCGCCGGTGATCAGGCCGAAGTACATGGCCTTGGAGCCGCTCCCGTAGCGCTGCAAAAGACCCACGGGCTTGTAGACGTCGTCGTTCTCGGAGTCGGTGGGCCCCGGGTACCTCTGGCAGCCGGCCTCCCTCCCGCCCTGGACAGGATTGCAGGCCAGCACGCTGTCCTTGTAGACCAGGACCTTGTCGCGGGTGGCGGCCGTCAGGACCTTGTCGTCCGGCAGCGGCCGGTTGACCAGCACCCAGTCCCAGTAGCGCGCGTGGGGGAGGGTCACGGAGACGGGCTGGTCGACGGAGTCCTTGCCCTGGAGGTCGAAGGAGGACCTGTCGACGTTTAGGAGAACCCGCATGGCCGGAAAAAACTTGTTGGCAGCCCCCAGGTCGCTGCCTCGGGCGAAGAAATGCGCCCGTCCCGACGAGGGTTTGGGGTAGGGGGTGTACTTGGAGACGTCGTACCAGGCCGAGAGCGGCGTCACCTCCATCCAGGTGTCGTCCGAGCGCACCTCGGAGCCCCAGACGGTGGAGTCGGGCGGCACGAAGGAGCCCTCGAGCATGGTCCGGTCCGCCGTGTCGACGCTTCTGTAGCCGCCGTAGAGGATCTTTCTGATGGCGTCCATGCGGCTGGTGGTGACGAAGTTGAGCCAGTTGCCGCTGAAGGTCCTGCCGGCCAGGGGCTCGGTCCCCCCGACGGCGGCCGACGGACTGTTGCAGACGCCCGCCGCCGAGCGGGGGGAGACCACGTAGGCCTTGAGCGAGCCTGGTCGGGAGGCGTTGATCTCGTCCTGGGTCTGGTCGGCGACGGAGGGCCCCGTCCGGTGGAAGTAGCCGGCCGGGTCGCCGGTCATCAGGACCCCGTTCCTGGCGACCCTGACGCGGCCGCTGTAGGCGTAGCAGGAGTCGGAGTCGAAGTAGCCCACGTACCTGACCCGGGGGTTGAAGCCCGTGTCCACCCGCCCGTCCCCGTCGAAGTCAACCAGGCCCGGGTAGCCCGCCTGGAACATCTTCAGGTCCTTGGAGAGGACCAGCATGATCTTCGGGACCACCTGCCCGCCCGTGTTGAAGGGCTGGCTCTCGTAGAGGCTCTTGTCCGGCTCCGCGACCTGGGCCCGCAGGCCCGCGGGCGCGGCCAGGAAGGCCAGGCAGAGGAGCAGGGCGGCCAGACGGGGGGCCGGGCCGGCCGCAAGGCGCCCGCCCGGGGCGCGGCTCGTGGGGGATGTCGTCATTTTAATCCTTATATTTTCCCGGCCGGAGGGAGCGGGCGGCCGGTTTTGAGGACAAGTCCGCGAAAAACACCGACTTTTTTTCAGTCCCGAAGGCGAGCCCGCGCGTTCCCGGACCGTCAAGTCCGCGTTTTTCCGCGTCGTTAAAAAAAATTCTTCCGGCGTCCCCCTCACATGCCCTCGCGGTACATGGAGGTGACGATGGTGGACGGCCTGAGGGGGGAGCCGCCCAAGGGGGCGCTGGTCCGGCCCCTGGTGGAGACGACGATGGTCACGTACCTGGCGCTCTCGGAGCCCTTGTCGTAACTGTTGCCGACGCCCAGGCTGTCGCCCGCGGCTATGGGGTCCCGGGTGTCCAGGTTGACGACGGAGGCGGAGACGTCCTCCCCGTCGATCCTGTAGCGCAGGTGGGGGTTCTCGGCGGTCTCGGCGTCCAGCCAGCCGGCCGTCTGGTAGCGCTTGAAAAAGTCGGCGCTGTTGGCCTCGTTGTAGAGGGTCAGGAGGTCGAACCTGACCTCGTTCATCTCCACTTTGACCGGGTAGCCCCCCTGCTCGCCCTCGGTCAGCACGTCCAGGGCCGACCCCAGCTCGGGGTGCAGGAGGATCCGGCACATGAGGGTGCTGATCAGGGCCGCGGAGTCCGCGAAGTTCAGGGTCTCCTGTTGGGCCGCCGCCGATCTCGAGAGCGTGATCTCCGAGGCGGCGTTGACCATCATGAAGGCCCCCAGCAGGCTGATCAGGGCCAGCACGCACATGGCGAAGGGCAGGATCATCCCGGACTTGAGGGCGGGCATGCGGGCGGGTCTGTGGCCGGGCCTGGGGCCGGGCCGTCCGTCGCCGTCCTCCGGGGCCTGAAAATTGACGGTCGTCGTCTCGCGAGACGTCATGGTCATTTTATTGGTTGTCATGGTCATTTTATTGGTTGTCATGGTAATATTGTCGGTTGTCATGGTCATATTATTGGTTGTCATAAGCGCCCGCTCAGAAGGTCAGCCAGGTAAGAACGGCCCACTGGCTCAGTTTGCCGGGGCCGGAGGAGTCCAGCCAGCCGACCTCCACCTCCACCTGGACGGAAAGCGAGGTGGGCACCCTGGGGAAGTAGCGGACGACCCTGGAATAGCCGGCCCCGCCGCAGCCGCCCTCCTCCGGACAGACGAGCCCCCGGGAGTCCAGGCCGCGCTCGGTCTTGACCCCGGCGGCCGTCTCGTTCTCCAGCTCGCTGCGGCCCAGGCTTTTCAGGCGCTCGATCTCGGCCTTGGCCAGGTTGGAGGCCTCGGTCAGATGGAATGCCCTGCCGCGGGCGGCCGTGGAGGCGGCCTGGATCTTCAGGGTGGCCAGGCAGCCGACGGCCAGGATGACGATGGTGATCAGGATCTCGACCAGGGTCATGCCCGAGCGAAATTTTGTGGTGTCGGGACGGGTCCCCCCGTCTCTTCTGCGCGTCTTCAGCGGCATGCTCACGCCCCCCCGCCCCCGGTCGGCTCGTTTTTCATGAAGCTGACCCGGCCGCTCTTGTTGCCGACCCGCACCCGGTAGCCCGCCTCGCCGACTTTCCAGTCGTTCCCGAAAAAGAAGACCAGGTCGAAAGGCCTGGGGGAGGTCAGGACCTCCCGGCCGGGCAGGAATATGGTCCAGTAGACCCCGGTCAGGGGGGTGCTGCCGTCGCTCTCAAATTTCTCCCCGCTCCTGAGCTCGATGTTGACCACCCGGTCCACCTGGTGGACGTCCTGGGGAGAGGCCCAGCCCACCACCCGGGAGCCCGAGACCAGGGCCCTCTGGGTGGAGTAGCGGCAGCGGTCGCCGGCCGCCTTGGCGCAGTCCACCACCACCCTGACGGGGATCTGCAGCGCCCCCGCCCGGGACCTGGCCGCGGTCAGAAGGGTCTCGAGCCTCGAGGCCTCCACCCGGGTCTTCCGGTCGTAGGTCAGGCCTCTGAACCCCTGGAAGACCGCCAGGCTCAGGACGGCGAGGATGACGACGACCACCGTCATCTCGAGCAGGGTGAAGCCGGGGCGGAGCCGGCTCCCCCGGGCGGACGCGTCCGGGGGAGGCGGGTCGGGTCCCCGCCAGGACTGCGGTTTTGCTTGTCGCGGGCGGCTCGTCACAGGTTGTTCCTCAGATAGACGGTCTCGGCCAGGGTGCCCCGGCGGTACTGGTCGGCGGCCGTCCCGGCGCGGCGGTTGAAGGCGGCGGGCCGGCGGTTGCTCCGGGGGCTCGAGGAGGGGGCGGCGTTGGTCCTGCCGGTCAGCGAGACGGCCACGGCCTTGAGGTTGTTGCTGCGGAAGCGGTTCCAGGAGACGCCGGGGTTGCCGGAGACCTCGGCGAGATCCACCGGATCGCCCTCGAAAAAGTAGTAGAGCTGCAGGTCCTCGATGTTGTCGGCGATGACGACGGAGCCCGAGGCCGGGTCGTCGTAGTCGTCGTCGGTCAGGGTGCGGTCGTGGTAGTCGGCCATCAGCCGGGAGTTGACGGTGTCAATATAATAAGTGACCACCGTGGCCCGCCTGAGGTTGAAGAGCTCGCCGTTCTCGGGCGAGAAGTCCGGGGGCAGCCGGTCGGCGGTGTAGCGGCCCTCGGGGTTGACGGGCACCTCGGGCCTGGCCGGGTCGACATGGCCGGCCTCGAACATGGCCGCCCTGGCCCCGACCACCACGGCGAGGATGTCGCCCTCGGCGATCTCCCCCTCCGCGATCGGCTGGTCGGTGACAATCTTGTCCGTCTCGTAGCCCAGTGCCCTGGCCAGGGCCGAGGGGCGCTCGATCTCGCTCCAGAAGACGGTCAGGGTGTCCGGCCTGTCCTCCCCCCCGTCGGTGCCAAAAATGGCCCTGACCCCCATGTCGCTCCCCGCCCCCGGGTACCGGAACCAGCCGGGCTCGGCCACGGTCGTCAGCTCGCCCCCCTCCAGGGTCTGGGTGGTGGGCCCGTAGAACTGGATGAGCTGCCTGCCGGAGCCGATGATGGAGATGCCGTTGCCGGCCATTCTGATGTCGGCCGAGACGACCCTCAGGGCCGAGCGCAGGTTTTCGTTCAGCCTGAGCGAGGCGTCCTCGTTGACGTACTGGGTGCCCGCCATCCGCAGTATGCTGAAGGCGGCCCCCGTCAGGACCAGGCCCATCAGCATGACTATGAGCAGCTCCACCAGGGTGAAGCCGCGGCGGGCGAAAGCGGCCGCGCCGGCACAGGCGTCGCGGCGGGCGGGCGTCGTCTTATATGCGGTCGTGTCGGGGCGGGCCGACGTCATTTCTTCGCTCCTGGAAAAACTTCCACCAAAACCCGGAAAAGGTGACGGTGAATGAAGACGTCCACAGAAAAACGTCTTTTTGCGGAGATTAATAAAAATTGAGAAGCTAAGTCTAATATAAATAGCTATAAATTAGGTGCAGTTCGAATACAATGGTTTTAGTCAATCTAAAAGAACTAAAAATAATGCAAATTGATATATGTGAAATAATTTATCCAACTCCATCCAGAAAGTAAACTGGCGCTAGTTTGGTTCAATAAAAAAACCTATTTACGAGCTCCCACAAGGAGTGTAAATAGGCTTCAAATTATGTTTGGCAAAGCCCACGACAAAACCTGATGCTCGCGCCGCCCGGGCCTCCCCGGGGGAGACGCGCGGCCCGCAAGCGTGTTGAAGAAGACAGACCGATTGTTGAGTCCTTTTGAAGGTTAAGGTGACAGGGCTTAAGAACAAGCCAAAAAACTTAAATGTCTCGCTTAATTAGCAAAAACTAAGTGAAGGGAGGCCGCGCAGTCAAGCCTCAGGAAACAGTCAAGCCTCAGGAAACAGTCAAGCCTCAGGAAACAGTCAAGCCTCAGGAAACTACCTTCCCAACGGCGAGTTATTATTTTCCCAATTAATCGCAGACAAGTCAACCCCTTTTTGTATTAGAAATTATTGGCCTAAATTAATCTTTTAGGTTGAGAAAAACGGTAAAAGAGACATAGTCTAGTTTTTTATAAGATATTTAGGTGTAATTGCATCAAACGTATCTTTTATGGGGACGCATAAAGCATTGTCCATGCCGCGGGCCATCTTTTGCTTTCCGCTTGGCCAGGCCGACGGCCGCGTGGTAAAATTTGGCGCCGACAGGGGAAACTCGGGCGGATGTCATGACCGGCGCGCCAAATCGGCCGCCCGGGTGGTCGCGGGGAAGCCTCGCGGGGGGCGTGGCCTGGCGGCGGCAAACGTCAAAATTTCCACGCGGGGGAGGAGGGCCGCGGAAATCTTGTTTTCCGAACATGGTCTTCGGAATCGGTCCGAGGCGGCGAGGTTGTTTTTTTCAAGCGGAGTATTCCCATCTTTGATGGCCTCGCGCCCCATGGCGTCGACGTCGTCGCCGATCCGGCGGACCGGCGGGAAGGGGGAGTCTGTCGCGTTGACTTGATTCTCCATTTATGTATAATGTCCACAATAAGATTCGGCTTCTCCCCATATTTCTAGGATCTTCATATTCCATGTTTTGGAATAGTCAGGATTTTAAAATAATTTGCTTTAGTCGTGGGCGATAATAACGGGTGTTTTTAGTTTTTTTTTCGCACAACACCTGACCTTTTTCGCTGAAAAGACCGTTCTTTCTCAAACACCGAAAGGCGCGCCGAGGCCGGGTTTTCAGTATTCGAAAAACAGCCTGCTTCAATATGCCGCGACCCTGGAGGGCGGCAGCAAAGGACATGACAGATGTTGACAAAAGTTAAACGCATCAAGTTCAACCTCTCCTGCGGCGGGAACACCATCAGGTCTCTCGATGATCTGCAGCGCGATTTTTATATAGACGAGGTGCTTGACTACTATCGCAACGGTCTTTTGCAGAAATGGCTTGAGGTCAGAGACTATCAGAACGAGCTTGCCGCCGTTTCAGCCATAAAGGCCACGGAGGATCTCCCGCTGGCCTCGGAATTGGTCTCGGCGTTGGGCGTCGAGACAGACGGGGACAAACTGCGGAAGGACTTGTTCGTCTTGCAGTATAGGAAAGAGAGGGCCGAGGGGCTGGAAAGGCTCAAGAACGACACTTCTAGCGTCCAAGCCGTGACCGGCGAGTATTTTCAGCGATATGAGTCCCTGTCGAGCCGGATCGTCGAGGAAAAAGACGACTTTATTAAAGTGATGGCGTTGCTGGAGGAAATGGTCGCAACTTCGTCTGATCTCGTGCGGAAGAATATCGAGAATCTGTTTTGGGATTTTTACTATGGCAATCCTCTGGCAGTTTTTGGCATGCTCGCTTTTGAGGCATTTCGAGAGTTGTTGCTTTTTCCTGACAGAAATGAAATTATAAGTGCCTGTTCCATAATCGACGACTTTACGGCACCTGTTAAAACCTTGACCACTATAGAAAGTCGCGACGATTATCTTAATGTTCTGAAAGGTCTGAGATATGAGCAAATTGCTCGTCTTTGCCTGGACGTCGACAGGAAGGCGGATATTTTGAAAGGCTGGTTGAAAACCAACACAGGCGGTAACGGTGTTTTTTGGAAGAATGTCGAGCCAGACAATAAAAAGATTCTCGTCATAAATTTGTCAGAAAAAGCATTTGTGAACCATGCCATGACGCAGGTCGGGCAGTTGGACTCGTCTTATTGCAATATGTTCTATCCAATTTTGAAAGGGCTTGGATTTCAGGGAGCTGACGATTACAAGGTCGATTATTTGGAGTTATGACGGCGATGACAAAAGCATTAGATGATTTGCTGGCCTCATATGTCGAGGCTTTGTTTCCGATAATTTACATCCATCACTCCGACTATGTCGTGGCCGACGATATTATCGACAAAGCCGTAAAAAAAGTGTCGGCATCCGCAAAAATCTTCGAGTTCAACAACGCCAGGGGCGAGGTCGATTTTTTCACCAAAGCGCCAAGGCTGGCCTGCACTCTCCAGGAATTTTTGAGTTTGAACGCCGACGCAGGTTTCGAGCATCAGACGTTTATCGTTTTGAAAGGCGTTCACAATCAGCTGACTCTAGACGAGGTGGTCGCTCATCTGAAGATTATCAGCGACAACAACCTTTATCGCGACGGGTATTACGCGACCGTCATCATAGTTTCCGAAAAATTAATCATTCCTTTTGAGCTGGAAAATTACATCACTCTTTTTGACATACCTCTGCCTGATTCGGCACAGATCGGGGAGATCATCAGGATTTTTTTGCGGGAAAATATGCTGAGCATCTCGGACGAGCTGCTGTCTGAATTTGTCCTTTCTTTCAAAGGGCTCAACGATTTTCAGATAAGGCAGATCTTGAACCTGGCCTATCAGGACGGAGGCGATATCTCCAACGCCGACAGGGCCCTTGTCTTGAATGAGAAGGAGCAGTTTATTAAAAAGACGGAGATGTTGGAGATAGTCAACTTCAAGGAGACCATCGACGACATCGGAGGCCTGGAACGCCTGAAGGCATGGCTGGGAAAGAAGAGGGTTATTTTCTCCTCCATGGACAAAGCTCTAAAATTCGGAGTCGACTCCCCGAAAGGCATAATGATCATCGGAATGCCCGGATGCGGGAAAAGCCTCACCGCCAAAGCCACTTCGAAGCTGTTCGGCGTCCAGTTGGTCCGTCTCGACGTGGGGAGGCTTCTGGGTAAATATGTCGGCGAGAGCGAGGAAAACATGCGCAAGGCGCTTACTCTGGCCGAAGCCATAAGCCCGTGCGTGCTTTGGATTGACGAGATAGAGAAGGCGTTCGCCGGGATCGGACCGGGCAGCGGCGGACACGAGGTCACGACAAGGCTGTTCGGTCATTTTCTCACCTGGATGCAGGAGAAAAGCAACACGGTTTTCGTCGTCGCCACGGCCAACGACATCACTAATCTTCCGCCGGAGTTCCTGAGAAAGGGGAGATTCGACGAACTTTTCTACGTTGATCTGCCCAACGACGAGGAACGTTTGAAGATTATCGAAATACATGTCAAAAAGAGAGGGAAGTGGTCCAGTGACCTCAACGCGTACAGCCTCGTCATGGCGACGAACGGGTTCAGCGGGGCGGACCTTGAGGCGGTGGTCAAGGAGACCATCGAGAATGCTTTCATTAACGGGGACGACGGGATAACAACCAAGATGTTGGAGAACGTCATCAAGGAGACAAAATCAATTTCCGTGACCCTCAAGGAGAAGATTTTGAAGATCCGGGAAAAGATCCAGGAGTATGACATAACGCCAGCTTCCGTGAACAAATGAGGATGAGCCGTCAGTTCAAGCAAATGCCAAGTAGTTGGCGTGGCGCCTTTTAATCAAGCGATATCTGATAATTTTTTATTCTCAAAAAAAATCTGTTAGATTGATTTGTTGACTTGCAAATTATTCTCCAAGATTTATTATTTTAACAACACTTTAGCTTAAAGGTTTGGCATCATGTCCGAAGTGAGTTTGGAAAAACCCGGCGATATTCTGCGCGGCCTGCAGATTGAAACTCTCAAGAGCTACTTCACCAAAGACGAGTCAGTTTCCGACAGGGAGTGGCTCATAGCCGAGCTGAAAACCCTCCTTCCCGAAGCGGGACAGTCGCGGAAAGACGCCATTTGCAACACTATCCTCGACACTTTGGGCGGTATCGAGGAGAAGCGGATCTCCCTGCAAAAATTCCTGGACAACGGAAGATCCGGCAGAGACTGGTACGCCGCCGAGCTTTTGAAAGAGGCGCGCGACCTGACCGCCCGGGAGCAGATGCAGTTTCTTTCCGAACTGAAATTTTCCATGCAGAACGCCCTGGTCAGGCATTTCAACAGTTTGGATTCCTCCCTGCTCGACCTTGGCGAGACTCTTTCAACGCCTCAAAAAACCGACCTCGGCCGTCCGGAGGATTGGAACGAGTCCAAGTTCAAGGCCCAGGCCGTGGAAATCGCCGGCCTGGCGGGCAAACTCTCCCCTATCCTGGCGATGCGCGCCGAAAGCCTCCAGAGCGACTTGAAGCCCGCGGAGGAGCTGTTTGAGTCGGTGGCCCCGGAGGGCGAGGGCGAGGGAAGCGGCCTGACCTTCGAAAAGGTCAGGGCGCTCAAGATATCCGCCGCCGCCGCGATTTTGGTGGCCAGGGAAAAGGGCGCGGCGATCGCCGAGGAGGAGCTCGCCGACGATGACGCGGTCAGGGCGGCGGCGCTAGGGGTGGACCAGGCCGTCGAGACCGCCAAGGTGGCGTCAGGCGAAAACACGGCCCAGGAGGCCATCGAAAAAACGGCCGACGCCATACTGGCAACTTTGAGCGACCAAACTAAGAAGACGATCGTCAAATATGCCGGAAAGGCCGGGGCGGTCGTGGGCGGTTTTGTCGGCAAGCTTTTCGGGCCGGCGGGAGCTGCGGTCGGAGCAAAAGTGGGCGAGGTGGTTTTCGAGACTGGCGCCAAAATTATTCTTGGAGCTGGCGCGGCCGTCGCCAAAGTCGCCTCCGTCGCCAAGAAAATGGTTTGCAGCGTCGGCAGGGGAATAAAAAGCGCCGCCAAAAGCGCGTGGAACTTTTTCTTTTCTTGACTTTACTGCCGCCCTCCCGCCGACTTGAGATTGGTTTTCTCCAAACATGGCGGCAGGTCAGGAAGTTTTAAAAGTCTTTTTCAGACGGGCCCGTCCGCGCCATGACGCCGACGGGCCCGTTTGCGTCATAGCGCGGCAGGCCTGGCGGACCGAAGTCTTACTCGGCGATGAAGGCGAGAAAAACCAGGGGCTCCTTGCCGTTGTTGATCAGGGCGTGGCCCTCGCCCGTGGGGCACAGGGTCAGGTCGCCCTTGCCGACGGGATGCTCGCTGTGGTCGTTCTCCACGTAGCTTCCGGTCCCGCTCAAGATCAGATAGATCTCCTCGTCGGCCGGGTGGTCGTGGTAGCCGACGCTCGCCCCGACGGGCAGGGTGATCTCGGCGGCCATGGAGAACCTGGACCCTTTCAGTCTGTTGCCGTCTCCGATAATCGAGAGAAAATCCATATAGCCTTCCCCGCCGATGGGCTTGTCGACTTTGGCCATAGTCGCCTGGCTTTGTTTGACAATCATGGTGCGCCTCCGTTCGGCCCCCGGTGCTCGGGGGCGAGGTTTGGTCGGCTTGCAAGTCAAGCCGTTTGGGAGAATGGGCGGCCTTCGTCCGGCCTCGCCCGTCATGCCACCGGGTTATATTTTGGTGGTTGTCGAGAGAAATTTTTCCGAAAAAAAATCGTTTTATCTGTGTCCCGCCTGAGAAAAGTTTCTTTTCCCCCGGCTGTGTCAACGCTCGTCCCGCCGTTGATGATCACGCCGACATCACCGTCTTGTTTGTCAAAAATACCGGCGTCTCTTATATTCTCGTTTTTTTAACTAAGTGGTCCTAATGCCAAAATATCGGGGTCTCGGGTCTCCCGCGCCGGTCCCTGGTGTCCGGACATTTTGTCCAGATTGGCCAGACGGATTTTCTGCGCGTTCTGCTGCGGCGGCTCGCCGAACTGTCTTTTATACTCCCTGATAAACTGGCTGGCGCTTTCGTAGCCGACCGCCCGGGAGGCCTCGTTGACGTCGACGCCGTCGGCGACCATTATTTTCTGGGCCTCGCACAGGCGCAACTCCTTTTGGAACTGCAGCGGGCTCATGGAGGTCACGTGCTTGAAATGGCGGTGGAAGGTCGACCTGGCCATGTTGGCCTCGGCGGCCAGGCGCGGGACGCTCAGGGGCTCCTTGTAATTTTCCTTGAGGCTGGAGACGGCCCTGGCTATCCGGGCGGTCCTGGTCCAGTCGAACTGCCTGTTTTTGAGCAGGCCGGCCATTTTCCCGGTCAGGAGCCTGTAGTGGATCTCCCTGACGACCAGCGGGGCCAGGACGGGGATGTCCGCCCGGCTGTCCAATAATTGCGTCAGCCGCCTGAAGCAGTCCAGCATGACCAGGTCGGCGTCCCCCGCCCAAAAAGTCTGCCCGGACGCCCTGGCGGCGGCGTTCTCCGATGGAATTTCCAAGGTCAGCTCGGCCAGAAGCCGGGGGTCGATCTCCAGGGCCACCGACAAGAAAGGCTGCTCGGGCGAGGGGATGAAAAAGCAGTTGAAGATTGGCTTGGAGAAGCCAACCAGGCAGCACTGGCCGGCCTGGTAGAAAAATTCCTCCCGGCCCGCCAAAATGCTTTTCGAGCCCTGGACGATCACCCCGACCACCGGGTTGAGGCCGAGGTGGGTCGTCTCGCACAGCCGCGGCTGCATGGTGATGACCAGCCCCGGGATGTCGGCAGCGACCCGGTCCTCGTCCCCGCAGTGCCGCTTCAAGACCCTCCCCAGCTCCTGGCAGATATTCTTTCTTTCCTGCGTCTCCCCCACTGGTCCTCCCGACGGCCGCCGGCCGCCCGAAACAAACTGCAAACGAGACCGTCCGCCGCTGTTGTCCGCCGCCCGCGGGCAAGACTCCCGTCCCGGGCCCCGGGGCCCGGAGACGACGTCCGGCCAGCATGCTCTGTCATTAACCCGCCCATTATATTCCTTTTGGCGCCATTTTGTAAAATTTTGACAAGCGCCGGAAACAACAAGCCCCGCCCCGCCCGGCGCCGTATTTTTTTTAGAACGGCCTCAAAAAAAATGGACGGGCGCGCCAGGGGGACGATCAGGCAGAAAATAGAGACGATTGTATATTGATGGTCAAGGGCGGCAATTATAAACTTATTGAGCTTCTTTTCCGCCTTAAGATCGACATCAGGCTAGATTTGTCCCACGTCGGCCTGTTCTTTTTGACGAGCCCGGGCCGCCCCCGACTGACCGCGGTCGTCCCGGCGCCCGGCTTTTTCTCAAGGAAGAACCGTTATGACCAGTTTTCCGGAAAACAGTCTCCGCTTCGAGTCGGGGAAAAACAACCTGACCCACAGAATCAACCCCCGCAACGGGGACCGCATATCCTTGCTGGGCTTCGGGGCCATGCGCCTGCCCATGCTCCCCGGGGCGCCTCTGCCGAGCGGGCCCGAGGTGGACGAGGCCGCGGCCATGGCCCTGATGGACCGGGCCTACCAGGAGGGGGTCAACTATTTCGACACCGCCTGGCCCTACCACCAGGGCGTGTCCGAGGTCGTCGTCGGCAAGACCCTAAAGAAGTACCCCCGCAATTCCTTCAACCTGACCGACAAGATGCCAAGCTTTTTGAACCCGGACCGCAAAAAAGCCGAGGAAATTTTTCAGACCCAGCTGGAGAGGTGCCGGACGGAGTACTTCGACTATTATCTTTGCCATTCTCTCATGAGCAGGGAGAACTTCGTCAACGTCTACGAGCGCGACGGGGTGCTCGACTTTCTCATGGAACAGAAGAAGCAGGGCCGCATCCGCAACCTCGGCTGGTCGTTCCACGGGGACATGGAGACCCTGGACTACGTGCTGGGCTGCGGGGCGGACTGGGACGTCGGCCAGCTGCAGCTGAACTATCACGACGTGCTGCACCGCTACGTGCCGAACATCTGGAACACCCAGTTTCTGACCAGGGAGGCCGCCCAGCCGGCCAGGGCCCTGGAGCGCCTGGCGGAGGCCAAAATACCAGTCATCGTCATGGAGCCCCTGCTTGGGGGACGCCTGGGAGGCCAGACCAGGAGGGCGGCGGAGATTTTGCGCGCGGCCCGCCCCGAGGCCAGCGTCGCCTTCTGGGCCTTCCGCTTCGCGGCCGGGCTGCCGAACGTTTTGTGCGTTTTAAGCGGCATGAACCAGGTCGGGCACCTGGGTGATAATCTTCATTCCTACTCCCCCTACGAGCCGCTGACGGACGAGGACAAAGCCGTCCTGCAAAAATCCCTGGACGTCTTCGTCTCCCAGGAGCATGTGCCCTGCACCGGCTGCGGCTACTGCGTGCCATGCCCGGCGGACATCAACATCCCCGGGGTCTTCAAGCTCTACAACCGGGCCGTCGACGACGACTACGTCCCCCCGGCCGCGAGACCGCGGGAGCGGGAGAGGGACTTCGGTCCGGCGTACGACAGGGAGCTTGGCGAGATCGGCAAGTCCGCCGACTGCCTCAAGTGCGGCGCCTGCCAGGACCATTGCCCCCAGGGGATCGCCGTGCCCGACCGCATGGACCAAATCCGGACGTTCGCCGAGAAGCTGAATATTTTGTCCAAATAGTTTTCGGAAAAATGCG
>JAISET010000210.1 GCA_031264015.1 Deltaproteobacteria bacterium | reverse complement strand
CGGGCCGGGAGGATCTTTTAAGGATTCTCATGCCGCGGGCTTGTTCCTCCGCGAGGGCCGGGCGTCCGTCCGGGAAAGACGCCGCGCCGAACAAGCGCTCCGCGGCCGTCCCGGAGAGCGCCAGGGATCCTTCGACATCCCCCCGCCAAAAAGGTCCGGGAGTCGGCCGACAAGGGCTCCGAAACCAGCCTTGAGGGGTCTGGCCCCGCCCCCCGCGGGTCTCATGCCTCCCTTTGACACCGGGCTCGACCTTGGATCGTCAGGGCCGCCCGTGATGGCCCGGGACCAAGCCTGGCGTCTCCCCGGGAGCCGGGCCGGGCCTTGGTTTGTGACGAGCCGGCCTTGGGAGGCCCCGCGACTGACACAAATTTGCCGCGCCGGGGGCGGTTGGAGGGTGGTTTTTCACCTAAAGCCGGGGCGGGCAAGTCGTTAAACATGCCGAATAGGCGCCCGGCGGCGCCTGGCAGACCGCATGCTGATTTTTTGGAGCCGGACCCTGTCGCCCGGGCCTGGCGACGGATTGGGCCGACGATTAAAACGGGGCCCCGGAACCAAGGCGGGCCGCCCCCGCGAACGCTTGCCATGCCGGGTCCCTTCTTTCCCCATCCTTTTTCCGTCCTTATTCACTCTTTTCCCAATTATTTTTAGAATATGTTGCAGTTAAAACTGTTAATTCTTATTAACAGCATTATATTACGTATTCTTTTATTATAATTATTGTACTTTTAACGTCTAATTTACAAATAGCTTTCCGCCGCCACGTCACCGGCCGCCTATAAACGGCCCGACGACGCCCCGACCCGGCCTCGAAACGGTCCGCGAGTCTTGTCATCAGGGGAGTTTTTTGCTATCCTGGCTATTGCCGGGCCATGGCGGCGCGCTTTTTTTAGAGGCCCGCGGCCTTGTCGAACTAAATCAGTCAGTCCCTCAAACATACGGCACTTGAGATTTTTTTGCGGAGGCGCCGATGCAACATCCGGTCATGCTCCTGGTCTGGGTCTTGGAAAAACTCGGCCTGGGCCATTTCGCCCACGCCTACCCCCACCTGGTCTACACCTGGTTCTTCATGCTGGTCCTGATCGCGCTGGCCTGGCTGGCCTCGAGAAAAATCTCGCTGGTGCCGGGCAGGGTCCAGAACGTGGCCGAGGCCGTCCTGGAGGCCGTCACGAACTTCCAGGAGGGCATCATGGGGCCCAAGGGCGGCGTTTTCTTTCCATTCATGGCCACCCTGGTCACCTTCGTCTTCTTCTGCAACTTCAACGGCCTCATCCCGGGCAGCTACGCCCCCACCTCGAATTTGAACACCACCCTGGCCCTGGCTCTGACCATCGTCGTCTCGACGCACGTCATCGGCGTCTGGAAGCACGGTCCGGGCTATGTCAGACATTTTCTGGGGCCCGTCCCGGCCATGGCGCCCCTGATGTTCGTCATCGAGTCCATCAGCCACCTGGCCAGGGTCCTCTCGTTGTCCCTGCGTCTCTTCGGCAACGTCATGGGCGAGGACCTGGTCGTCTCCGTCCTCTTCATGCTGGGGGGGGCCTACTTCATCCCCCTGCCCATGATGTTTTTGGGGCTGTTCACCGGCTTTCTCCAGGCCTACGTCATCACCCTCCTGGCCATGCTCTATTTCAGCGAGGCATTCGAGCACGCCCACTGACGGGGCGCGGGCCGTCCCGGTCATGACGGGCCGCCACGGCGGGGCGAAAGCCTCCCGCGAACTATTTTTTTCCCGGCCCCTGGGGCCAAGCGCCACATCACCATCCTGCAAGGAGACTTGTCATCATGAAAAAAGCGGTCTTTAGCCTGACCGTCATGCTCGCGACGCTGATCGCCTCCGTCGCCGTCGCGGCGGACAACGAGATCACCATCGCGGCCCTGAACACCGTGTCCACCATCGCCACGGTGGCCGGCTTCGGCATCGCCATAGCCGTCTTCGGCCCCAGCCTGGGCCAGGGCCTGTCCATCTACGGGGCCTGCACCGGCATCGCCCGCAACCCCGACGCCGCGGGCACCATCAGGGTGACCATGATCATCGGCCTGGCCCTGATCGAGTCGCTGGCCATCTACGCTCTGGTCATCATCCTGCTTCTGCTGTTCGCCTTCCCGTACAGCGAGGTCATCACCAAGTTCCTGGGCTAGGCCGGGAGGCCGTTCGAGCGGCCTTTTTCATATTTCATGTCTCACCGCGCGGCGGGGGTCCGGGCAAAACCCTCCCCCGCCGGCGGGGACGGACAAAAAACGCCCCGCCGACCCGGACGGGCGGTCGTCCCGGCGACGGCCCGGACGGCCGCCTTTTTCTGCCCATCAGGACGGCGGGCACCGGCCCCCGTCAATCTTAACCGTAAAGAGACTTTAACCCGCCACATGCTGCCAAACGACTTCCCCGAAGACCTCAAGCCCCGCCTGGCCCCGACGCCCGGGGGGGACATGGGCTACGACTGCCTCTCGTGCGGACGGCGCCACGCCCCCGACCAGCTTCTCTACACCTGCCCCGACTGCGGGGGGCTTTTGATGCTCACGGACGCCAAGTTCGACGAGCTCAAAAGGAAGCCGGGCCAGTTTTGGCGCAGGCTCTTCGACCACCGCCTGATGCTGAACCTCCAGGCAATCCGGGGGGTCTTCACCTTCCAAGAGTTTCTGGCCCCCAACATCCCCCTGGTGGACGTCGTCTATCTGGGCGAGGGCCACACCCCGCTGATAGCCGCCCCCAGGGAGCTGGCCAAGACGGTCGGGGCGCATTTTTTTGTCAAGACCGAGGGCCAGAACCCCAGCGCGTCGTTCAAGGACCGGGGCATGGCCGCCGCCCTCTCCATGCTCAACAACTTGGTCCGGGTGAAAAACCTCGGCCAGGTGGTGGCCGTCTGCGCCTCCACCGGGGACACCTCCGCCGCGGCGGCCCTCTACGCGGCGAGCCTGGGCGGCTCCGTCAAGTCCTCGGTTTTGCTGCCGAAGGGCAGGGTCACCCCCCAGCAGCTCTCCCAGCCCCTGGGGGCCGGGGCCGCGGTCTTCGAGCTGCCCGGGGTCTTCGACGACGCCATGAGGGTGGTGGAGAGGCTGTCGGAGAAATACCAGGTGGCCCTTCTGAACTCCAAAAACCCCTGGCGGGTCCTCGGGCAGGAGTCCTACGCCTACGAGGTGGCCCAGCAGTTCGACTACTCGCTGCGGGACAAGGTCCTGGTCGTCCCCGTCGGCAACGCCGGCAACATCACGGCGGTCTTGTCGGGCTTGTTGAAATTCTTCCGGGCCTCGGTCATCGACGGGCTCCCCAAGATCGTGGCCGTGCAGTCCAAGCGCGCCAACCCGGTCTTTTTATACTACCGGCAGCCCTCCGCCTCCCGCTCCTACGCGCCGGTGACGGTCAGGCCCTCGGTGGCCCAGGCGGCCATGATCGGCGACCCCGTCTCTTTTCCAAGACTGACGGCCCTGGCCGCCCAGTACGAGGCGACGGCCGGCGCCCCCGCGTTCTTCGTCGTCGAGGTGGACGAGACCTCCATCATGGAGAGCATGCTGCTGGCCAACCGCAACGGCCTGGCCGTCTGCACCCAGGGGGGGGAGTGCCTGGCGGGACTCAGGGCCGCTTTGGCCGAGGGCCTGGTCACCCCCTCGGAGACGGCCGTCCTGGACTCCACCGCCCACGCCCTCAAGTTCGTGGACTTCCAGAACGCCTATTTCGAGGGCCGGCTCCTGGACGACTACGGGATCAAGTCCCGGCCGGAGCTGGCCAACAAGCCCCGCCCCGTCAACCTGGGGGCCGCCCCCGTCCCCGGCCCCGGCGTCGCCCTCTCGGCCGAGGAGCGCGAGCGGTTCGTCTCCGCCGCCGCCGCCCAGATAGCCGTCGCCCTGGGCCTCGAGGACAAGGCCCGCTGAGGGGCGGCCCCGGCGGGCGGCCGCAAAACCGCGGCCCGGCCGGCGCCCGGTTAAACGAACGACCGCGCGGACCAACGAACGGACGAACCGACCGACGTCGGGGCGGAGACGGCTGGAAAACGGCCGCCGGGCGGCGGGCGACAGGCGGGAGGGAAAAAAGGCGGCGCCAAAATTAACCGACTTGCCAACTTATCGACTTATTAACTTGCTGACTTGTTAATATACCAATTAACTTGCCAACTTGCTAACTTGTTAATTTACTAACTTGCCAACTTGTTTGCTTGTTGGTCGTCGGCTTGTCGCCGCTGGCATGCCCGCCGGCCAGTTTTTTCATTCGCCAACTCGCCGGCTCGCCAGCTTGCCAACCTGCTGGTTTTCGGTTTTTCCTGCGGCCAGAAAACTCGGCGGGGCAGTCGTCCCCGCCATCGGGGGAGACTAGATGAGAACAGCCCGGAGGGGAGCGGACACGAGGGCCGCGCGTCCGGAAGTGCTGGCCCCGGCCGGGGGCCCGGCCTCCTGGGCGGCGGCCGTGCAGGCGGGGGCGGACGCGGTCTACGCGGGTCTCGACCGTTTCTCGGCCAGGACCTACGCGGAGAACTTCTCCCTCTCGGAGCTCAGCGGCATGGTCTCCGAGTCGCACCGCCTGGGGGTCAGGGTCTACCTGGCCTTCAACTCCCTCATCAAGGACTCCGAGCTGGCCGACGCCTTCAAGGTCATGTGCGCCGCCGCCGAGATGGGGCCCGACGCCTTCATCATCCAGGACCTGGGCCTGGTGGGCATGGCGCGCAGGCACTTCCCCCAGATCCCCCTGCACGCCTCCACCCTGACGGCGGTCCATACTTTGGACGGCCTGGAGGCCTTGGCCGGCCTGGGATTCTCCCGGGCGGTCCTGCCCAGGGAGCTGGCCGCGGCCGAGATCGCCGCCCTGGCCCCCAGGAGCCCCCTGGACCTCGAGGTCTTCGTCCACGGGTCGCTGTGCTTCTGTTTCTCCGGGCTGTGCCTGATGTCGAGTTTCCTGGGGGGCCGCTCGGCCCTTCGGGGAGGCTGCACCCAGCCCTGCCGCCGCGTCTACCAAAACGCCGGCCGGCAGAAGACGTTTTTTTCCCTAAGCGACCTCAACGGCCTCGCCTACGTGCCCCAGCTGGCAAAGATGAGCGTGCGGGCTCTGAAGATCGAGGGCCGCATGAAGGGCCCCGACTACGTGGGCCAGGTGGTGCGGGCCTACCGGAAGGCTTTGGAGACCGACGAGGCGGACTACCCGGCCTTTTTGGAGGAGACCATGGAGCTCTTCTCCCGGGTGCCGGGCCGGGCGGGGTCCGCGGGCTTCCTCGCCGGCAACCCCTTCCTCCCCGAGCTCTGGGACAGCCAGAACGCCTCGGGCCTCCAAGTCGGCAGGCTGGCCCCCGCCGGGCCCGGCCTGGGGACCGTGACGCTCAAGGCCCCCCTGAAACTGAAGGACCGCCTGCGCCTGGCCGCGGGCCCCGGGGACGAGGGGACGCCCCACAAGCTGCGTCTCATGTGGCTGGACGGCGAGCCCGTGACCTCGGCCGAGGCGGGGGCGACCGTCACCCTGGCCCTGGGGGACGCGCGGGACGTCCCGCCGGCGGGCCAGCTCTACAAGTCGGGCTCGGGGAGCCTGGAAAAGGAGCTGCTGGCCTCGGAGCCGGTCAAAAGGCTCAAAAGCCTCGCCAGGCAGTACCAGCCCCCCCAGACCAAGATCCCCCCGCGGCTGGCCGGCCCCAAAAACTCCCCGCCCGCGGGCTCCGGCAAAACGCAGCCTCTCTGGCTCTGGCTGGACGGGCCCGCCAACCTGCTCGAGATGATCAGGTTCAGGCCCAGAAAGATCATCCTGCCGCTGACCCCCGAGAACGTCAAGGACCTGGCCAGGCAGAAGAAGACCCTCGGCTCCTTCACCGACTTCGTCTGGAGCCTGCCGCCTTTGTTTCTGGGACGCAGCCAGGAGAAGGCCCGCAGGGAGGCCGCCCGGCTGGCGGAGGCGGGGCACCGGGACTTCATGATCGCCAACATCGGCCAGATCGCCTTCCTCAACCGCCTGAAACCGGACCTGCGGATCTGGGCCGACCACCACCTGGGGATCCTGAACCACCTGGCCGGGCACGCCCTGCACGACATGGGCCTCAGCGGCGTCACCCTGAGCCTCGAGAGCGACCAGGAGGTCGTCCAGAAACTCTCGGCCGCCTCCTTCTCCGGCGGGGTCCTGCTCTACCTCTACGGGCGCCCGGCCCTGTTCACGGCCAGGTTCCGGCCGCCGAGCCTGCGGCGCGGCCCCGTGGTCAGCCAGCGCGGCGAGAAGTTCTGGACCGCCGAGGACGGCGACGCCTTCATCCTGCAGTCCGAGCACCGCGTCTACGTCTCCCCCCTTTTAAAGGCCCCCAAGCCCCGGGGCTTCGTGGGCATGATCGTCGACCTGCGCCGGGAGCCCAACCCCGCGGAGGCCGCCCGCCGCGTCCGCAAGGCCATCGACCAGGGCCGGGGCAGCCCCGGGCTCGCGTTCAACTTTAAGCGCGGGCTCCAGTAGCCGGGGAGTTCCTTCGGCGGGAAAAATTTCTTGCCTAATAATATCAACTAATATCAACTAATAATAATAATAATATCAAACGGATCGGCCCCGGCCCGGTGAAAAACCGGACGGGGGCCTTTTTTTCTCGCCCCGCCCGCACCGAAAATTTTTTCCCGGCGCGCAAGGCAAAAACCCCCTTGGCGGCCGGCCGACTCTCGAGCCGGCCGCCTTTTTGCCGGGGCTTTCCGAAAACCATGCGTTCCGCGCGGACTTGTCCCGGCGGGCGGGCCCCGGGACCGAGGGCCCCGGCCGCGCGAAACGGCCGCCGGCCGCCCGAAAACTAGTGGAGCGTGAGCGAGGCCTCGTTGTGGGTCCTGCGCAGGGAGTCGTGGTCCAGCATCAGGCCGCGCTCGATGGCCGAGATCAGCCAGCGGTCGGACTTGACGGCGTCCCGGGGCACGCCCTGGCCCACCTTGTACAAGATGGAAAGCATGAACATGGCGGCGGCGTGGCCCCGCTCGGCCGCCAGCAGAAAGAACTTGGCGGCCTCGGCATGGTTCTTGGGCACCCCGATGCCCAGGTTGTACTGGCAGCCCAGGTGGTAGAGGGCGAAGAGGTGCCCCTTCTCGGCGGCCGCGTGGAAGAGCCTGGTGGCCTCCCCGACGTCCTGCGGCACCCCGTCGCCGTTGAAGTGGAGCTTGCCGAGCCTGGTCTGGGCCTGGGCGTCGTCCTGCTCCGCCGCCAGCCTGTACCACTGGGCGGCCCTGGCGAAGCTCCTCGGCAGCCCGCTGCCCTTCTCGTTCATCAGGCCCAGGCGGTACTGGGCCTGCGGGTTGTCCTGGTCGGCGGCCAGCTTGTGCCACTTGAGGGCCTGGGCGTAGTCCTGCGGGACCCCGTCGCCCTTCTCGTAGAGGTAGCCCAGGTTGCACTGGGCCAGGTGGAAGCCCGTCTCCGCCGCCCGCCTGAACCACCTGGCCGCCTCGGAGCTGTCCTTGGGGACCCCGTTGCCGATCATGTGCAGGTGGGCCAGGTTGTTCTGGGCGGCCGGGTGCCCGTTCTCCGCCGCCAGCCTGGTCCACCTGGCCCCCTCCAGGCTGTCCTCGGCGACGCCGTCGCCGAAGAAATACATGACTCCGAGGTTGTACTGGGCCTCGGCGTGTCCCGTCTCCGCCGCCAGGAAAAAAAACCTCGCGGCCGCGTAGCTGTCCTGGGCCACCCCGCGCCCCTTGAACAGCCTCATGGCGTTTTCAAAATTAGCCTGGGCGCTCTGCCCAGGAACTTCGTCGACCTTTTTGCCATCAAGCTTTGCAAATGTCATGTTTCAACCTATCTGCAAGATTTAATCTAAACAAAAGGCGGGAATCACCGACGGCGTCGCAAGGCCGTCGCCGTCCGGACATAAAAGCGGCTGTCAAACAAAAGATCAACAGGTAAAAACCCCGGTCCGTTCATTTTAAAGACATTAAACTACTATATCTTGTGTTTTCACTTAATAAATTCACTATATATAGCGCTGAATTTGGCCCTAAGAAAAAAATAGGGACTTTTTACCGGTTGAGCAACAAAAATATGGCTTGGTTTTTTTGACTAAGGAGTCGGCCGCGCCCCTCCCGCCGCGACATGGGCCGGGGGGCCTGGCCTCAAGTAGATTCTAATCTTCTTTCCAAAACAAGGCAAGCATTTTTTAAATCCAAACCGTGGATTTTATTACCATATTGCTTTATTATAGTTGCATAAATCGCATTATGCCTGAAACCACACATTGTCTGATCAAAGAACAATTTTTGGCCTTTCTGACGCTTAAGTCCGCTTAAATAGAGGCTTTCCGCCGTTTCTTCGACTTTTGGAGCAAAACCGCCCGCCCGAGCCTTTTCATAAAGTTGGCATAATTGGCGAAATTTTTTTGCCTAAAAATTTCAATTTTTTACCAACTGACCTTTTGAACCCTCCTCCGGAACTCATTTTTCAGCCTCCTCGAAGGCCGCGGCCGGGAAATCATTTTTCCAGATACTTTCCAGTTCCCCAGGGTAAATTTTCACTTCTTAAAACTTACCCTTAACCATGTCAAACTCAATAGTTCAGGCGAAATCCTCGCGACGGACCTTTAACATTTTTAGGCAAGATTTTTTCCCCCGACCCCGGAAGCAAAATTTCCTGCCAAGACGGATAAAAACGAGGGGCCGGGGGCGGAGGCGAAAAAATGCGACGGCGCGGAGGGCCGCCGGGCGGAAGAGGAAGAGGAGGACTCGGGCGGAAGAGGAGGAAGGGAGGGGAGGAAGACGAGCCGGCGGCAAACCAAACGACTGGGACAAGAAACCGGCCGCCCGAAGACGCGCCGGCCGGTCAAGTTCGGAATTTTATTGGAAAACTTGGAAAGACTTTGGAGAGCTTCGGAGGCCTTGGAAACCCATGGAAACCCTTGGGAACCCATGGAAGCGCGGGGAGGCGGGGGGAAATGAAAAGAGCCGCCCGGGGGAGACTCTTTTCTCCGAGAAGTTAATTTTATCGGAGCGGAGGCGTCGTCCCCCGGCGCGGCCGCCCGGCCTCGTTTTCCCGGGGGCGCGCAAGTCTCGGTTTGGAGGGGCCTTTTTTAGGCGGGCTCCCGACGCCCGCCTCTCAGGCCGAGCCGGTCTTGGAGAGGCGCTCCAGGTTGCGGCGGCCCTCCTCGTCCCCCTGGGCGGCGGCCAGCTGGAACCACTTCATGGCCTCGGCGACGTTCATCTCCACCCCCTCGCCGTGCAGGCAGAGGTAGCCGTAGTTGTTCTGGGCCTTGGGGTGGCCCTTGGAGGCGGCCAGCTCGAACAGTTTCGCGGCCTTGGCCACGTCCTTGCCCACGCCCTCGCCCTCCAGGAACATGAGGGCCAGGTTGCACTGGGCGTCGGTGTCGCCCTGCTCGGCGGCCAGACGAAAGAACTTGGCGGCCTCGCCCAGGTCGCGGGGAGCGCCCTGCCCGAACTTGCACATGAAGCCGTAGTTGTTCTGGGCCTCGACCACGCCCTGCTCGGCGGAGAGCTTGAAGTAGTTGGCGGCGTCGACGTAGCTCTGGGCCACGCCGTCCCCGGCCACGTAGCGCATGGCCAGGTCGAACTGGGCCTCCGGGTGGCCGGAGTTGGCGGACATGACCAGCCACTTGAAGGCCTCGCCGGCGTCCTCGGGCACCCCGTCGCCATCCCGGTACATGAGCGACAGGATGAACTGGGCGTCGACGAAGCCGTTGTCGGCGGCCAGCTTGTAGAGCCGCACGGCCTCGTCCATGTTTTTCTCCACCGCCAGGCCCAGCCGGTACATGGCGGCCAGGTTGCACTGGGCGATGCCCAGGCCCTGGGAGGCCGCCAGGGAGTACCACTTGAAGGCCAGGGCGTCGTCCTGGGTGACCCCCTGGCCGGAGGCGTGTAAAAAGCCCAGGCTGTTCTGGGCGATGGCCAGACCGGCGTCCGCCGACTTCTCCAGAAGCCGGAGCCCCTCGGCCGGGTCCCCGCCCGGCGCGGAGCCGGAGACCAGCCTCAGGCCGCGCTCGAAGGCGGCCTGGGGATCGAAAGGCGCGCCGTCGTCGTTTTGCGCCATGTCTTCCTCGCTTGTCGCCTCCCGTCGGGTCCCGGAAAAGAAAGGCTTTTTCCTGATTTAAAAAAGCCCCGCCGCCCGGAAAGCTCGTCTTGTCCGAACGGCGCTTTTCCCCGCGGGACCCGGGGGGCGGATGGGCGGGCCTTGAAAAAAAACGGCGGCCCGCGGAAACAAAGGCCCCGACCGAAACCGGGGCCGCAAAGACGCCAAAGGCGGCGGCGAATGGCGAATGGCGGACAAAAAAAACAAGGGAGGCGAAAAAAAATCCCCCGAGGAGGCCAAAGACGCCAAAAAAAAGCAAAACAAAGCGGCGGAAGGCGCGCGGCCGCGGCCCAGGCCGGACGGGCGGAGGGCGGAAGGCCCGGGCCTAGTCGACGAGCCCCTTGTTTTTCAGGTCCAGGAGGGTGGCCTTGGCCTCGAAGGAGCCGTTCTCGGAGGAGGCGGTCAGCCACTTGAGGGCCTTGACCATGTCCCTGGGGACGCCCTCGTCAAAGACGTAAAGGCAGCCGAGGCCGTATTGCGCCTCCGGCAGACCCTGCTCTGCCGCCAGCAGGTAGAGCCTCTCGGCCTCGCTTTTGTCGACGGGGAGCCCGAAGCCGTGGTCGTACATGGAGGCCAGGTGGTATTGTCCCTCGCTGTCGCCCTGGTCCGCCGCCAGCCGGAACCAGCGGGCTGCCTCCCGGACGTCGGCCTTGACGCCCTCGCCCACCAGGTACATGCTGCCGATGCTCACCTGGGCCGGGGGGTAGCCCATCTCGGCCGACTGGAGGTACATTTTGAAGGCCTCGTCCAGGGTGAAGGACTGCCCCTCCCCCAGCTCGTAGCCCAGGGCGCGGTTGAACAGCGCCCTGGCCTCCTGCGAGATGTCCGAGTCTGACGTCTTCTTTATATCACCTTTAGTGTCCATAATAAACCCTCTCGTCTCAAATTTTCACTTAAAACTGCGTTAAGGCTTGCCTTGGTAAAAAATTGATAAATAGATATATTATTCGACCTATTTACCAATTTAACGATGTTTTACCACTCGAGCAAAATATGTGTCTATAAAACCAATTTTTCCCCTATTTTTTCCCATAAGTCCGTCAGCGCCAAAAATAAGGCGACATTTTTCATCAGACGAAACCGTCGGCGGACAAAACATGAAGTTTTTCCCCCGCCGAGCCTAAAGACAATTATAACCTTTTAGCCGTAAAACCAACAGCTTATTTTCCCCGGTCTTGAAACGAATCCCAGTCTTCCGTCCGGACCCTCCGGCCATTTTTGTCCCGAAACCGGCGTTCCGCGCGCAGGTTCGCTTCTATTGGCGAGCTCTAATAGAATTAAGCATTTTTTGGAGGATTATGACGGAATTTGTCCGTCTTTTTAATCAAATAATCCCGGATTTCTAACCCGACCCCGCCCCCCGTCGCCGGCCGCCGTCGGGGGCCTCCGGGACCGGGAGCCTCCTTACGGCCCGCCCGCGGCCTGCCCGCGGCCTGTCCATGGTCCGTTTATAGCCTTGGCGCCGTATGTTCGTCGCAACTTTAATCATGCCCGGCGGAAGAAAAAATGATCGTCCCGGGTTTTCGCCGCCCTCCCCCGCCCCGGGAAAATCACCGCCCCGGCGGCCCCGGGCGGCCCGCGAATTTATCTTGACAGAGCCGGCCCCGGGCGGCCCCGGGCGGCCCCGGGCGGCGCGCGAATTTTTCTTGAAAGAGTCGGCCCCGGCGGCTATAATGGCATATCACTCAGCCAAACGGTTTTTGACGGCCCCCGCCCCCTGGCGGCCGGGGTCGCGCCCCCGCGGTCAGACCGCGCGGCCCGCCGCGGTTTCCGGGACGCGGGGCCCTTGGTCCGCCGTCCGAACCGGGCTATAATAGTAAAGTCAACACAAAGTCTCCGGCGCCAGGGCCGGCGGCTCCGAGTCAGCCTCCCGCGCGCGAGGCCTCCGACCGGGCGGACCTTCCCGCCCGGGACACATCAACCCGGAGAAAGGGCCCCGGCCCCTCCGCGAAGGAGTCTCAAAATGACCGAACAAGAAGTGGAAGCCGCCTTGAACAAAGTGCGTCCGACTCTGGTGGCCGACGGCGGCGACGTGGAGCTGGTCGACATCAAGGACGGAGTCGTTCAGGTCCGCCTGAAAGGCGCCTGCAGCACCTGCCCCATGTCCCAGATGACCCTGAAGATGGGCGTGGAGAAACTTCTGAAGGCCGAGTTTCCCAACGAGGTCAAGGAAGTCGTGGCCGCCTACCATAACGAGGCCATGGGCTGCTGACCGCGGGCGCCCGAAAAGGCCCGCGGCCCCGCTTTCAAGGCCGGGACCCGTCGGCGCCGGCCTATTTTTTCGTAAATTTGTCTTTCCCGACCCAAACCGTCCGCGCCGGACAGTTTTGTTCGGTCCGGCGGACCGCCCGGCTTTACTTTATAAGCGAGGGAGCCTTCCCGGGCTCCTTCGCTCTTTTCAGGCGTCGTGTTTTCAGTCTTTCACTTTTTTGATCAACAGGTAAAAACCCCAGTCTGCTCATTTTAAAGACATTTAACTACTGCATCTTGTGTTTTCCCTTAATTAAAATCACTATATATAGTTTAAATTTGGCCCTAAGAAAAAAATAGGGACTTTCTACCGGTTGATCTTTTTTGATCAAGTGGTAAAAACCCCCTGTTTTTTCAGGCGACCTGGACGAAGGGGGGTTGACAATCTAGCGGTCAGCCAAAAAAACGGCTCATAATGTTGGCCGCCCCCCTTGCCTCGACAGATGAAATGCTTAATTCTGCTATTTCATAGAAAATAGATGAATGTAGATATTTCAGTTATAATTTTTCCACCCCCAGTTAAGCCCCAAATTTTTGGGAGGGGGTTTTTACCGATTGATCAATATTATTATACATTATAATGTATATAATTGCATGGAATTATTGACCTTAAAAAAATTTGAAGGAGAATGTGATGTATAAAATAGTTGTCGCTATTTTTACTCTTACTTTTTTATTAAATAGTAATATTATATATGCAGAAGATAATGAATTTACTACTGGAATAGAGCATTGTTTAAATAATGCTACTGAATATATACATTTTACTGCTTGTTACTCAGAAGCTGCCAGTTATTGGGATAATTTTTTGAATGAAAATTATCAGAATGTTGTAGATTTATGCAATAATGATGGCAATGGAGAACAATGTTTAAAAACTCTTCGTAATACTCAACAGAACTGGTTAGCTTATAGAGATGGTATGATAAAAACAATTTATGAAATTATGGGAAATGGGCAAGTAACAGAAATGCAGGCTGCTGAGTTTTTGTATTCCTCAACAAAAGATCAAGCACTAATTTTAGGAACATTAGCAAGTTTACCTTAAATAAAATGAAATTTTTAGCATATTTATAAAATTAATATTTATATAGACACTATTAGATCTCTAGTAGTCTTACCAGTTATGTATTGCGATAGGTTAAGTTCAATAAGTTAATAAAAATTTTTCCAGGTATCTCATGTCACGATTAATAAATGTCTTTAATTAGGCGTAAATAAATATGAATTAAATATATGTTTTTTAATAGATCTGTCCAAGAAGACCTTCGGACCCGGCCCAAATCACCAAAACAGTGCTCTATATCGCAATGCCAACAACTTGGGAAATTTCAGCCTCTCCACTTCTTTAGCTGATAAATGACTTAATTATATGAATAACATTCATTTACATTTACCTTTCACAGTTAGCGATTTATAATAGCGCAATATATTAAAACTGTGCAGCTTATTTCATAAAATTAAGAGTTTTTATATGCTAATACTATTAAAATTTTCTATTACTAGATTTATTTAGATTTTAGCGCCAGAGTGTCCATAGCCTCCTTAAGTTGTTGACTTTGCGCCATATCGACCCCAAAAGCCGATTTGAAATCCAAATTTATTGGAGCAACGCGAGTGTTTCTATCGCGCCAGGCCTGCACCTCGCATCCGAGCGTGTCCATGTCCCCAGTCAATGGCCCAGGCGCTGGCTTTTGAGAACGCTTGGCTCGATTTCGGCCATGTTCAGCCAGCCCCAAGTTTCCGGGCGTAATGGATTTCCAGGCGTCTGGCTAAAAAACGATGGGCATCCTTCCCATCCAAACATGTTCGCGAGCGACGGCCACCTGTCCGGGCTGGTCGAGGGAGTTTCTATGAAGAAAAAATTTTGCGTTGTTATGGGACTAGTAATGCTATTATCAATATGTTTTCCACATTATACATATCCAAATTCACTTAAAGATCAACCTTTTTTAGCGACTATAAATGACGAAATAATATATAATTTTGTTATAAGCACACCATTTAGCATTAATCAACAAGATATATTGCCTTTTGATAAGGAAATGGGATTTATATGTCATCCTGGTGATAAAAATACTGTAGAGTGCCCAATACAAAATTTAAGCACAAAAACAAATGATACAATAACAATGCAATTTGATCAAAATGACAAACTAATATCAATACTCTATATTCAAGCTATAGATTATAGTTATAGTTCTTATTATAATCTTAAATATGATCATTTTATTGAATATTTCAATAATAAATTTATGTTAACTCCATCAAAATTAGGCGATACAGAATTTTTATGGATAAATAGTTCAGAAGTTGCATTATTTTCTTCTAAAAAGATGAATGATATATACGTTATGACCATTTTTAGAACTGTAGCTAGATAGAATAATATTAGTTTTTTGTTATTTTGATATCTTAAAAACTAAACGCATAGAAAGCGTAAAAGAGTCGTTAGATGCCCAGAACAAAGAATTTAGCAAAAAGCTGAATGCTCTTTTTTATATTTTTTAATTTTGGCGAGGGTGGCCGACGGCGGACAGCCAAGGGCCAAGGGCCGACGGCAAACGGCCGAAGGCCGGGAGCCGCGTCCCGTGTCCGCCTTCGGTTTGCGGCCGGCAAGCCTCCCCGCCTGATCTTCCCCGCCCCGAGCGACCTTTTGTTTTCCTTATGACACGTCTTCTGCCCTCCGACATCGCGGGCTTCGGCGCCGACTGGTCGGATTTCGACCGCGCGCTCAAAAGCCTCGCGGGCGCCTCTTTGCCCGAGCTGGCCCTGGGCGCCCTGGACTTTCCCCTCGACAAGACCGACTTTCTCGCCGGCAAGCTGGTGGCCGTGGTGCCCGACAGCTCCGGAGGCGGCGTCATCCCGGGATTCTCCGAGTCTCTGGCCCGCGTGGCCGGACGCCTGGGGGCGAGGGCGGTCGTCGCGCCCCCGGACGCCCCGGGACTGCGGGCGGCCGCGGACATGGGCGCCGACCTGATCCTGACCTCCGACGACGACTCCTTCGTCTGCCGGAACGTCAAAACGGGCCTTGTCTCCCACAACGGCCCGGCCACGGGGCTGGGCTTCGCGCAGGCCCTGCTCCTGATGGCCGGAGGAAGTCTCGCGGACCGGGACGTCCTGGTCGTCGGGGCCGGCGAGGTGGGCGGGGCGGCCGCGGCCAGGCTGGAGTCCCTGGGGGCCTCGGTGACCGTTTACGACATCGTTTCGAGCAGGGCCGGGAAAGTCGCGGACGGTTTAAGCCGCGCCCAAGTTTTGCGGGGCGGGATCGAGACCCGCCTGGCGGATTTCGAGCTGGTCCTCGAGGCCTCGACCTCGGCCGAGGTCTGGCCCGAGGAGGCGGTCCGGTCCGGCGCCCGCCTGGCCGCCCCCGGCATGCCCTTCTCCTTCGTCCCCTCGCCCCGCTACGGCCTCTGGTCGGAGCCCCTGGCCACCGGCACCGCCGTCATGCTGGCCTGGGCGGCCCTGGGCGCGGGAAAATAACCCGCCTCCGCGCGCCCCGCCCCGATCCCGCGCCCGGGCGGGACGCCGGCCCGATGTCTCCGACAAGAAAAAGAGAAAAAGCCTTCCGGCGCCGGCTCCCGGTCTAGAGGGCGAAGTTGCGGCCGGCCGCGCGGGCCTCCAGGAGGTGCTCCGGGGTCAGGGACTCGGGCTCCTCGGCGCTGCGGTAGAAGAGGGTGTCGAATTGCTTCGGGTAGGCCAGGGCGTCGAAAAAATATTTGATCGACAGGGTCACCGGGACGAAGAGGTCTTTGCCCTTGGTGGCGCCCACGGCCAAAAGAAACCCCCGGGCCCCGGGCTTTCCGTCCCGGTTCCGGCCCAGGCGGTAGCGGCGGGACCAGAAGGCCTGGCCGCGGTCGACCACGGCCTTGCCCTGGGCGGGGACGTCGTAGAAGAACAGGGACGTGGCCACCACCAGGCGCTCGGCCTTTTCAAAAGCCTTGTAGAAGTGGGACATGTCGTCCTTGACGGCGCAGACGCCCTCCTTCTCGCAGGCCCCGCACTCCCGGCAGCCGCCGACGTCGGGGTGGTCGGCGACGGAGAGCACGGAGAAGTCCGCCCCGGCGTCGACGACGCCCAGGCCGAAGCTCTCCAAAAGGCGCCCGGAGGTGCCCTTGGCGCGCGGGCTTAAATGCAGCCCGCAGACTTTTATTTTCCTGCCCATATGATCTGCCTCCCGCCGCCCCGGGGGATTTCCCCCCCCCTCCCGGACCCTCCCGGCCCCCTCCGGGAAAAGGGGGCGGGGGCCGGCGGTGGCGGCAATTATTTTTATCTTTTGACGAGCTCCTGACGTCTTCCGGCGGCCCCGGTCGTTTTACGGGCCCCGGCCGTTTTTAGGGGCCCCGGTCCGCCGTCCCGCCCGCCCGCCGACAAGTCCTGTCATTGCGCGGACCAGGCAAATCCGATCCCCGGTCATCCTATCACAACCCGCCTGCCGGCGGGTTAGTCCAATGTTTTCGGGAACTTGCCGCGTCCGTCAGTCGGCGGGCCGGCCCCCTTGTTTTTAGGGGCTTGTCCGGCCGCGGCGGTCTTTCCGCGGCTCGGTCCGACATGGCCGCGGACCTGACGCGCCTTTCGACGGATTTTAGTCCCGGGGGGCCCCGGGTTTCCGGGCCGCCCCGGACTGTCGTCGTTCCGTCGCCGCCGTCGTCCCGTCAGCGCCCCAGGGCCTCGGTCAGTTCCGCCAAGGTCTTGACGCCCAGGGGGCTGTGGTCCCTGGCCCAGGTGAGGGGCGTCTTTTTGTTGGCCCCGTGGAAGTCGGAGCCGGCCGTGGGCACGAGGCCGAAGCGGCGGCAGATTTTGACGATGCTTTGGGAGAACTCCGGGGTCTGGTCCGGGTGGTAGGCCTCGAGCCCGGCCAGCCCCCAGTCCGTCCAGCGGGGGAGCGTCCCGGCCAGCCCGTCGACCCCGAGGCCCATGCTGACGGGGTGGGCCAGCACCGGGGCGAAGCCGGCCGAGCGCAGAAGCCCGAGGGCCTCCTCGGGTTTGGGCCGCACCTTGTCGACGTAGGCGCGCCTGCCCCGGGCCAGGTAGCGGTCGAAGGCCTCGGGCATGGTCTGGCAGTAGCCCGCCTCGACCATGGCCCTGGCGAAGTGGGGCCTGCCCGTCTGGCCGCCCCCGGAGATCTCCAGGACCCTTTCCCAGTCGAGGGCGACGCCGTTGTTTTTCAGGCTCTCCAGAAGCCTCAGGTTGCGCTCCAGGCGGTAGTTCTTGACCGCCTCCAGCTCCTTGGGGATGGTCCCGTCGGCCAGCACCCCGAGGCCCAAAAGGTGCGTGGTGCCCGAGAAATCCAGGCTCAGTTCCAACCCGCCGACGACGGGGAAATCAAGCTCGCGGCCCGCCCGGAAAAACTCCTCCAGCCCGTCCACCGTGTCGTGGTCGCACAGGGCCAGGCAGGCGAGGGAGCAATGGCGGGCCAGGCCGACCAGCCGGGACGGCGTCAAGGTCCCGTCGGAGGCGGTGGAGTGGACGTGCAGGTCGACCCGCCTCAACTTAAAGCCTCCAGCTCCGACTTGTAGCCCGGGCGTTTGACGAGCTCCTCGGCCAGGCCCGTGTGGACTTTCCCCTCGAGGAAGGCCTGGTCCTTTAGTAAAAGACGCAGAAAGCCCAGGTTGGTCTTGATGCCCCCGACCTGAAACTCGGCCAGGGCCCCCGAAAGCCGCGAGACGGCCTCGGCCCTGTCCCGCCCCCAGGCTATGACCTGGGCGATCATGGGGTCGTAGTAAGGGGTGACCGCGCGTCCCTCGGCGAGGCCCGTCTCCACCCGCAGCCAGGATTTGGCGGCGGGGGGCCGGAAGACGTTCAGCGGGCCCGGCTGCGGCAGAAACCTGAGGCTGTCCTCGGCGTAGACCCTGGCCTCGACGGCGTGGCCCCTGGGGGCGTCCAGGGAGCCCTCGGGCGGCAGACCGTCGAGACCCAGGCCCGCCGCGGCCAGGATCTGCAGGCGGACCAGGTCGACGCCCGTGACCATCTCGGTCACGGCGTGCTCCACCTGGAGTCTCGGGTTGACCTCCAGAAAATAAAAGCCGGTCTCGGGCGCGAACAAAGTCTCCACCGTGCCCAGGCTGTCGTAGCCCAGCCTGGTCATGACGGAGGCGGCCCTCCCCGCCATGGCGTCGAGGTCCGCCCGGGGAACGCCCGGTGCCCCGGCCTCCTCGAGGATCTTCTGGCGGCGCCTCTGCACCGAGCAGTCCCGCTCGAACAAGGCCCTGGCCGGCACCCCCGGGGCCGCGGCTATCTGGAACTCCACGTGCCTGGGGTTGACAAGGAGCCTCTCGGCGTACAAAGACTCGTTCCCGAAGCCCCGGGAGGCGGCGGATCTGGCCGTCTCCAAGGCTTTTTCCAAGCCCTCCCTGGCCGTCACCGGGATCATGCCGATGCCGCCGCCCCCGCCGGCGGGCTTGACCAGCAGCGGGAAACCAATTTTTTCCGCCTCGGCGGCCATCTGGGCCGTCGTCCCCGCGAGCTCCCCGGTGGAGGGGGCCAGGGGGAGCCCCAGCCTGGCCATGGCCTCCCTGGCCAGGACCTTGTGGCCCATGGACTCCAGGATGTCCGGGGCGGGCCCTATGAAGGTCATGCCCCGGGCGGCGACCCGTCTGGCGAAACCCGCGTTCTCCGCCAGAAAGCCCCAGCCGGGGTGGACGGCGTCGGCCCCGGCCTTGGCGGCGAGCTCCAAAACGGCCTCCTGGTTCAGGTAGCTGTCCCTGGGGGGCCCGGCTCCCAGGACGGCGCTCTCGTCGGCCAGGGCGACGTAGGGGAGGTCCCGGTCGGCCTCCGAGCACAACAGAAGACTTTTGATCCCCAGCTCCCCCAGGGTCCTGACCAGACGGGCGGCCACGGCCCCCCTGTTGGCGACGGCCACTTTCTGAAAAGACATCGCTCCTCCGCGGGCAAAAATAAAACGAGACTTCGGACGATAATGACGGACCGCCGGGGAGCCAGCCCCGGCCTGGGGCTATTTTCCCCCATCCGGGGACGGAACTCAACCCGGGCGGGGGCCGGGGACGAGTGCCGGGGACGGGGACGGGGACGGAAGGGAAGGGAATGAAAGGGAAGAGGGAAAAAGACGGGCGCGGACAAGAAAAATAATATCCCGCCGCGCGTCCCGGCCGCTTTTTGGACGCGAAAGCCCGCCGGCGGCCCGGCCGCCCAAAAGTTTAAAGCTTTAATCAAAAATGCAAAGACGCCCGGCCAAACCAAAGACAGGCGGGCCCCGGGAATTAAAAGGCCGGGCGCCCCGGGGGGATTTTTTAGACGCGGTTTGACGGCCGGCGGGAGCCCGGGGCAAAAAAACATGTCGTTGTCCCCGGACCGGCCTCCCGAGCTGATCTCCGGCCGAAAACTATTTTTTGGCCCGGATTTTGAATATTAGTCCCCGAGGCCGGGCGGATTTTTGTCAGCCGGCCCCGACGCCGCCCCCGGAACAGGGGCGGACAGGAAATTAACCCGGGAAATGGTGAGCGACATGTCCAACGTCATCTCGAGCCAGTCCAGAACGCCCCTCGCGGCCCAGCCCAAAACCAACAGAGCCGCCTGGCGGGAGGAGATGCTGGGCCAGCTGCTGGCCCAAATGCGGGAGAGAAGCCCCAAGGACGACCAGGCGGAAAGAGCCCCCGGCAAGCTCGGCGCCTTCGGCAAGGGACAATACGTCGACGTCTATGTCTGAGGGGGGAGGACCTCGTCGGCCGGGGTCAAAACACCTGGCGCGCGGGGACGGGCGCGGCCGCCGAACGCCCGCGGACGCGAGGCCTGCCCTGAATTTGTCCCTGTGATTATGCGAACTTGTCGACCGACTGGCCGACCTGATATCAGACCGTGTGATTATGCGGACTTGTCGACCGACTGGCCGACATGATATCAGACCGTGTGATTATGCGGACTTATTGGACGGACGACCGGCTTGTCGGCCGGCCCGCCGACTGGCCAGCCAACTGACGGACGGACGGACGGAAGCGCCAGGAGACGCCCCGCCCCGACGCGGCCTAATTTTCAAGACCCCGGAGCCCGCCCGGCGTCCGGCGACCCGCGCGCTGGCCGCGGGCGCCGGGCGGGCTCCGGG
>JAISET010000166.1 GCA_031264015.1 Deltaproteobacteria bacterium | reverse complement strand
GTACTCCATGAGGCGCCTGTCCATCTCCTCCTGGCTCGACGAGTTGGCGTCCTGGGGGCCCTCGGCGGCCTCGTAGTTGTCGCCCATGTTGGTGTCGACGCGGCCCCGGCCCACCTCGCCCACCTTGAAGACGAAGCTGGCCCCGCCGCCCAGGTCCTCGTCGTAGTCGGAGAGAAGCTTCTGGCGGACCACCCCGGGGGGGACGGGAAAGGTGCCGGTCTCCTTGTCGGCGAGAAACTCGGTCATGAAGGCGGTGAAGATCGGCGCGGCCGTCCTGGCCCCCTGCTCCCCGGGGCCGAGGCTGAGCCTGGTCTCCCGGCCCACCCAGACCCCGCAGGTGTACTCCGGGGTGAAGCCCACGAACAGGGCGTCGGCCTGGGAGTTGGTGGTGCCGGTCTTGCCGGCCACGGGGACCTTCAGGGCCGCCCCCACCCTGGCCCCGGTGCCGCTCTTGGCCACGGCGGAGAGCATGTCCACCATGATGTAGGCGGTCTGGGGCGAGATGGCCTCGGTCAGATAGGGCTCGAACTCCATGACCGGGCGGCCCCAGCGGTCCTCGACCCGGTCGACGAAGGTCGGCCAGACCCAGGAGCCCAGGTTGGGGAAGGTCGTGTAGGCCTTGGTCAGATCCAGCAGAGTCACCTCCGAGGCCCCCAGGGCCAGGGAAAGCGTCGGCGACAAAGGCGTGCTGATGCCCATCTTCCGGGCGTAGAAGGCCACGGTCTCGGGTCCGACGACCTCGGTCACCTTGACGGAGACGATGTTCACGGAGCGGCGGATGGCGTCCAGGATGGTCAGGGCCCCGGCGTGCCCCCCGCCCGCGTTCCGGGGGCGCCAGATCTTGCCCGGCCCGTCGGGGTAGCTGACCGGCACGTCGTAGACCACCGAGGCCTCGGTGTAGCCGTTGTCCAGGGCCGCCGTGTAGACGAAGGGCTTGAACGAGCTCCCCGGCTGCCTTTGGGCCAGCACGGCCCGGTTGAAGTCCGAGTTCCCGATGCCCTCGAGGCCGAAGTCCCGGCCCCCGACCATGGCCAGCACCCGGCCCGTGCGGTTCTCCATTAAGACCAGGGCCCCCTGGATCTCGGGGGGCGGCGAGGGGGCCAGGTCCAAAAGCCCCGTCTCCGGGTCGCGGCCCAGCACCCTGGTCATGACCAGGTCGTTGGGGGCGAAGAGAGACGTCAGGGCCCTCTTTCTGGCAAACCAGCTCAAACTCTCCAGCGGCATGAAGCCCCTGTCGTCCCCGATGGCGATCAAAAGGCCCGCCCCGGGGCCTGAGTCGGCCACCTCCAAAACGAGGCCGGCCGGCTCCTGATGGACCATCAGGGGCCTGTTCTCCAGGCTGGCCCGGGATCTGCGAATGTAGTCGGCGGCCTGGGCGGGGGACAGGCCGCGGACCTTGGGGGACATGTTCTGGCGGCGGGCCAAGGCGTCGAGCCCGTCCCTGACCGCCCGCCGGGCCTGGGCCTGGGCCTTCAAGTCGACGGTCGTGTGGATGCGCAGCCCGTCGTTCAAGACCCTCTCGGCGCCCAGATAGTCGCTCATCTGGATGCGCACCACCTCGGAGAACTGCGGGTCGACCTGCCGGAAGACGTTGGGCCGGCGGTCCAGAAACCGTAGAGGCGTGTTCTGGGCGGCCAGGGCCTCCCCGGGGGTGACGAGACCCACCTCGACCATGCGCCTTAAAACGTAGCCCTGCCTCTCCCGGCTCCGCGACGAGCCCAGATGGGCCTGGAGCCTGCCGGGGGCCTGGGCGAGGCCCGCCAGCATGGCCGCCTCCCCCAGGCTGACCTCCTCGATGGTCTTGCCGAAGTACATCCTGGCCGCCGACTCCACCCCGTAGGCCCCCCGGCCGAGATAGATGCGGTTGAGGTACAAGAACAGGATCTCGTCCTTGTCCAGCACCTCCTCGGCCCGCCAGGCCAGGATCATCTCCTTGAGCTTGCGGTCGTAAGTCCGCTCGTTACTTAACAAAAAGGATCGGATCATCTGCTGGGTGATGGTCGAGGCCCCCTGGACGGTGGTCCCGGCCTTGAAGTTGGCCAGGACCGCCCGGCCGACGCCCAGCAGGTCCACCCCCTGGTGCTGGTAGAAGGAGGCGTCCTCGGCGGCCAGAAAGGCGTCCACCACCCTTTTGGGGATCCGGGAGAGCGGGGTGACCAGGCGGTGCTCGTTGTAGATCTCGGCCATCAGCGTCTGGTCGGAGGCGAAGATGAAGCTGACGGTGGGCGGCTGGTAGTTCTTGAGGTTTTCCAAAGGCGTCCCGGCCATCTCCTGGCCGTAGACCTCCAGGACCAGCAGGACCGCCACCAGCGGCCAGAAGACGAAGGGGGCCAGGCCCAGAAAAAAGGCCCACTCCCGGGGCACCCAGGCCTGGGGATGCTTCCAGGCCCCCGGGAACTTGCCCTTGAGCTGCCCCTCGCCCAGCACCCCCGGCCTGCGGTCGGTGGGGGAGAGCTGGCCCAGCTTGACGGGCCCGCCCCCGCCCGGCTTTTTGATTTTTTTCTCGTCGCCCTGGCTGACGGCTGCGCGCATGTTTGACGCCTCGGACCAAGCGGGCGGCCGACAACCGGGGCGGCGGGACCGCCGCCGCCAAAAGCCGCCCGCATGATAAAAAAAACTAACGATGACGAAGTCTTAAGCCGCCCGTCTGTTGAAAAAAACTAACGACGAGAAGTCTTCAGCCGCGTTTTCCCGGCCCTGAAACACCGACCGGCCCCATCGGGACCGGACTGTCTTTCTTTTCCACGCCGCGGACATTGGTGTCCCGCTGGTGTCTTGCGGGTGTCTCGCTGGTGTCTCGCTGGAGTCTCGCTGGAGTCTCGCTGGTGTCTCGCAGGTGTCTCGCAGGAGTCTCGCTGGTGTCTCGCAGGCGGAAAAATTTATCTCAAAACTCAAAAAATTGGCCAAAGTCAACAAACGACGGGCACTAAATGAAAATATATCTGTTTGTCCAAATAATTTCGGACACGTCCAACCAACACTCATCAGCCGTTCGGAATCAGACGACCAGAAAGGCGGAAGCGGGTCTTTATAAGCAGACGGCGGGCCCGCCCAGCCGGCGACGCCAAATCCCCCCACAAGTCCCCGCCTGCCAAATCCCCGCCTGCCAAGTCCCCGCCTAAATGCTCCCGACAAAACGGCTTCTGCCGCTTTTGACCATTTTAGCAGAATCGGAGTCCGGGTACGAAGCCAAAAGTTGCCTGAGGCTTTGCATCGCCCCCGGCCCGTCGCCCAGCTGGCTCTGGCAGTAGGACATCTTCAGCAGATAGTCGGGGGCCTTGTTGGACTGGGGGTAGTCCTGGAGGCCCTGCCTGAACTCGGCCAGGGCCCCGGAAAAGTCGCCGGCGGCGTAGCGGCACTCCCCCAGCCAGTAGCGGGCGTTGGGGGCCAGGGCCCCCCCGGGAAAGTCCCGGAGCATCTCGCTGAAGGCCATGGCCGCCTTGGCGTACTGTTTGCTCTTCAAAAGCGACTGGGCCCGGTTGTAGCGGGTCCGCTCCGAGGCGGAGGGCTTGGGCCCGGCCGGGGCGGAGGAGGACGCCCCCGGGGCCGCGGCTGGCGGGGCGGGCCCGAAGACGTCCAGGAAGGCCGGGTCCAGAGGCGCTATGGCCCCCCCCGGGGGAAACTGGTCGGAGGCGGCCGCCGGACCCGGGGAGCCGGGGGCCACCGGAAAACCTGCCGGACCCGGGACGCCGCCGGGGGCGACGCCGGGGGCCGCTGGATCCTGATGCTTGGGGAAGACCCTGTCCTCCAGCCTGACCACCCTGTTGCCGAGGCTGTCGAACTCCTCCCTGCCGATCGTCTCCTTGGAGGAGCAGCCGGCCGGCAGAACAAACCCCAGCAAACAGACGCACAGGAGAAAAAGCGGCAAAATCCCGGCGCGGGACGGACCGGTCCCCTCAAAGACCGGGAGCGGCGGCCGGGAGAACCCCTGCCCGAGGGAGACGGCTAGCCCGCGGGAGACGGTTGGTCCGCCGGCAGCCAATGGTCCGCCCGGGGGAGCCGGCCGAAATCCGCGGCATGTCTGAAGCGCGTTCATAAGGATTTTGTACCAGAAAAGCGGGTGAAAGGAAAGTCCGAGGCCTGAAAGGGGAGCGGCGGGGACGGCGGGGCGGCGGCAGGGGGACATAAAAAAGAGGCCCGGGGCAAAGGCCCCCCCCGGGGGCGCGACCGCCGGCTGGCGGCTGTCGAGGCTGTCGAGGCTGGCATCCGGCCGCCTCCGGCTACTTGCGGGGGAGGGACAGACTCACGTGTCTGGGCAGGCTCCTGGCGTCGGAGTTGAGGATGTGGTCGTCCAGGATCTCGTTGCGGACCAGGGCGCAGACGATGGACAGGCTGCAGCGTTTGACGCAGACGGGGTCGTCGCGGTTGTAGTCGCCGTAGCAGTCGAGCCGTTCCTTAATGTTGTCGCCCCGGCCCGACCGGCCCGTCCTGATTCTCATGATGGCTCTGCTTCTGTCGAAAAAGCCCTCCGCGGGGAAGGGCTTTGGACGCGGCCGGTCCCGCCGCCAGGGGACGGGAGGGCCTGAATTTTTAACGATGACGCCGGCTTCCCGAGGGCTCCCGGCCCCTGGCTCCGGTCAAAATTTTCGCGCCCGGCGGGCCGCCGGCCCCTGATGGAAAGGCGGCGACCGTCCGGGTCTATGTCCGCCGCCCCGCCTTTACAGGAGGCCGTCGAACTTCTTCTGGACGATGGAGTCGGCCACGGCCCTGGCGTCGACCTTGTAGGTGCCGGCGGCGATCCTGGCAGTCAGGTCGGCCACCTTCTCGGAGCGGACGTCCGGGGCCAGGCTGACCAGCTCCCCGGCCTTGGCGATGAGCTTGGAGCGGTCCGAGAGGACGACCTTGTCGCCGGTCTGGACGGCCTGGGACTCCTCGGCCTGAGCGGCGGTCGGCTTGTCCGGCTGGTTCTGAAACCCGGGCTTCTTCACGTTCAAGGGCTGGGTGTTGGTGTCTATTTTCATGATGAACCATCCAAAATACGTCTTTGACGACCAAAAACTTCTAAAGTGAGCCGCCGGTTATTTTTTCCCGGCCTCCCCGGCTTTCTCGAAAGGGATCTCGAAAGGCTCGTCCAGGAGCTCCTCGAGGGATTCCTCCAAGGGGTCCTCGGGGGATCTGAGGCGTTTTCTGGGCCCCAGCATGTTGCGGTCGACCTGGATGGCGACCAGCTTCTTCAGCTGCCTCCAGAGCATCCTGCTTCTGGGCCGGTCCAGGAAGGCGCCGCCTCTGGCCGCCGTCTCCGTTTCCGGGAGGCCGAGGTCCAGGAAGGCGATCTCCCCGGTCTCGGTCCGCAGCCCCAGGGCCAGTCCCCCGACGCCGCTGTTCTGGGCCAGTTCCGCCAGGGCCACGTAGGCCGGGTTGGGGGAGGCCAGGTCGCCTTTCTGGGGGTGGCTTTTGGCCTGGTTGACCAGCTCGGCCACCGCGTTGCGGCTAACCTTGTCCACCACCAGGGACCTGTGCGAGCGGACGGGCTGGAGGTCGTGGGCCGCCAGACCCAGGGCGCCCTGGAAAGCGTCTCTCAACTGGGAGCCCAGGGTTCGGACCAGCTGCCCTATCTGCCCGACTCTATCGGCCACCTGAATCGCCCTCCGTCTGGGTTTCTTATCGGCTGCCAGCCGGCGAGACTTTAACGAAATTGGGAAATTTTTTTGAATTTTCTTCGAATTTGACTCGAGCTAAACCGAATATTTCAAAACGCAAGCCCCCCGCCAAAACCCGAGGGCCGACTCCAGGTTATTATAACCCATTTTCCAGCCCGACCCCCTAGTCGGAGGTCAGCCGCGACTGCCGCCAAACTCATGCCGGCCCCTCGCGTCTTTTGCCTGTCCCGAGGCGCCCGTCGGCGGTCTCTGGCGATCTTTTTTGGCCTTGTCCGCGTTTTTATAGGCGGCCGCGGCCCTTCGGTTTCTTTTCGGCTCGTCGTCTCTAAACAATTTCCCCCGCGGACTCCAAAACTTTACGGCCGGCCGGGCGGCGGCCGGTGGAGGGAAAATCCCTCCCGACGGAAAAACCCGGCGCTTTGGGTTAAGCAACAATCAAGCCAACTTTTCCGGGCCCTCGGCGACTTTTTTTTGCCGGGGTCCGCCAAGGC
>JAISET010000020.1 GCA_031264015.1 Deltaproteobacteria bacterium | reverse complement strand
CTCCGAGGTGGGCTCCGACAACTTCGTCCGCCTGGGCGGCCTCATCGAGGGCGACACTTATCTCGACCTCGCCGCCCCTCCCGGCCGGGACCTGCGCTACCGCCTGACCGCCGTGGACGACAGCCCCGCCGCCAACGAGAGCGGGCCCTCCCCCGAGGCCGAGGTCTACTTCGCCCCGGCCGAGGAGGCGGCCCCGGTCGAGCGTCCCGTCTTTGATGATCCGGGCATTTGAGGAAAAACTGGTTCTCTGCCGGCCCGCCGCCGGCCGGCCGGGCTTGTCGGCTTTGACTTGATTTGCTTTTGCTTTTTTCGTCTCCGTTCTTCGCGAGCATGTTTTTTTTGTTTTTTTTTGTTTTTTTTGTTCTTTTGTCCGCCTTTTTTTGTTTCTTCGGCCGCCTGGCAGATTGTTTTTTTAGCGGCCGCCTCTTTGTTTGTCGGACGGCGGCCCCCGCGGGCGGCCAATTTTTGCGAGGGTTTGATGGATTATTTTTCCTACCGGGACTCCGAGCTCTGGGTCGAGGGCGCGCCTCTGCGGAAGATCGCCGAGGCCGTCGGGACGCCCGCCTTCGTCTACAGCTCGGCGGCCCTCAGGGACAACCTGGCCGCCTATGACAAGGCCTTCGCCCAAGTGCCGCATCTGGTCTGCTATTCCGTGAAGGCGGCCTCCAGCCTGGCCATTCTCGCCCTGGTGGCCAAGGGCGGGCGCGGGGCCGACGTCGTCTCCGGGGGCGAGCTTTACCGGGCCCTGAAGGCGGGCGTGCCGGCGGGGAAGATCGTCTACTCCGGGGTCGGCAAGACGGCCGGGGAGATGGCCGAGGCCCTCGACGCCGGCATCATGCTTTTCAACGTCGAGTCGGAGCCGGAGCTGGACCTTTTGTCCCGGGTGGCCCGGGAGCGCTCCAAAAAGGCCCCCGTGGCCGTCAGGGTCAACCCCGACGTCGACCCGGGGACCCATCCCTACGTGGCCACCGGACTCAGGGAGAGCAAGTTCGGGCTGCCCCCGGACGCCGCCCTGGCCCTCTGCCTCCGGGCCTCCCAGGACCCCGCCCTGGAGGTCCTGGGGGTCGACTGCCACATCGGCTCCCAGCTGACCTCGGCCGCGCCCTTCGCGGCCGCGGTCGAGCGCCTGGCCGTTTTGGTCGGAGATTTGTCGGCCCGGGGCGTCAAATTACGGTATCTGGACTTGGGGGGCGGCCTGGGAATCAACTATAATGGGGAGTCGCCCCCGACACCGGCCGAGTACGCGGCCGCGGTGATCAAGGCCTCCGACGGCCTGGGCCTGACCCTGGTCCTGGAGCCGGGCCGCTCGGTGGTCGGGAACGCCTGCGTCATGCTGACGACGGTCCTCTACGACAAAAACGTCGGCGGCGGGCGGCCCAGGTTCGTCATCGTCGACGGGGCCATGAGCGACCTGCTGAGACCCAGCCTCTACGGGGCCTATCACGGCATAGTCCCCGTCAGAAAGACCGGGGCGCCCGAGATCAAGGTCAGCGTGGTCGGCCCCGTCTGCGAGTCGGGGGATTTTCTGGCCAGGGACAGGCCGCTGCAGACCGTCGTTCCCGGCGACCTGCTGGCCGTCGGGAGCGCCGGCGCCTACGGCTTCTCCATGAGCTCCAACTACAACTCCCGGACCAGGGCCGCCGAGGTCCTGGTCGACGGCGGGGCCTTCAGGGTGGTCCGCGACCGGGAGAGCTACGACGACTTAACGCGGGGTGAGCATTTCTAGGCCCCCAGCCCCGGCCGCAGCGGTCGTCGCGGCGGCCCACGGGGGTCAAAACATACCAACCGAGGGAAAGACGGGATAATGGAAAAGTTCAAGTTCTATAAATATAGCGGACACGGTAATGATTTTGTCATAATTGATAACTGGTCCAACGTCGTGCCCGAGGCCGACCTGGCCAAGATATCCAAAAGGATGTGCCGCCCCAAATTCGGGGTGGGGGCCGACGGGGCCGTCTTCATAGCCGCCGGCCCCGACGACGTCGACTTCGCCGTCCGCTTTTTCAACTCCGACGGGTCGGAGGCGGACATGTGCGGCAACGCCAGCCGCTGCGCCGCCCATCTGGCCCACCTGGTCAGCATCGCCCCCGCCACCATGACCTTCAAGACCAAGGCGGGCATCGTCGAGGCCGCCGTCTCCGAGGTGGTCAAACTCAAGGCCGGCAAGCCCGAGGTCAGCGTGGCCGAGACCACCGTCAGCGTCCAGCTGCCCAAGATCGGACGCCCGGAGGGGGCCGCCCTGGTGGAGGCCGACGGCTTCAGCCAGACCTACTACCGCATCAACACCGGCGTCCCCCACGCGGTCAGCTTCGTGGAGGACCTCGACGAGATCAACGTCCACAAGATCGGCCGCCTCGTCAGGCGCCACGCCTCCTTCCAGCCCGACGGCACCAACGTCGACTTCGTCAAGATCCTCGGCGACGACGGCATCTCCGTGCGCACCTACGAGCGCGGCGTCGAGGACGAGACCCTGGCCTGCGGCACCGGCGTCACCGCCTCGGCCCTGCTGGCGGCCTCCCAGAAGCTGGTCTCCTCCAGCTCCATCCTCTGCAAGACCAGGGGCGGGGAGGACCTGACCGTCCGCTACGAGGGGCCCCCCGACGCCCCGACGAAGGTCTTTCTCGAGGGCCCCGTGCGCTACGTCTTCTCCGGCCAGGTCGAGGCGGACATGTTTCGAAAGTGACCCCCGCCTCGGGGGCGGCGCCCGTCCGACGCGCCGCCCGCGGGCCGCGGGCCGGTCCGGAACTTCGGCGTCCGGGCCGTCCGGCGGGCCGCGGGGCCCCGTTTTTTTCCGCCTTTTTCACATGGAGTCCGACCCCGGCGCCGTCCGCGCCGGCCGTCCTCTTTCACATGGATTCCGACCCCGGCGCCGTCCGCGCCGGCCGTCCTCCTCGGGCGGGCGCGGCGGACGGGGCGCCCCGGAGGTCCCGGAGGCCCCGGGGCGCGCTCCCGGCGGCTGCCCCGGGGTTCTGAATCACCGATAATTTCCCAAATTTATCTAAAAATTGGTGCCTTATGTCCATTAAATTTCGGGGCGTCATCCCGGCCCTGGTCACCCCCTTCGTCGAGGACAGGGTGGACTACCCGGCCCTGGCGCGGCACGTCGACTTCATGGTGGAGTCCGGGGTCCAGGCCCTTCTGGCCTGCGGGACCACCGGGGAGTCGCCCACCCTCTCCCACGACGAGCACGACAAAGTCGTCGCCAAGACGGTGGAGGCCGCCCGCGGGCGCGTCCCCGTCCTGGCCGGCACCGGGTCCAACTGCACCCGGGAGGCCATGGCCATGAGCCGGCACGCCAGGGAGGCCGGGGTCGACGGCCTGCTGCTGGTCTCCCCCTACTACAACAAGCCCACCCAGGAGGGCCTCTACCGTCACTTCGTCACCGTGGCCGAGTCGGCCGGGCTGCCGGTCATTTTGTACAACATCCCCGGCCGCTGCGGCGTCAACATCCTGCCCGAGACCATGCATAGGCTCTCCCTCCACGAGCTTATAGTCGGGGTCAAGGAGGCCACCGGGGACCTCAACCAGATGATCAGGACCATCGAGCTCTGCGGGCCCGACTTTCTGGTCACCTGCGGGGACGACGGCCTGACGCTGCCGCTTTTGGCCGCGGGCGGGGGCGGGGTCATCTCGGTGGCCGCCAACATCATCCCCCGGCCCCTGGTCCAAATGTGGCGGGCCTGGGAGGCGGGCGAGGTCCGGGAGTGCCGGGAGCTCTTCTATTGGATGCTGCCCTTCTTCAAGGCCCTCTTCATCGAGACCAACCCGGTGCCGCTGAAGTACCTTCTGGGACTGGCCGGGCGCATGTCCGCCCAGATGCGCCTGCCCATGGGCCCGCCGACCCCGGCCAGCCGCGGGAAGCTGCGGGAACTGGCCTCCCAATGGGCCGGTCATCTTCCGCCGCGGCTCGAGGGCTACGACCCCGCCAAGGTGGACGACCCGCCGCCCCTGGAGCACTGCCTGTGATTTGGGGGCGGCCGGGGAGGGCGGGGGCGCGGTCGGACATGGTCGAATAAGATCGAACAAGATCAGGCAAGATCGGGCGAGATTAAATCAGACCATATGGGATCGTCCAAAAGCGGACCGTCCCGCCCGGCCGTCCCGCCGTTTCGCGCGTCCCCCCGGCGCCCGACGTTTGTCGGCGTCGTCGGACGCGCCTCATGTCCGGCGTCGGCGTCGTCGACCGCGCGGCGTCCGACCTCATGTTCGGCGTCGTCGACGACGCGGCGCCTGACCGCATGGAGGGGAGATCATGACTGGACGCGTCGGGGTCGCGGTCTGCGGGGCCATGGGCCGCATGGGCCAAAAGATTGTCGCGGCGGTGGCCGGACAGCCGGACAAGCTGGTCCTGGTCGGGGCCGCCGAGAGGCCGGACTGCCCGGTCTTGGGCCGGGACATAGGCGAGCTGACGGGCGGGCCCGCGGCCGGGGTCAAGCTTTGCTCCGACTTTCGGGAGGCCGTCCGCGCGGCCGCGGTCTACATAGACTTCACCACCCCGGAGGCCGCGGTCGCCAACCTAACCGCCGCGTCCGAAATGGGCACGGGCGCGGTCATCGGGACCACGGGTCTCGACGCCGGGCAGCGCGAGGCCCTGGCCGCCGCCGCCGGGAAGATCCCCGTCCTCTGGTCCCCCAACATGAGCCTGGGCGTCAACCTGATGTTCAAGGTGGCCGAGCTGATGGCCGAAAGCCTGGGCCCGGACTTCGACCTCGAGATCGTCGAGGCCCACCACCGCCTGAAAAAGGACGCCCCCAGCGGGACGGCCGTCCGCCTGCACGAGGTCCTGGCCAAGGCCAGGGGGCTCGACCCCAAAAAAAGCCGGGTCGACGGCCGCTCGGGCCTCGTCGGCGCCAGGAAGGACGCCGAGATCGGGGTGCTGGCCGTCAGGGGCGGCGACATCGTCGGGGACCACACCGTCCTCTTCGCCGGGCCCGGGGAGCGCCTGGAGCTCGTCCATCGGGCCCACTCCCGGGACACCTTCGCCGCCGGGGCCGTCAGGGCCGCCTGTTGGCTGGCGGGCAAAAAGCCCGGCCTCTACGAGCTGGCCGACGTCCTGGGGCTCTCCTGATTTTTCCGGCGTGTTTCCGGCCGGAACTTTTGGCGCCCGCGGGTTTTGTCCGCCGGCGGGACGATTTTTTGTCGTCGCGCGTCGATTTTTTGTCGTCGCGGGACGGTTTTATGTCGTCCCGGGACGATTTTTCCTTGAAAATTTTCGTCAAATTTCTATAATGACTGCTCGGCCCGGCCGGCCGGGACGCCGGCCGGCGCCCGCGGCCCGCCCCCTTTCCTCCCCTTTTTCCGCCGGGCCGCCGTCTCAGCGTCTTCTCGAGGCCAAAAATGAAGGATAGAACGCTACCCCGCCCGCTCGCCCTGGCCGTCCTGGGCGTCCTGGGCTTTTTTCTCCTGACCTCCTGCGTGGTCTGGAAATTCGGCAACCTCCTCACCGAGAGAAACCGCGACGGCATCCCCGCCGTCGCCGGCTCCTACGTCGACGCCAACGGGCAGACCATCAGGGTCAGCAAGACTGACTTCGCCAACACCTTCCTGGTCTCCCCGCCCAACGGACAGTCCACGGTCCGGGTGACCATGGAGCCCGTCGAGGGGAGCCGCTTTCTGGTCCAGGGCTACCTGTCCGAGCAGGTCTCCGGCTTCCCGCAGCACCTGCTCACGGTGGCCGAGATCAGCGGCCGCAAGATCACCGTCCTCTTCTTCCCCGGCCTCGACGCGCAGGTGGCCGAGCTGGCCAAAAAGCGCGGCGTCGCCGTCGAGATGGTCGGCTTCAAAGAGAAGCCCGAGGACAAGGAGGTCTCCATCGCCTTCAACACCCTGACCCAGTACGACTCCGTGGACGACCTGGTCGGCTTCTTCAACGACCTCTTCAGCCTCGAGGGCGCGCTGCGCCTGGAGTTCAACAGAAAGTAGCCGGGGGCTCGAACCCCCGGCGTCTTCAGGACGTCTTCCACCCCCTTCCGCGCCCATAGCTCAATCGGATAGAGCAACAGCCTTCTAAGCTGTGGGCTGCAGGTTCGAGTCCTGCTGGGCGCGCCACAACGTTGTTTTCCGCGGCCTCCTCCCCCGCCCCCCCCCGCCGTCTCCAGCCGCGCGAGTCAGGGCGCGGGTCTGAGTCGGTTTCAGTTTTCAGTTTTCAGTTTTCAGTTTTCAGTTTTCAGTTTTCAGTTTTCAGTTTTCAGTTTTCAGTTTTCAGTTTTTAGTTTTCAGTTTTCAGTTTTCAGTTTTCAGTTTTCAGTTTTCAGTTTTCAGTTTTTAGTTTTTAGTTTTTAGTTTTTAGTTTTCAGTTTTCAGTTTTCAGTTTTCAGTTTTCAGTTTTTAGTATCCAGGTCAAGCCCCCCTTTTTCAGGAGGGCTTTTTTTGGGCCGGCGGGCGCCGGGAATTATTTTGAAATTTTTCGGGCGCCCCTTTGACGAAAAAAACGAGCAAAAAAAGCCCCCGGCCAAAACAAGCCCGTAAAAACGCCTTGTTCCGGCCGGTCAAGATTTCGGGCCCGCGCGCGGGTCCCGGAAAAAAAGGCGGGTCCCGGAAAAAAAAGGCGGGCGCGGAAAAAATGGCGGGCCCCCGGAAAAAAGGCGGGCCCCGTTTTCGGAGTCCGGCCTCGAAATCCCGCGGGCCGCGAAAAAAATTAAGTTTTTACGCAATTTTAACTTTATGGAGAAATTTTAGTCATATCTTGGCTTTGCTGTCTAAATATGCTAAAATTCTTGCTATAGTCATCCCTGATCTGTTTTCGGCCGGGGATTTTTTCCGGCCGGACCGTTTGCCGACGGTCTTGTTTGGTTGTCGGCCGCTTTAATTTAATTTCTTTTGGGCGACTTTTTTCGTCTGTTTACTTTTAACAACCATAATCAAATTTTTTTATTTTGTTTTCCGCCGCTGATTAGATTCTTGTCGCCTTGCCGCGGTCTGGATTGACAACGCTCCAGTCCGAGTCGCCCGAGCCGGTTTGTCTCGCCGGACGGCTTCCCCCGGGGAGCCGGTTTTAGGCCGACATTCCGCAACTTTGGTTATTTCTTCGTCTTTTTTTCTTTTTTCGCGGGGTAGCTAAATGTCCGAGGGAATTGTCGAAACGCAAAACCAGAGCTTCATTGACAAGGCCAACTTCAAATTTTCCCAGCGGGTCGTCTCCTTTCTGAACCACCCCGGCGGCGGCGTCATCTACGTCGGGGTCAACCCCAGCGGAAATGTTCTGCCCAACAACGACATCCAGCATCTGAAAAGCAGCGCGGCCGACCAGATCAACAACAACATCTCCCCCTGCGCCAAGGGTCTGTTCGACATCAACGTCCTGCGCGTCAACGCCAAGCCGGTCCTTCAGGTGACCGTGGCCGGCGGCGTGATGAGGCCCTATTTCATCTTGAAGGAGGGCATGTCCCCCGACGGCTGCTTCAGGCGCTCGGAGTCCTCCATGGTCAAGATGACCCGCGAGGAGATCGAGGCCGCCAAGAGCAGGGACAAAGACAGGGGCAGGTGTCTGTGCAACATCCCCAGCCCCAACGAGCGGCTCTCTTTCAACCAGCTGCGCATCGCCTACCAGGAGGCCATGCTGGAGCATTCCCAGAGGCTGTCCACCGAGCTCGACCTGTTTTTGAAAAGCGGCCCCACCGGCAACTACAACATGGCCGGCTACCTGCTCTCCGACCAGAACCTCAAGAACATCGGCATCAGCAAGTATTCCTGCCCCGTCGCCGAGAGGAACCGCAACGACCAGGTGGAGCGCTGGGACATGACCGAGCGCGGCCGCTCCGTCATCACCTCCCTGAACATGGCCCTCAACAAGGTCGAGGTGGAGGCCCCGGGCTTCGCCGAGGTCACCTTCCTGCGCCTGATGGAGAGGTCCCTGGTCGACAAGCAGGCCCTCCGGGAGGCCGTGGTCAACGCCGTCGTCCACAACGACTACTCCATGGGCAACCCCATCATCGAGATTTTCAGCGACGTCATCTCCGTGGTCTCCTGCGGCGGCCTGATCAAGGGTTTCTCCCGGCAGGACATGTTCTCGGGCCGCTCCATGCCCCGCAACCGCGAGCTTCTGCGCGTCTTCAAGGACCTGGGCTTCAGCGACCACGTCGGCTCCGGGGTGCGCTACGTCGCCAGCCGCTACGACGAGTCCATCTTCCACACCACCGACAAGCTCTTCAGGGTCACCTTCCCCCTGGACTATCCGCCCCGGGCGGCCTCGGACCTGCCCGACGAGAGCTCGCCCCTGACCATCGCCGACATTTAGCCGCCCGGGGCCGCGGACAAACGGGCGTGGGCCGCTTTAATTCTGGAAATTACGGCGGCCCGGCAATAATAATTGCCAGACGGCGCCCCGGTGTGCTATGCTGGCGCGAAGCCGGCGGCTGGCGCGAGCGGGTTTGAATCGGCTTCCCAAGCCGCGGGCGGGGGTTTCCCGCCGAGTTTTTCCGGCCGGCGCTCCTTGGCTGGCGGGGCCGGACATTTATTTAATCTTACGGACGAGGTGTTTCTAATGGCCGTATCCTTGGTTAAGGGCGCCAATGTCTCGCTGGACAAGGCGGTCCCGGGGCTTAAGTCAATCATGATCGGTCTGGGCTGGGACGCCAGGGCGACCGACGGGGCCGGGTTTGATCTCGACGCCTCGGCTTTTCTGCTCTCCGAGAACGACAAGATCAAACAGCCCAAGGATTTTATTTTTTACAACAACCTCGCCTCCGGCGACGGCTCCGTGGAGCACACCGGCGACAATCGCACCGGCGAGGGCGAGGGCGACGACGAGAGCATCAAGGTCAACCTCGCCGCGGTGCCCGAGCACGTCAGGAAGATAGCGGTGGTCGTGACCATCCACGAGGCCGACGTCAGACGGCAGAATTTCGGGATGGTCTCCAACGCCTTCATGCGCGTCATCAACACGGAGAACAACCAGGAGATCGCCCGCTTCGACCTCACCGAGGACATGAGCACCGAGACGGCGATGATTTTCGGCGAGGTCTACCGCCACAACGGCGAGTGGAAGTTCAAGGCCGTGGGCCAGGGCTACTCCGGCGGCCTCGCGGCCATGGCCGCCAACTACGGCGTCAGCGTCAAGTCCTCCTGAAAATCGCCCGCCGGTTTGTTGATTTTGCCCCCCGGCCCGGCGTCCGCAGCCGGGGCCGGGGGGCGTTGTTTTCGGCGCCTTCTTCCGCCCGCCGTTCCCGCCTTTTTCCCCATCTTTTTTCCCCGGCTTTTTCACGGCTTTTTAGAGTGTCTTTTTAAAACTTGAATCTTTCCGATGATTCCATGACATGCGTGGCATATGTATGCCACAAAGATGGTATTTAACTCTGTTAACTCTAAATTAAATATAAAATTTATATAATGCCATGTTGTTAAATCGCCATGTCTTATAAAGACGATCATGTGCGGGTAATTGATTCGGGAAGACAAAGAAGACGAGGAAGATGACGACGAGGCGAGGCGGGGCTGGGGAAAAGAGGGGGCGGACGGCGGACGAGGCGGCGGCGGACGGTCAGGCCGCGGCTCAGGCCTTGACGTTGGGGAGCTTGTCCCAGTCGGTGGTCGAGAGGTCGGAGAGCCTCTCCTGGCGCATGGCCCAGGCCGGCCTGGCCCCGCCCTGGGCCAGGAACTTGACGGTCCCGCGGCCGTGGCGGTCGTTGATCAAGTCCAGGGCGCGCATCAGGTCGTCGGATTTGACGACCTCCGGGGGCGGGGCCAGCAGGTTGGGGAGATGGGATTTGTTGGGCCTCAGCTCCAGGAGCATGACGCCAGCCTGGCGGTAGCTCGGGCCCGGCTTGAAGCAGCGCTCCAGGGCCAGCCGCGAGGCCCTGATGAGGGCCGGGGTGGACGAGGTGGGGGCGCCCAGCTCCACGGCGGCCCCCGCCTGGAAGGGGGAGTCGGCGTGACGGCTGGCGGCGATATGGATGGAGAGGACGGAGGCCGCCATGTCCCCGGCCCTTAATCTTTCGCCGGCCGCGGCGCAGTGGTGGGCCAGGGCCTGGGCGAGCTCCGCCTTGGATTTTATGCCCGAGGCGAAGCTGCGGCTGCTGACCAGGGACTTGCGGGGGGAGGGCTCCAGGTCGTTGTCGACGCACTGGCGGCCGTTCAGCTCGTTGACGGTCCTCTCGAGGGTGACGCTGAAGAGCCTCCCAGCCCTGACGGCGTTGAAGTTTCTCAGGTCCCCCGCCGACTTGAGGCCCAGGGAGGCAAGTTTGACGGACAGGCGGCGGCCCACCCCCCAGACGTCCTCCAGGGGCGTCTGGAACAAGAGCTCCTCCAAAAGCGGCGAGCCCTGCTCGAGCCTTAAAACCGGGCCCAGCTTTTTGGCCCAGTGGTTGGCCAGCTTGGCGAGCGTCCTGGTGGGGCCCATGCCCACCCTGACCGGCACGCCCACCCAGCGCCGCACCCTCCCCAGCAGGGCCCGCCCCACCTCGTCGGCCTGGCAGGCCAGGGTCCGGGAGAAGGGCACGAAGGCCTCGTCGATGGAGTACTGGCTGATCGCGGGCGTCACCGACTCCATGGCCAGGGCCACCCGCCTGGAGATGTCCCCGTAGAGGGCGTAGTTGGAGGAGAAGACGGCCACCCCCGCCGCCAGCAGGCGGTCCCGGGACTGAAAGAAGACCTCCCCCCTCTTGAATCCCAGGGCCTTGGCCTCCGGGGTGATGGCCACCACGCAGCCGTCGTTGTTGGAGAGGACGACCACGGGCTTGTCCGCGAGGTCGGGTCTGAAGAGCCGCTCGCAGGAGCAGTAGAAGCAGGCGCAGTCCACCAGCGCCCACATGGCCGGCCTGGCCCGCGGCTCACCGGGCGGCCGGCCGGAAAGCCCGGCCAGAATGTTTGTTCCTGACGTCATGCCCGCTCCCTGGAAAACTGTTTCCAACTGGAATTATAGCATGGTTTGGGTTTTTTGACCGCTTTAAACAGTCTTGACTAGTGCTCCGGCAATTTAGATCCACCATATGTGGTGGCGCCATTTTTTTATTATCACCGGGAAGCCCGCCCGCCCGCCCGAAACCCGGCTTGTTCGGCCGGGTCTATTGTGCTAAGGTAGCCAATCCCGCGGCAAGCCCCGCCCCGGGACCCGGCGGGCCCCCGGCCGCGCCGGTCGCCGGACGATCTTTGCGGACGCCGCGACATGTCGCCGGCCGCCTGTCTGTAAATTTGAGTCTTTTGTCTGTCCGTGAATAAATTAATAAGTGAAAAGCTTATTTTGTAGTTAAAAATGCCGGCCGGTCTATTTTTCAACGCCGTCCCGCAGCCTCGGACCAGCTTCAAACCCGCCGCCCGCGGTCTTGCCGGGCGCGCCCGCGACCCTAGGCATCCAGGACAAAGAAGAGCGGCGCGTCCCCCCGGGGCCGGGCGGCGTCCGGAGGCCGGCCGGGGCGGGGACTTGTTATTTTCCCCCGGACGAGGGGGGCATCCGACGGGGAAGGGACACATATGAGCAAGTTGATGGACAAGGCGATCGCGGGCGACCCCGCGGCCCAGCTGGCCGTGGGCAAGGCCTACGCCAGCGGGGAGCTCTCGGTGCGCGGCAGTGGCGCAGCCGGCCCCGGCCTCAAGCCCGGACCTCCGGGCCTCCTTGGCCGGGCGGGCCGCGCCGAGACGGGCGCCGGATCTTGCGCCGACTTGATGAAGATGATGTCGCCCGTCTCCGAGATGGTGCGGGCCAGCATCGAGAAATCTATGCCCGGCCTGCTCGGCAAGGACTTCGGGATGGTCGTCAAGGTCAGTGACAAGGTCGGGGACGACGACGATCTCGACGACGATGCCGACGACTGGGACGACGATGCCGACGACTGGGACGACGATGATGACGACTGGGACGACGATGACGACGATGACGAGGATGAGGATGATGACGACGATGACGACGACGACGACGACGACGACGACGATGACTACGATGACGACGAGGACGACGAGGACGACGAGGACGACGACGACGACGAGGACGACGAGGACGACGACGACGACGACGACGACGACGACGACGACGACGAGGTCGACGACGACGAGGAGAGCATCGTGCCCGGCATCAGCCACGGGGAGATGATGCAAATTATCAATGAGCTGGGGAATAACGTCGTCGGGGACCATGA
>JAISET010000058.1 GCA_031264015.1 Deltaproteobacteria bacterium | reverse complement strand
TTGCCTGTCCCTACTTTTTCCATCGACTGGCGCTCGCGCGCTCGGGAATGGTTCGGTCTGGGAGCGGTTGGCGTCCGTTAGTTTTACTGCGGTCTTGTCGGTTCGAGGGCGGCCGGCTTATCCGATTGGCTGTTTCGTTCGCGTAAGGATAAAAACTGTCAATTTGCGACAACGGCTTTGCCTTTTCAAATGATCTCGTCAATTTCAGCCGCAAGACTTGATCATGATCATAATTCAAAACACTTCTCCAAATATTTTTCCCCAAAAATAAATTATTTTTTATAAAAACGGTTCATAATGTTGGCCGCCCCCCCCTTGCCTCGACAGATGAAATGCTTAATTCTGCGTTTCATAGAAAAGTAACTGATTAAATTTATCAATTAGTCGTTGCCGCTTATTTTTTGTCGATTTGTCGCTTTCCGACGACGGCGTCGAGCGGCCTGGTCTTGACGGCGGGGAGAGCGTCTATGTTTCTTCCATGACCGGCGGGGGGCCCGGCCCCGGCGGACAAGTTTTCCGGCCCGGGGCCGGTGGGCGGGGAGGACCGTTCTTGCGCGGGAGGTCGGGGGGCTTCCGCCCGGCCGTTTCCTGGACTGTCCGGCCGGCGGGCCGGGGGCTGAGAACAGGCCGCCGAAGTCGGAAGATTTCGGCGACATGGACCCGCGGGCTTGGGCGGCGGCATCTTCTACTTGTCAACATGGCTATGTTTTCCATTTAAGGTGTCTGTTTAAATTGAACGAGGTAAAGAAAAATTGCAAAAATATTGGTTTGTCCATTGTTTTGACAGGTTATAGTTTATTATGTCCGGCCCAGGCGGAGCTCCCGCCTCGACTTTGCCGACATTGGCCGGCCGACGGCGGCCTGGCGGCGTTCGGCCGAGGGGGAGTTCGGGAGTTTATGGCGGCCGACGGGACCGACGTCCCGATTGGCTTTGATATTCGTTTGAGGTTGTTTTTGATGAAAAAGTGTCAATTTCTTTTTAAATGAAACAAGGTGAAGTCTAGATACAACACCGTATTTAGATTCAAACTAATACTTTTTACCAATATCTAGTGCTCCATGGCAAGTATTCTAGATGTCTTCGGCAGACCTTTTGGTGAAAAATAATCTTGACAAAACATCCCGCTGTGCTATACTCCCTCTCACGCTGACAAGAAAAGCATCCCCGACTTCTTCCGGGGGGTGCCGCCAATTTTTCATATTGTCGGGGCCGGGAAAGCTTTTGGATGATATGGCGCGCCGACTGCAGCGGCGGGTCCTGGCCTCCCGGCCGAGTTGCCTTGAAGACGTCCCGCATTGGTCCGAGCCCCCGGCGCGCGCGCCCGGGCGGGACGGCCGCCCCTCCGCGCGCCGGCGGGGGTGTCGATTCTCGTTCGCCGGGCCCATCGGTGGCCCCTCTCACTCACAAGATGGTGGTTGGCTTTCATACCTTAGTTTGGTGGGAAGCCAGGAGCCGACTCCGGCCGCTGAAGAACCCTTGGCCGGAGGTATTTCAAGAATTCCAAAATTATGGAGGAATTTTCATGGCTTTAAATTGGCAGGAACTGACCGCTAAGGGCGCCAAGGACTATGAAATCGCCGAGGCTGCGGAAAAAGACCAACTCCTGAAGATTAAGGACGTCGCCGGCAAGATGGGTCTCACCGACGACGAAGTCCTTCCCTATGGCCACTATATAGCCAAAATCGATTACGCCAGGGCCTTGAGCCGCTTGAGCGGCAAGCCCGACGGCAAGTACATCGACGTCACCGCCATCACCCCCACCCCCCTGGGCGAGGGCAAGTCCACCACCACCATGGGCCTGGTCCAGGGCCTGGGCAAGCTGGGCGTGCGGGTCTCCGCCGCCATCCGCCAGCCCTCCGGCGGCCCGACCATGAACATCAAGGGCTCCGCGGCCGGCGGCGGCATGAGCCAGTGCGTGCCCCTGACCCCGTTCTCCCTGGGTCTGACCGGCGACATCAACGCCATCATGAACTCGCACAACCTGGCCATGGTCGCCCTGAACTCCCGCATGCAGCACGAGCGCAACTATGACGACGCCCAGCTGTCCAAGCGCGGCCTCAGGCGCCTGGACGTCGACCCGACCAGGGTCGAGTACGGCTTCATCATGGACTTCGCCGCCCAGTGTCTGCGCAAGATCATCATCGGCCTCGGCGGCAAGCAGGACGGCTACCTGATGGAGTCCAAGTTCGGGATCGCCGTCAGCTCCGAGATCATGGCCATCCTGGCCGTGGCCGCCGACCTCAAGGACCTCCGCGAGAGGCTTGGCAAGATCGTCGTCGCCTATGACAAGAAGGGCAACCCCGTGACCACGTCCGACCTCGACGTGGCCGGCGCCATGACCGCCTGGATGGTCGAGGCCCTGAACCCGAACCTCCTGCAGACCCTCGAGGGCCAGCCCTGCTTCGTGCACGCCGGCCCCTTCGCCAACATCGCCATCGGCCAGAGCTCCATCGTGGCCGACCGCCTGGCCCTCAAGCTGGCCGACTACCACGTCACCGAGTCCGGCTTCGCGGCCGACATCGGCTTCGAGAAGTTCTGGAACCTCAAGTGCCGCTACTCCGGCCTCATCCCCAACGCCGCGGTCATCGTGGCGACGGTCAGGGCCCTCAAGTGCCACGGCGGCGCGCCCATCCCCGCCCCCGGCAAGCCCCTGCCCGAGGAGTACAAGGTTCCCAACGTCGCCCAGGTCGTGAAGGGCTGCGAGAACCTGCTGCACCACGTCAAGGTCGTCAAGAAGTCCGGCATCAGCCCGGTCGTCTGCATCAACTCGTTCGTCACCGACACCCCCGACGAGATCGCGGCCATCAAGAAGGCCTGCGTCGACGCCGGGGCCCGCGTCGCCGTCTCCGACCACTGGCTGAAGGGCGGCGAGGGGGCCATCGAGCTGGCCGAGGCCGTCAAGGACGCCTGCGCCGACAAGCCCGACTTCAAGTTCCTCTACGACCTCAACCAGCCCCTGAAGGACCGCGTCGAGCTGATCGCCAAGGAGGTCTACGGGGCCGACGGCGTCGACTACAACCCCGACGCTCTGAAGAAGATCGAGGGCTTCCAGAAGGATCCGGCCACGGCCAAACTGGGCCTCTGCATGGTCAAGACCCACCTGTCCCTGTCCGACAACCCGACCATCAAGGGCGTGCCCAAGAACTGGAGACTGTTCGTCCGCGACGTCCTGATCTACGCGGGCGCCGGCTTCGTGGTTCCCGTCGCCGGGGCCATCACCCTCATGCCCGGCACCGCCTCCGACCCGGCCTATCGCCGCGTCGACGTCGACACCGCCACCGGGAAGGTCAAGGGCCTGTTCTAGGCCCCCGGCCTCGCCGCTTGTCTCCGCGGCCCGGGACTCCGCGTCCCCGGGCCGCGGACCCCTCAGGGCCGCCCGTCTCTCTCACCAAGGGGACGGGCGGCTTTTTTCGTCGGGAGACGGCGGGGGAGGGGGGGCGGGAGGGACGGGGGGGGAGGTCGGGAGGAGCTGTTCGGCCGGGAGGAGCCGTCTGGTCGGGGGGAGTTTCCAGGCGGGGCGGGGCGGGGCGTTTGGCAATGATCGGGCGGACTTGTCCCTGACGTGGGTCGGCGGCGGCGGCGGGCGTCGGCGGGACGGACGCGAAGGCGCCGCCCGGGGCCGTCCCGCCCGGCCCCTCGCCCCCGGGCGGCCGGCGGGGATGACCTTGGAGGCCGGGGCTGTCGTCAGGGTCGAGGCCGGGAGTCGGCCCAAAGAAATTCGGGCGTCAGCCGTCGCTCCCGAGCGTCTCCAAGGCCACCTCGTCGGTTATTTTGACGATGTCCATCAGCGCGTCCACATGGCGGCCGGCCTCCGGCAGGACCGCCCTCTCCCCCCCGCGCAGCGCCCGGATGTCG
>JAISET010000262.1 GCA_031264015.1 Deltaproteobacteria bacterium | reverse complement strand
ACTACGTCATCGTCTCCATCCGCTGAGGACGACTCCCGGGGAAGCCGGCGTCCCCCCTTCCGGCCGTCCGGGCGCCCTGCCCGTCCCGCGGCCGGCCTGTGGGCGCCGCACCCGGGAGGGCCCGCCCTCGACAGAAGGCCTGGAAATTTGCTAGGATGGGGAGGAATTATGACACCGGGCGGCGCTTTTTGCGGCCGCCGCCCGACAGGCGCGCACCCCCTCCCTTGGCCGCGGCCGGGGCTTCACAGCGAGGACCACACAATGAACATCGTCATAGCCGGAGGCGGGGTGGCGGGCGTCACGGCCGCCGAGACCGCCAGGAAGACGAACCCCAAGGCCGACATCACCGTCTTCAGCGCCGAGAGGGACCTTTTGTACTTCCGGCCCCGCCTGCCCGAGATCGTCAGCGGCAAGCTCCCCCTGGAGAAGATTTTCGCCCACCCGGCCGGCTGGTACCAGGAGCAGAGGCTGGAGATGCGCCTGGGCGAGAACCTGGTCGAGGTCTGTCCCGACACCCGCGTGGTCAGGGGGAGCATGGGCTCCAGGCTGGTCTACGACCGGCTCCTGGTGGCCACCGGCGCCGACAGCAGCACGCCCCCCCCCGTGGACTACAAGCTGCCCGGGGTCTTCACCCTGCGCCGTCTGCAAGACGCCCAGAGCCTCTACTACGAGGCCTCCCGCTGCCGCGCCGCCGTCCTGATGGGGGCGGGCCTTCTGGCCATGGAGATCGGCGCCGCCCTGGGGGCCATGGGCCTGACCGTGCACGTGCTGGAGCGGGCCGGGCGCATCCTGCCCCGCCAGACGACGCCCGCCAGCTCCGCCAAACTGAACAAGCATCTCACGGACCAGGGCCTGGTCTTCCACCTCAACTCCTCCCTCAAGGCGGCGGCGGGCCACGAGAGGCTCTCGGCCGTCGAGCTCTCCGACGGGACCAGAATTGACGCGCAGATCCTGGTGGTGGCCGCTGGCGTCACCCCGAACCTGACCCTGGCCAACGCCATGAAGCTCAAGGTCGACCGCGGCATCGTGGCGGACGAATATCTCGAGACCTCCACGCCCGGCGTCTACGCGGCCGGGGACTGCGCCCAGACCGCGGACGGCTTCGGGGGCCTCTGGACCATCGGCCGCGCCGAGGGACTGGTGGCCGGCCACAACGTCGCCTGCGAGCCCGCCGAGCGCAAGAAATACGTCGCCGTCCCGCCCTCCAGCACCCTCAAGGTGGCCGGGCTCGACCTGGTGGCCGCCGGGAACATCGACCCCGACGACAAGCTGACCGGCGCGGTCTTCGAGGACGAGAAGGCCTACCGCAAGGTCGTGGTGGACGACGACGGCCTGGTGGTCGGCTACACCAACCTGGGCACCACCAGGGGCAACCGCGAGCTGGCCGGGGCCCTGGGCAGGAAGCGCCTGCCCCCGGACGTTTTGAGGGACCTGTCGGCCACTTTGGACTTCGACTTCGCCCGCGTCCAGAACATCGCCGGCTGAGGGCCGACCCGACAAAAAGCTCCGGGGTCGAAAAATTAAAAAGCCCGGCCGCCGATCAGTCAAGAACTGACCGGCGGCCGGTCTTTTTGTTTGGGGGGGGCCTGATTTGGGAGGGTTCGGGCGTTTTCGGGCGGATTCGGGCGGATTCGGGCGGGTTAAGGCGATTCGGACGGCGGTTCCATCTTCCGGCGGCAAATGTTTAGTTGCTTGGATGCATAATTATAGTTAATAAAAGTCAAAAATAAAAATTAGAACTTTGAAAATCAAAGTAAAACTGGTGATAATAATTATAAATGCCATAAAGCATATCTTGAATCTGTTTTACGGCGAAAAATGTCTATTAAATTTCAGGGTGCAAAAAATCTTATTATGGACTACAATGCACAAAGGTTGACTTTGTCGGGTATTTTGGACATTGCGGCCAAATTTTTTTAATTTTAGGCAAACGGCAGGCAGACGGGGGAAACGGTCCGCCCGACCCGGCTCAGGCCGGCGCGGCGGGCCTTTCGAAGATGATGCGGTGGTCGACCAGGTGCATGCTGCGGATCCGGCCGGCCAGGATTTTCTGCTCGCCGAAGATGCTGGTCACCCGCCAGAGGTTCTCCCCCTCGGGCAGAAGTTCGTCGACCGCCTCCAAAAACAGCTCCCCGTTGTCGTCCTCTTGGTCGGGTGAGACAAGATAGATGTTTGACTCGCACATAAGGATTCTCTCCTGGCCGGCCGGCGATGTCGCGGCCGGTCTTTTTGTCGCCTGCGTTCCGCCTGCTCCGCCCCCGTCCGGCGGGGGGGGGGGTAAAAAAATTGTTTCCGGGTGGCCGGCGCCCGGGGCGTCCGGCCAGGGGTTTATCTGAGGCTCCTCAGTATCTCCACGGCCTTCGAGACCAGGTGGGGAAGAGGCTCGCTTTGGAAGCCCGCCAGGACGACTTTCTCCTGGGAGAGGGGGATGAAGATTTTAACCACGTCGGCGCTCATGACCGCCTCGGCGATGGCGGCGGTGATCTCCCCCATCATGGAGTTGGCCCAGCCCACGGCCATGGGGGCCACCAGGGCGTCGACCTTGGCCAGGCTGACCTTGATGGCGTTCTCGCCGGTGGCGCCGCGGTTTGCCCTGGCCCGCATCATGGTCTCCGTGGCCGTGGAGTTGGCCCCGAGGGCCCATATTTCCAGGGACTCCTGAAACTCCCGCCTGATCTCCTTGATGACGGCCGCGCCGATGCCGCCCCCCTGGCCGTCCAGGACGGCCACGACGGGGCCCGTTTTGTTGAACCTGTAGGACATGCTAATCCCTGATGGTCTTTTCTAAGCGGGGCAGAGTTTCCGGGCGGCGGCGGTCGACGTATTTTTCCTCGCCCGGCCGCCGGGTCTTGTTCTCGTACAGGCCGTCGTCGACTCTGACCAGCTTGGTGAACCCCTTGTCCCTCAGCTCGCAGTCCAGGTTCTTGCTTTTGATCAGGGAGGCGCCCAGCACCCTTTTGACGGGCGCCCCGCACCAGGGGCAGACTTGGAGGGGCAGGTCCCGAATCGGCTGCTCGACCTCGAAGCCGGGGTGATGCTCGCAACGGGGGCTCTCTTGGAGATGCTCGTAGCAGTAATAAGGCATCGGTTAAGTTTCCTGGCTTGCCGTCGGGCCGGCCGGCCGAGGCCGACCCCGGCCCGCGGGGCGTGTTGTCGTCCCTCTGGAATATGGCGCCTTAACCACCCCGCCGGACCTCCTCCGGACGGGGGCGACCGGCAGCCGGCGGACAAGGCGGGCCTGGGAAAACCCCGCGGTCCCGGCTGGTCGGGCGCGGAACCCCGAGTGACAAAATTATCTTACCACACAAAATGTCAAGAAAAAAACCCTCCCCCCGCCGGAAGTTTGGAGGACGCCCACGTCCGCGGCCGGTTATTGTCCGCCAGACGGGGGGAGGTCAGTCGGCGGACTCCGGAGGCGGCGGAGGCGGGGGGGGGCCGGGGCGGCGGGCGGCCTCGGGCAAGGACGAATGTTTAGAAAATGCTGAAGTTATGCCTTTCCGCGGGATTTTTCTCAACTCGGCCGGCCGGCGACCAATTTGTCCTGACATCTGCCGCGGGCTGCGACGCTTTGGCTGGAGTCGGCGTCGTCTCTTTGTCCCGGGCCGGGCCTGACCTGACCGGCACCGTCTCCGCTCCGACGTCCCGGGGCGTTTCCTTCCGCCGGGGAGGGGAAGGCCGCCCGGTCTTTGGTCGGGGGAGGCGCGGACGATTTCCCGCAATTTTAATCGGCCGACAAGACGACCCTTATTCCGATTTTGGGGGTTTCGGGGCGGGATTTCCAAAATTTGTAGTCTATGTTCTGGTATGTTAAAATTATCATGCTATCAAGATGATATGCCATAAATGCCTATCGTGGCAACAAATTTCGCTCAACTATTTTTTAACATGTCCAAACGAACATTATTTTTTGGACTCTAAAAGTGCAATCAAGATCTCTTTTAACTAAATTGTAGTGCTATTTTTTCAAATTCCTAAACAGATTATTAAAAGATTCTATTTTATTATGAAATTTGCTTATATTTTTATTTTTTGGCTTGTGACGGATAATTAGGTGATACGTCTCAAGGTAAGAAAAATGTCAATTGGCGGTATTTTACATAAATATAGATATGTATCAATTTTTTCTAAGATTAGATGATTAATAGGCCGATAAATTCCCTCTAATACTAAACGAGCAAAGTCCAAATTCTGCTCGGACTTGAGTGGATCATTTTTTGATGTCTCCGACCCGACTAACAGTTGTGAGCGGGGGCCCTTTCTTCAGTCTTCCAGGCAAAGTCGACATAATTGTCGCAATCTCTCGAGAACTCCCATGACTAGGCAAACCAAGCCCCAGCACCCGAGCCCCGAAAAACATCGCGCTTTCTTTGCCAAGGCTCGGGCCATTCTAAAACCTGGTCTTATTCCAAGCGCGGTCATCCTGGCCTGCCTGATGGCGACATATGCCCTGACAAGCCCGGCCTGGGCGGCCGTCTATAT
>JAISET010000208.1 GCA_031264015.1 Deltaproteobacteria bacterium | reverse complement strand
CGTCAATTATTTCGGCAGGGTTTATTACAGCGCCATCGTCATGCCGACCACCCCCTACGACCCGACGCTCTACTCGCCCGGTTTCGCGGTCGCCAACCTGGCCCTGCGCAAGGGGCTGGTCGACTTCGGGGACAAGGGCGGCCTCGAGCTGCGGCTGGACGTCAACAATCTGTTTAACAAGCTCTACTGGTACGGGACCGGCGCGGTCTCCCGGACCCCCTCCGGAGGAGGCGGCGGCGGCAACGCGGCCGGGTACTACATGCCCGGCCGCAACTTCTATCTGGGCCTGGCCTACAACTATTAGGAGGGCCCGCCCGGCCCGCCGCCCCCCTCCCGCCCCGGATTTCACCTGGCAAAAATCCCCTGGCGGGGCGGGGGGGGAGGGCGGAGGGGGGGGGAGGAGCGGGTGTCCGTTGTCCTCCCCGGCCGTCCGGCGGGAGGCTTTAAATTTTATCCGCGCCAACTTATGCCCGAACACTCTGAGACAAAACGCCCCCGGGGGCCCAGGGGCCTGGTCGTCCCGGCCGCGCTGACGGCGGCCGTCCTGCTGACCATGGCCCTGAGCCTGTCCCGGGGCCGGCAGGAGATCCCCCTGGAGACGGTGGCCAGGCTTGTCTGGCTGAAGATCGTCTCGGCGGAGATTCCCCCGGACCTGCGCCAGGCCGAGACGATTCTCTTTTTCATCCGGCTGCCGCGGATCGCGCTGTCCTTTCTGGTCGGCGCCTCGCTCTCGGTCTCCGGGGCGGCCTTCCAGGCCCTGTTTCGCAATCCCCTGGTCGCCCCGGACATCCTGGGCGTCTCCGGCGGCGCGGGCGTCGGGGCGACTCTGGCCATCATGCTCGGCTGCGGCTCGGCCCTCCTGCACCTGGCGGCTTTCTCCTGCGGGCTGGGGGCGGTCGCGCTGATCCTGGCCGCGGCCCGCCTGCTCGACAAAAATTCCTCCCTGCTGGTTCTCCTGCTGACGGGCATGGTCGTCTCCTCGCTTTTTTCGGCCCTGGGCTCCCTGCTCAAGTATCTGAGCTCCGACGAGCTGGTCCTGACCTCGATGGTCCTCTGGCTGATGGGCAGCTTCGCCCACGCCGGCTCCTGGCCCAACGTGGGGCTGGCTTCTCTGGCGGCCGTCCTGGGTGTCGTCCCCCTGCTCCTGGCCCGCTGGTCGGTGGACGCCCTGGCCTTCGGGGAGGAGGACGCCAGGGCCCTGGGGGTCGACCACCGTCGCCTGAGGCTTTTGCTCGTCGTCTGCGCCACCCTGCTGACCGCCTCCTCCGTGGCCCTCTGCGGCCTGGTCGGCTGGGTCGGGCTGATAGTCCCCCATCTGGCCAGGCTCCTGGTCGGCCCGAACTTCGGGAGGCTGCTGCCCGCGGCCGCCCTGGGCGGGGGCTGGTTCATGCTGCTGGCCGATTTTTTGATCAGGGTCGTCCTCCCGGGGGAGATGCCCGTGGGCGTGGTCACCGCCCTGGTCGGGGCGCCGATCTTCGTCTATGTCCTGGGGGCCGGCCGGAACAAATGGAGCTGATTTTTCACAACGTCGCCTGCGGCTACGGGGGCCGGACGGTGGTCGAGGGCTTCGGCTGCGTCGTCGGGCCGGGGGACGTGACCTGCCTTTTGGGCCCCAACGGCGCCGGCAAGACGACGCTTCTCAAGGCCGCCCTGGGGCTGGTCCCGCTGACGGCCGGCCGGATCGCGGCGGGCGGGCGGGACCTGGCCGACCTCGGGCGGGCGGGGAGGGCCCGGCTCCTGGGCCACGTGCCCCAGGGCCTGTCCACGCCGTTCGCCTACAAGGTCTCCGACGTGGTCCTGACGGGCCGGACGTCGCGCCTGGGCCTGACCGGCAGGCCCGGCGCGGCCGACTACGAGGCCGCGCGCAAGGCCGCGGACGAGCTGGGGCTGGGCCCGCTGATGGGGCGCCCGTTCACGGAGCTCTCCGGCGGGGAGCGGCAGCTGGTCTCGGTGGCCAGGGCCCTGGCCAGGGAGCCCGCCTTCCTGGTCATGGACGAGCCCACCTCCAGCCTCGACTTCGCCAACCAGGCCAGGGTCATGCAAGCCGTGCGCCGCCTGGCCGCCCGGGGGCTGGGGGTTCTTTTGACCACCCACTCCCCGGACCAGGCCCTGGCCTCGGGGACCAGGGCAGTCCTTATGAGGCCGGGCCGCCCGAGTCTCGAGGGCCCGGTCGCCGAGGTGCTGACCCCGGAGAATCTGAGCCGGACCTACGGCCTGGAGGTCGGCGTCTTCAGCTGCCGGGGCCCCGACGGGCTCGAGCGCAAATTTTGCCGCCCCGTCTCGGGCGGGGGCGGCCGGGGAGGGTGAAAGCGTGAGAAAAATCATTGTCGCGGCCGGGGCCCACGTCCTCGCGGCCATGCTGCTGGTTCTGCCGGCCCGGGCTTCCCTGGCCCAAACGGGGGAGGGGGAGGGGACGAGAGTCGTGGTCGGCGGCGACGGCCGGGAGGTCAGGGTGCCCCTCGAGGTCAAAAGGGTCGCCCCGACCATCCCGGCCTTCGCCCAGGTGACGGAGATGCTCACCCTGGGCGGGGGGAGGATCGTCGCCTATCCCGAGCGTGGGATCGGCGGGTATTTTAAAAAGGTCTTCCCCGACCTCGCCGCCTCCAACCCCCGAAACTTCAGCAGCCGCTCGGTGGAGGACGTCATAGCCTCCGGGGCCCAGGTGGTCTTCGGGCCCGGCGGGCAGTTTTCCGACGAGGAGCTCGCCCAGCTCGGGCGGGCGGGGGCGGTCTTCGTCCCAGCGGCCGGCCTGGGGACCGCGGAGGAGCTGGGCCGCTCGTTCATGATTATCGGCGAGATCCTGGGCCCCCGCGAGGCCGGGAGGGCGGCCGAGTTTCTGGACTACTACCGCGGCAACATGGAGCTGGCCCGCGGGCTGGCCCGGGGCGTCCCCGAAAGCGGGAGGGTCGGGGCGCTGATTTTGTTCGGCGGCGGGGGGGGATTTAGGACGATCAACAAAAACGACATCTGCCACGAGTATCTCGAGGCCGCGGGGGGCCGCAACCTCGCCGCCGGCCATGCGCTCCTGGCCGGGGCCGGGGGGGCTCCGGTCGGGGCGGAGGACATCGTCGTCTGGGCCCCGGAGGTCGTGGTGGTCTCCAGCCGGGAGGCCTACGACGAGCTTACGGGCGACCCGGCCCTGGCCGATGTCCCCGCCGTGCGAAACGGCCGCGTCCACGTCTGCCCGTCCGGGGTGTTCCTGTGGGCGGTCCGGAGCGCGGAGGGGGCCATGATGCCCCTGTGGCTGGGGACAATTCTTTATCCGGAGCTGTTCGCGGAGGTGGACATGGAGGGGGTCGTCACTGAATTTTATAAAAATTTCTACGCCCGCGAGCTCCCCGCCGCGGAGCTCCGGGCGATACTGGCCCCGGGCTCCGGCGCCGGGGAATAGGGCGCCGGCCGTGAGCGGGAGAAACCCCGTCGTCTGCCGCATCTGCATGATCCAGATCATGCGGACTCTCTACAAAAGACACTTTTGGTTTCCCCTGGTCCGGGAGCCCCTCGTCTGGGGGATGAGGATCCTGGCCCTGGCCAACGGGATCAGGCCCGCCGACCACGCCGCCGCCAACCCGGAGTGCCGGGGCTGCCTCCGCTACGTCAAGGCCGAGCTCGAGGTCCGTTCCGGGACTTTTCGTTTTCTCAACAAGTTCCTGGGCCCCTGGTTCCAGCGCGTCCGCGACCCGCGGATGTTCCCGGAGGACGTCGGCTCCGCCAAAGAGAGGGCCAGGCTGATGATGGAGGAGCTGGGCCGCCGCGAGTCCGCCGGGAAACAGCCCGCCGCGGAGCGGCCCGGCGGGGAACTGCCCGGCGGGGAATAGGCCGGCTCGCCGAAACCGCCCCGCGCGTCCTCCCGCGGGCCCGAAGACGTCCGACAGGCCCCGGGGGCGGGAGGGGGGCCGGCCGGGCCGCGGACAGGAAAAGGCGCCATGCAAGGAGAGCCGAGCCTCAAAAATGTCTTTCTCGAGTCCCTGGCCCTCTCGCTCGCCCTGCACCTGGCGGCCCTCGGGCTGATC
>JAISET010000160.1 GCA_031264015.1 Deltaproteobacteria bacterium | reverse complement strand
CCGGCCGCCCGGGCACCTCGCTCGAGGTCGTCATCGGACCGGCGGGCTTCGACTGGCGCGCCAACATCGCCCTGATCGGCGGGGTCGCGGCCAAGGAGGTGGTCATCTCCACCCTGGGCGCCGCCTACTCCCTCGGGAACGTCGACGCTGAGGAGGACACCTCTCTGGCCGACAGCATCCGGGCCGACCCCCGCTGGACCATGGCCAGCGCCATCTCGCTGACGGTCTTCACCCTCCTGTATTCCCCCTGCTTCGTGACCCTGATGGTCATCAAGCAGGAGACCGCCCGGTGGAGACGGCTCTTCTTCAGCTTATTCTTCAACCTGGCCTTCGCATTGGTGCTGTCCATCGCGGCCTTCCAGCTGCTCGGCTAGCGGGCGTCCGGCTCGTTTAATTCCGCCGCCGCCTCCCCGGACCCGTTCAAGGCCGGGGGGGCGGCGGTTTCTTTTTGGGGGAGGAGGGGGAACCGCGGGCTTTGCGCGGGGGGTGAGGAAGACCCGGTTTAATAGTGATACGTTTATGTTGATAGTAATGCTATTTAAGCATTATATTTTTAACTTTTTAATATTAAATAAAAATTTTAATTTGTTTTATGTCTATTGTCGTAAAAACATCATCCCCGAACATTTGGGCGCCAGCCCCGACGGGGAGTCACGCCCGGGCCCGGGACCCGGCGCTGCAGGCGCGGCCCTCCCGGGGAGACCGACGACAAGCTTCACATAACCGGCGTCTTTGAAGGGCGGTTTAACCGCTCCGCGGGGGCCTCCGCGGTTTCGGGCGGCCGTTCCCGCCCGTTTGAACTTTGGCCGGCCGCCTGATACTATGATCGGCGGGATCAAACCGCCGTTATTTCGGCGTGAAAAACAGGGGCGGGCCGGGGCCGCCGGTTGATAAAAAAATTAACCGGCCGCCGGAATTTTGCGGGCGGGGGCGGGCTGCGAACAGTTGTTAGGCCGCCCTGCTTTCGAGCGCGCGCCTCGACGGAACTCGGAATCGGATTTTTCGCAACCGGACCTTTTTTATCCGCCTGCTAGGAGGGATTATGTCCACGGACAAGAAACTGACCACGGCCGCGGGGGCGCCCGTGGTCGACAACACCAACAGCGTCTCCGCCGGGGAGAGGGGCCCCCTGGCCCTGCAGAATCCCTGGCTGATCGAAAAACTGGCCCACTTCGACCGGGAGGTCATTCCCGAGAGGCGCATGCACGCCAAGGGGTCCGGGGCCTTCGGGACCTTCACCGTGACCGGCGACATCACCGCCCTGACCAAGGCCCGCGTCTTTTCCGCCGTCGGCAAGAAGACCGACGTCTTCGTCCGCTTCTCCACCGTGGCGGGCGAGAGGGGGGCGGCCGACGCCGAGAGGGACATCAGGGGCTTCGCCATCAAGTTCTACACCGAGGAGGGCAACTGGGACCTGGTCGGCAACAACACGCCGGTCTTCTTTCTGAGGGACCCCCTGCGCTTCCCGGACCTCAACCACGCCGTCAAGCGCGACCCGCGGACCAACCTGCGCAACCCTCAGAGCAACTGGGACTTCTGGTCCATGCTGCCCGAGGCCCTGCACCAGGTGACCATCACCATGAGCGACCGGGGCATACCTCTGAGCTACCGGCACATGCACGGCTTCGGCAGCCATACTTTTAGTCTCATCAACGCCAAAAACGAGCGGGTCTGGGTCAAGTTCCACCTGGCCACCCAGCAGGGCGTCAAAAATCTCTCCGACGCCGACGCCGCCAAGATCGTGGCCGGGGACCGGGAGAGCCACCAGAGGGACCTCTACGCCGCCATCGAGAGGGGCGACTTCCCCCGCTGGACCATGTCCGTGCAGGTCATGACCGAGGCCCAGGCCCGGGCGCACTATGAGAACCCCTTCGACATCAGTAAAATTTGGCCGCACAAGGAGTACCCCAAGACCGAGGTGGGGGTCCTGGAGCTGAACCGCAACCCCGAGAACTATTTCGCCGACGTCGAGCAGGCCGCCTTCAACCCCGCCAACATCGTCCCGGGCGTAGGCCTCTCCCCCGACAAGCTCCTGCAGGGCAGGTTGTTTTCCTACGGCGACGCCCAGCGCTACCGCCTCGGCGTCAACCACCACGCCATCCCCGTCAACGCCCCCAAGTCCGGCCACCACAGCTACCACCGCGACGGCCTGATGCGGGTGGACGGCAACTACGGCGGGACCACCTCCTACCAGCCCAACAGCCTCGGCCAGTGGGCCGAGCAGCGCGAGTTCGCCGAGCCGCCCCTGGAGCTCGCGGGCGCTTTGGACTATTACGAGCCCAAGGCCGACGCCACCGACGACTGCTTCAAGTACCCCGGCCAGCTCTACCGGCTGATGTCCCCCGAGCAGAAGAAGATCCTCATAGACAACACCGCCCGCAACATGGAGGGCGTCTCCGCCAACGTCCGCCTGCGCCACGCCGCCCACTGCTACCTGGCCGACCCCGAGTACGGCAGGAGCCTGGCCGAGGCCCTGGCCCTGGACATCCAGCCCGTCATAGACCTGAGCAAGATGAGCCACGACGAGAGGATGAGGGCCACCAGCCCGGCCTAGGAGCCGGCCCTCCCTTTTTCCGGGCGGGCGGCCGTCCGAACGGCGACGACGACCCGGCCGACATGACGCGGCCCGCATATGACGCGGGCGCCGGAAGGGAGACCATCCGGCGCCCGCCGTTTTGGCCGGGAGGGCTTTTGACAATTAATTTTCTCCTAGCCGGCCTCCGGGCGGGCGGCCCCCGACGGACCCTCGCCGACGCCATGAGGACAACAATTATTTCTTTCCGAAGAGAGGGGAAAAAAATCCGTTCTTCCGGCTTTTTTTCAGCGAGGCGAGCTTGCCGCGGACTCCTTCCGGGCGCGGCCGGCCACAGCCGCGATTACTCGGCCCGGCGACAAGATTCTCAAAGAGGCGTCGCCTCCGCGGACCAGTTCAAGGTCGGGGGGGGCGGCGGTTTCTTTTATCGGGGCGGGGGCCTGGGCGCGGAAGGAGGGGATTGTTTTGGCCGGGGCGGGGGGAGGCGGCTCATGGGAAAAGGACGGCAGGTTCCGTCAAATTTGTGGTCTCCGGCCGGTATTTTTAGGGCTGCGGTTGGACTTGCGTTTTTGACCGGCGGCCCTCGCCGCGCGACGG
>JAISET010000158.1 GCA_031264015.1 Deltaproteobacteria bacterium | reverse complement strand
CTCGAAGTCGCTATCATAAAATCGCTAACAGGCTGGAGATATTTTAGACGCTACACTAGAATTAGCTGTAATGCAAGAACTTTTATTGTAAAAAAGCTGAAACCATTGTATTTTAATGGTTTCCTGAGATCCAAGCGCTGTAAAATTCGAAAAATTGAGCTTGGTTAGCCTTGCTGTAAGTTTCCTGGGAAATAGAAGGAAAGGGCATATATGTATGTTCTATTGATTTCTATTCACTCTTTATAATCTATAGTTGTGTAAGGCGTTTTTTGCTAGACAGAGCAAGAACATGCTAAGTTGACAGGATTCTTCAATTTTTTTTCTTGGACACGTGTGATCCGGATCATTATCTCCGGCGATCTTGCGCGGACCGCCGGGAATGTTCCCTTTTAATTCTTCCGTTGCCGAGGCGTCGGCGGAAAATGAAAGTCCGGCGGGGCGGCGCTTCGGACAGCCGAGGCCGGTCCCGCCTGTCCGCGGGTCCTTGGACAGTTCGCGCCGGCCGCTGAAAAATTCCTCCAAAGCGCCTGGGAAGAGCGTCTTGCCAAACATTTTGGGCCAGTGCGAAAAGTTGAGGTTGCGTCCGAGATTTATGAGCTCATGGACGCGCCGGGTCTTGTCGGCGCGAAGATGACCGCCTTCCATTATTTCCTTGAATGACAAAGATTCCGGCGGAAGTTTTTTAGCGTCATGACGAGCGTCTCCAAGGGCGGGCGAAGTCTTCCTTGCGCGCCTCGAGCTTGTTTTCCAACCAGCCGCAGTTTTTCAAAGGCCGCCGGCTCCTGTCCGCGTCCGCGGGCGGGCGACTATCCGCGCCTCAGATTATAAGCCTGCCAGTTGCCGGACTTTTTTTTAAGAAGATTATTTGAATTTTTGAGCATGTCCAAACGGTTGAATTTTGACCGGCAGGCTGATTGGAGACGGTTTGGTTGTATGATGTCATGGTTGTCGTTTGTCATATAAGCAATTGAAGCGGACATTGAGAATTTATCCGATTGTTTGCGGCTTATGTCCCGGCTTGACATGCCTCAGTCCGTTATTGAACGCCGCTTAAGAGACTATGGATACATTGAAGACATGAAATATTTCATATGATAAAAATAATAGACATTAAAATTCATAAGCTCTTCTAAGTTAATGTTTGCCATAGAGACCGGCCGCCGGCGAGCGCTTTCCGGCTTCATCCCCGGTTCGACCGGCGAGCGAAATTAAATTATTTACTTTGTTTTCCCACCATGTTATAATCTTCATCTCATAATTGCAGCATGAATTATCGTGTTATTCTTGCTTGTCCGACGGAAAAAAAGAGGGGAATAAAAATGTCCCAGGCCGATTTGCGAAAACCCGACCACAAACCGTTCGGAGCCCGACGGGCCAAACTGGGGCCCGCGCTTTCCCGCCTCGCCGTCCTGACCGCGTTGCTGACGCTTTTGGCGGGCGGTTTTATTTTCTGGTCCGGCGTTTGGTCGACGGCCAAGGCCCAGGCCATGGGGGGCTCCAGGCGTCCGATCGACGTTCCCGGGCCGGTCGAGACGCCTGGGGAGACGCCGGGGGAGACCGGCCCGGCCGGGCCGCCGGAGCCGCCGGCCCCGGAGTCGAACAGCCTGTCGACCGCCCGGCCGGTCACCTCCAACCTGGGCCTGGTCTACGTCCTCATACCCGCGGGCTCCTTCATGATGGGGGCCGGGCCCGGCTTCCAGGGGGACGGGGAGTACGAGAGGCCGGCCAGGGAGGTCAGGATCACCAAGCCGTTCCGGCTGAGCCGGGCCGAGGTGACCGTCAGCCAGTGGTTCGCCATCATGAACGACCGGCCCTCCAGGAACAGGGGCAGCGACATGCCCGTGGAGAACGTCGGCTGGGACGAGGTCCAGGAGTTTTTGAAAAGACTGGGGGAGAGGGAGGGCCGCGGGTACCGGCTGCCCACCGAGGCCGAGTGGGAGTACGCGGCGAGGGGCGGGACCTCCACCGCCTACTGGTTCGGGAACGACCCGGGCAGGATGAAGGACTACGGATATTGCGGGGAAAATTTCGGCGAGGGCTCCACCCACCCGGTCATGGGCGCAAAGGCCAACCCCTTCGGGCTCTACGACATGAACGGCAACGTCTCCGAGTGGGTCGCCGATTGGTTCGCCGAGGACTATTACGCCAGGGGGCCGAGAAACGACCCCAAGGGGCCCCCGACGGGCGCCGAGAAAGTCCACCGGGGCGGGGCCTACGCCAGCGACCCCAAGGTCTGCCAGTCGGCCTGGCGGGACTTCGAGACCCCGGGCGTCAACAGCTTTCTGATCGGCTTCAGGGTGGCCTACGACGAGTGAGCCCGGCCGGACGCTTTGGAGGGTCGCGCTGCCTCTAGTTGAACTCGAACAGCAGGTAGCTGACGACCGTGCCCGACTCGATGGAGTAGCGGCCCAGGCCCGCGGGCAGGATGACCGCCTGGCCGGGGTGCAGGCGCGTGGTTTGCTGCTGGCCGGAGGTGGTGATGCGGCCCCTCCCCCGGGCGGGGCAGATGACGGACATCTTTTCGCCGGTCGAGGTGAAGAACTTGGTGCTGCACAACGTCACCTTGTAGAGGGGGCCCTGGTAGATCATGCGGTTTGAGCCCTCGATGACGGTCCGCAGGGACGGCATGTAGGCGTTGGTCACGTCCACGTCGACGGGCGGCGGGGTGAAGTCGAAGGCGTCCGGGGTCCGGCCCCAGTCGAAGAGGGTCTGGATCATCGAGCCGCTGGGCAGCACCTTCAAAACGGTGGTGTTGGGCCCCTGGGTCCTGGCCACCCCGGCGGGGAACAGGTGCCTGGCCCCGGCCTCGGCGGCGATCTTGTTGAGCCTCTGGGGCCAGGGACCGTCGTCCCGGACGGTGCCCGCCCCCAGCCAGGCGTCGGGCCCGGCCTCCAGGACGTACCAGAACTCGTCCCCGCTCAAAACTCTGACCGGGGCCGGCTCGGGCCCGGTGCGCTCCATCCGGAAGCTGAAGTTGAGGCCCTTGCGGCCGGGGCCCGCCCCCGGTCCCGTCAGGACGTCGCCCCAGCGCGCCCTGACCGAGGTCGGCGACTGGCCCTCCATGGGGCCGGAGCTGATCTTGGTGGTGATGCCGAAGTCCTCCGAGGCCAGCCAGATCTCCCCCCAGTTGACTCCGTCGGCCTGGGCCGGGACGTTCAGGGAGGTGTGGGCGCTGCCGCCCCAGGCTTTGGGGGCGGCCACGGGGGCGAGGGGGAGGGGCATCACGTCGGTGATCACTGGGGCGTCGCTCATAAATCAAAAACCCGGTCCCGGCTTGTTTCGCCGGGGTGAAATAGTCCGCCCGAGGGCGGGCTGACGGGAGGGGTTGTCGCTCCCCCGTCCGACAGGGCATTATAACCAATATCAGGTCGAAGGTGAAAGCAAATATTGGGGGGGGGGACGCCGGCCCCTGGTCGGGGGCTGGGTTATAATTTGCGGTTTGGTCGCCTTGGCGGTCAATTTTGGTGGCGGAAACATCCCTCAGGGATAAAAATTGGAGAAAAATCAGCCCGCGCGACTCGCGTTCGGAGCCCGACTTGCCTAACTTTAAAGTTCATCTAGCCGTCGCGGCGGTTGCCTCGGCCGTGGGCGTCGCCCTGGGGGGAGCCTCCCTGGGCTGGGACAACGAGACCTCGTCACTGGCCTTCCTGGCCGGCCTCTCCGGGGGCCTCCTGCCCGACCTGGACCACGACGACTCCAAGCCCCTGCGCATCGCCGGGGCCGTGGCCGGTCTGGGGGCCGCCGCCCTGGCCGCGGGCTACGTCCTCTCGCCGGGGAGCTTTCTGGGTCGCCCCTGGGCGGCGGGCCGGACGGCTTTGCTGACCCTGGGCGTCTACCTTCTTTTTAACGCCGGCCTCGTGGCGCTGCTGAAAAAGCGGACCAGGCACCGGGGCCTCTTTCACTCCCTTGCCGTGCCCTTCCTCTACTCGGGCCTCTGGGCGCTTCTGGTCGGCTCCATGGGCCCCGGGGCCTCCATGGCCGTCTGGGCCCTGGCCGGCCTGGGGGTCTTCAGCCACCTTCTGCTGGACGCTGGCAAGTCCATGTCCATGAACCCCCTGAAGGTGGCCACCGACGACCTCGGGGCCTCGACCATCCTCTGGGTGGTCACCGCCGCCGTCAACTTTCTGGCCTTCATCAGGCTGAGGCTGTGACCCGGCCGGGGCCGCTGGCAGGCCGGGGTGGGCGATGCGGACGGGACCTGGACGCGCCGGGAGCGCGCCTTGTTGCGCGTTTACGCCTATTTTGACGTATTTTTCCTTTGTCATGACGGCATGAAACGCCGGCTTTTCCGGCCGCCATCAGCTTAAAGGAAGTGTCGTCATGCCCTCCATGCTCCTGGACGCCCCCGCTATTTTGGCCCGTTTTAAGGTATTGGAAGCTGGTAATGCTCCTGAAAATCGTATGAAATCTACAAAGAGATGGCGGAACTTCTGAAAAGAGGCTCCAAAGTCGCAGTGATATAGATCATGTTCGTTCATTTGCTATTTTGGGCATGTTTTTCAAAATGTCTTTTCCAGACGCCCCCAAAAAAGATGCGAAGGAATTTATTATGTCTATTTATAGACAAGCTGACGACGGTTTATCGCTCGTGGATATACTCTTATCATCTGAGCGAGGCATCGGTGTGGCGGAGGGGATGGTTAAAGGGGAGGCTATAGGGGTGATTAAAGGGGCCAGAAAAGCAACCCTCGAGATGGTCACTAATATTCTTAAATCCAGAGCAATGGACACTGCGCAACTTGCCGCCGTATCCGGTATGAAAGAGGACGATGTCCTTGCGCTGCAAGCCAAACTCGGCCTTTGACTTCGTCGGCTTCGTCGGCTTTGCCCTCGGTGTCGAAATTTCGGACTTGGCGCCGCCGGGCCGCATGGGTCGAACTAGGAGCAGTCGGAGACCGTCGCCATGAAGACGCCGACGGTGGCGTCATTGCCGGTGTCCCGCGGTTTGGGCGCCGGAGACTTTCCGGCGCGTCATGGCGCTCAGGGAGCCTGGCGGAGCCAAGGGGTGGCCGGCGGCTTCTTGCTTTTCCTGGTCGGGTTGGAGTCGATTCTGGCGTGATCGGCGGAGCAGTATTTTTCGGAGATGTCATTGTTTCAGAAGTGACGGCCCTCGGCTTCAGCCGTCACTCCGGCGAACCTCTTTCTTGTCCGGCCCCTTTGGACAGACGGCCACAGGCCGGGCCGGACAGCCATTTGTCATTCTTTTTAATCAATAAAAACACGGGTCTGCCAGGACCTCGACAACTCGAAACGTTAAGTTTTTCCCAGGCTGCGCGTCGTCTCGACGATTTCGGCGGGGGGAAGCGTTGGCGGATTAAGCGATTTGTTTGGCGATGCGAACGCGTAAACCGCGTCGGAATTGAGGGCGGGCGCTCCGCCGCCGATTCGAAGCTTCTGGTGGCGCCGCGACGCGGACTGGTCCGCTGGCAATAAGGATCGCCCGATATGTTCCCCAGCCCCTCCCGCCGCTGTTTTTGACGCCCGGCCGGCTTAAGCCAACGATTTGGCGCCTGGCGACACTTAATTATAATGTTCGGGCCGCGTGAGGCGGCCGGTCGCGCGGGCAGGTCGTTATTGTCGCCAACGTCCGGCAACTGACAAAGAGGCAAGTCCCTCCGACGGAAGGGGCGGCGATCCGCATTGGGCGCGGGCCATGCCCCGCCTCGGCCGGCCGCGGGCCCGACCGCGGGGGTCGCGGGGAGGCGTCGGCAGCGGAAGCGCGGGCCGGGCGTCGGGCGCCGAAGGAACCAATTGGATTGCCGGCGCCGTCGGAAAGAGCGGAAGGCGACACTTTGGACGGCGTCAGGCGAGTCGTTCAGAACCAAGGAAAGTCCTGAAGAC
>JAISET010000255.1 GCA_031264015.1 Deltaproteobacteria bacterium | reverse complement strand
AAGGAGATTGATTATGAGGTCGCCCGAGCTTGAGAAGATTCTTGAAGACCACCGCCTTTGGTGGATGACCGAAGGCAGGGAGGGGACTCGGCTTGATTTGTCCGGGGCTGTTTTGTGCGGCGTTGATTTAACCGAGGCTGACTTGGCCTTGGCTACTATGAAACGGGCTAATTTGCGACAGGCTGATTTGACCGGGGCATATTTTTTCCATGCCGAGTTGGCCTGGGCGGATTTGTGCGGCGCCGGTTTGTCCGGGGCTGACTTGGCCGAGGTTAATTTTACCTGGGCTGATTTGTCCCGGGCTGATTTGTCCCGGGCCAAGCTGCCGCAGGGATTCGTTGACGATTAGCAACCGCGGGGGCGAACAGGCCCCCGCCAACAAGGGAGGGTTTATCATGGGCACATACGAGGCGGCGCTTGAGATAGTTCTGCAAGCGCACAAACTTTGGGTGGAGACCGACGGCAGGGAGGGGACCCGGCTTGATTTGTCCGGGGCTGATCTGGTCCGGGCCACGTTGTCCGGCGCTAATTTGTACGGCGCCGATCTGTCCGGGGCTAAGTTGACCGTGGCCGTTTTGGCCGGGGCCTTCTTGAGCGGGGCTGATTTGTCCCGGGCTGATTTGTCCGGGGCCATGTTGCCCGAGGTCGTCTTGTCCGGGGCTGGCTTGTGCGGGGCCGATCTGAAACGGGCTAATTTGTACGGCGCTGATTTGTCCGGGGCTATTTTGTCCGGGGCTGATTTGTCCCGGGCTTATTTGTCCGACGCTAATTTGTACGGCGTCGATTTGTCCGGGGTTAATTTGTCCGGGGCCATACTGCCGGAGGTGTCCTATGAATGACTGGTTTTATAACGAGCTGCTGAGGAGCTTCGGACCCGACGCCGCCGACCTCATGGCCAGCCGCTTCGATTCGGATGATCTTCGGTTCCTGCTGCACAACGCGGTTGAGACAACGGACCTGGCCGAGCTTGAGGATGAGGACCTAGGCCCGGATCAGCTGACCGCCCTGCCCGATGGCGGCTGGTTGTGGATACCCCGCCGGAACCCGCCGCGGATTTTCGCCGCCGGGAACGATTAATAATTAACCCCGGCCGTCCCGGCCGGACAACCACGGAGGAAAGAATCATGGCTTATGGAATCTATCAGTACGACAGTTTTTTAGCGGTCGGTCGGACGCCCTGGGCGGGCTTCGGGACCGCCCTCCCGGCGGATGAGGTCGTTGCCCCCCTCGAGGGTATGCGCCGGGCCGGGCTTGACTGGGAGGTGGAGAAGCGCAACGTTTATCTCGCCGACCACTCTCTGATCCCCGACGCTTTCGCCGTCGTCAGGACAGACCTTGGAATGTCCCTCGGTGTCGTCGGCAGGAACTATGAGTGCTTTCAGAACGCCGAGCTGTTCGGCTTCATGGAGAACTTCTGCGAGCGGGCGGAGACCTCGCTCGAGACCCTGGGCTCCCTGCGCAACGGCCGGACGGTCTGGGCTCTGTCCCGTCCCGTTGAGACCGAGTACGTCCCCAACGACCCGGTTAAGAAACACTTCCTGATCAAGACTTGCCACGACGGAAGCGGGGCGGTGGAGATACTCTTTACAGACGTCCGGGTTGTCTGCAATAATAGCCTGATCGTCGCCCTCAAAAATGCCAGAAGCAAGGTCTCGGTGTCTCACACTCCGAACATGCGGCTGAACGTCGGGGCGGTGGACAAGGTGCTGGCCGAGTATGTCAAACATCAGAAGTCTCTGGGCGAGGCCATGTCCCTGCTTGCGGCCAGACAGATGAACGCCGACGACATGGAGGCCCTGGCCAGGACTCTGACCCGGGGACGCTCCGCCGCCGACGGCGAGGAGGCCCCCGTCTCCCGCCGGGGAGTCGAGTCCATAATGAGACTGGTCGAGGTCGGCAAGGGCGCCGACATTCCCGGGGTCAGGGGGACCGCCTACGGATTTTTAAACGCCGTGACCGAGTACGCCGACCATTATAGGATAGTGAGGTCCGGGGACCGCGGCCAGCTGGAGGCCGGGTTCGAGACCAAGCTCATGGGCGGCGGCGCCCGGCTCAAGCAGGAGGCCTTCGACCTCTGCCTGAAGCTGGCCGCCTAACCTTTCCGGGGCCCCCGGCCGGGGGCCCCCTTTACCTAGGAGGAAGAAGTGAGCGAGAAAAGAAAACTGACCATGGAGGAGCGGGTCTCCGCTCTCGAGGCGAAGTTCGCCTCTCTGGAGAAGATACTGCGGGCCGCCGCTCTCGAGGAGAGAGTCGTCTCCCTGGAGAAAGTGCTGAAGTACATAACCGACGAACTCCTGCCGGGGCTGGCGGCCAAGATTCCAACCCCGAGCCCGGGACGGGGGAACTTCACCAGGGAAAGGCGGCAGAACTACGCCGACTGTCTGAAAGTCCACTCCCGCCTCCGGGGGGACGTGTCCATCAGGGCCGCCTGTGTCGCCGCCGGGCTCCCCTATTCGACGGGCTACTGCTATCTGACCATGCCCCCGGCGAAGATCCTCGAGCTGAGGCGCAGACACCTCGAGGCCGGCGGGGTCATTCCCAAGGACCTGGCCGCCGCCGACTCGGCGCTTTTAAAAAAGCTGCGGTAGCAGCCCCATGGCCTCCTTGAGGTCGTCGCTCCTGAGATGGGCGTATCTCTGGGTCATGGCCGGGTTGGCGTGGCGCAGAAGCTTCTGGACGACGTAGAGGTCGACGCCGCGCTGCACCAGCCAGGAGGCGAAGGTGTGGCGGAACGTGTGGAACCTGACCTTGTGGACCACCGAGGAGATTCCCTTGTTCAGTTTCAGGTAATTTATCGCGCTGGCCAGGGAGTCATGCCGCGGGCGGGTCGGAAAAATTAATTCGCCGGGTCCCTTGCTTTTTGTCCGTTCCCGTAGTACCCTTGTCGCTGGCTGATTGAGACGACAAATTTCAAACTTTCCGCTTTTCCCGACCAGGGAGACCGACTCCCCGTCGGGGCTCAGGTCCTGGCCCCGAAGCCTGTACAGCTCCGCCGCCCGGAGGCCCGAGTTCAGAGAGACCACGGCCATGTCCGCCCACTCTCTCGCCGCCTCGCCCCGGGAGTAGAGCCGGGCGATCAGGGTGGCCGCCTCTTCCGGGGATAGGAACCTCACGCATTTGTTCGTGTTTCTGGCGGTGGTGAACCCGCTGGACTTCTCCAGGGGGTTCGGTCCCTCGTGGAGTCCCCGCCGCTTGGCGGTGTTGATCCCTGACCTGAGCATGGCGGCGCAGTTGTTGAACGTCCCGGCGGCCAGACGGGGGAGCAGCCCGGCTTTCCAGTTCTCGAGGATCGGCTGGGTCAGGTCCCTCACCGGGGTGTCGAGGATCCCCGGGTAGTACAGGGGGACGCAGTTGTCTAAGATTTTCGCCGACAAGGGGGACATGGACTCCCGCCTCAGTAGCAGGGCTTCCTTGACCGTGACCGTGGCGGTCGGGACGGTCGGGACGGCCGGGGTCGTCATGGCTTTGAGGCGTTCCTTGTGGGCTTGTTCGGCGGTGACTCCCAGGCTGGCCCGCCCGACGGTGACCCATTTCTTCTTGCCGTCGGCGTTGTGACAGAACTCGTAGGTGCGGTCGGGCTTCCCGTTATACTTGGCCTTGCGCTCCCGGTAGTAGACGCCCTCATATCTTGTGGTATGACGCATTATTTAACCTCCGTTGGTAAAGCGGTAGCAAAATTATTACCGCTTTCATAAACATAAGACGCTTTACAGTAATGTCAAGGGGGGTCGTTGTAGGAGACGTCCAGGGAGGACAGCATGTTTTCCTCGACCATGAGAGTCTTCAGCTTGGTGTTTGCGGAGACGTCGATCCTCTCAATCTCGTTGCTGCTTATGAGCAGGAATTTCAGTTTCCTCAGGCCGGCGACGTCCAGCCCGCGCAGTTTGTTCCTGGCGGCGTCCAGTCTGACCAGTCCGGCAGGCTGCGGGAGATGTCGGGAGTTTTTAATTTGCTGTTTTTGGAGATGTCCGGGCTCGCCGGCGGGTTGTCGTCGACCTCGAGAGTCTCCAAGCCGAGCGAAAACAGCGGCGAAAACCAAGCGGAATTATCCGCGGCCGGGGTGGAAAAAGACGGTCCGTCTCCGATCGGACGATTGATTACGGGATAATGGTAGCATTAATTTGTCTGAAAGTCAGCTTTTTTGACACTCCGCCTATTTTCTTCCCGCCGCCGCATTTTGGCGGACGCGACCGAGGGGAATTAACGGCCTCGTGGCTGATTGCTGTTTGGAGGTTTTTTGTGAATCGTAGATTTTTTCGGGCTGTCGAACGTCGCGCCGCCGTCCCCGTCGCTTGTCCGTCAGCCGGCTTCCGCCAGCAGTTTTTTGAGTCTCCCGTCGAGGCGGACGAACGCGGGGGCCGCGTTTTCGTCATTGTCCTCGCCCCCGTCATGGTCCCCGCCGCCGCCGTCCGGGACTTGGACGGCCAGGGACAGGCAGGTCCCGCCCGGCTCCGCGCGCGCGGCCGTCCCCGAGCTGCCGAGCTCGACAATCCCGCCTTCGGCGACGTCCGCGGCGTTCCCGGCGGAGTCGGGGGCGGCGGGGCCCGGGTCGGGGTCGAGGAGATAGCTGCGCAGGCGCCAGTCGCGCGAGAGGATTCTCACGACGCCCGCCGACGGCGGCCAGACGGAAAAAGAGTCCAGGGGCAGGGTCAGCCCCAGGCCCAGGGCCTTGGCGAGGGCCTCCTTCAGGGTCCAGACGCGGATGAACGCGAACGGGCCCGGCTCCGGGAGCGCCAGCAGCTCCTCCGGGGACAGGGTCCGTTTCATGAGTGCCGGGGGGACGGGTTCGCGGCGCCTCTTCTCGACGTCGACGCCCAGGGGGGCAGGGCCCCCGACGGCCAGCGCCACCCAGTCGCCGCTGTGGCTGAGGCTGAAGCTTAGTCTGTCCGCGCCCAGGTCGCGCAGTTTTTTGGGGGAGAGCCCGGGCCGCCCCGCGGGGCCGAAAACCAGGTCGTCGTCGTCTCTGACGTCCAGGACCTCCCGCAGCATGAGCGAGGCGGCCAGGGAGCGGGCCCGGTCGCCGGGGGGTCTGATCCTCAGGGCTTTCTGGCGTCGGGAGCGGGGGATCAGGGCCAGGACGGCCGGGGTCGCCAGGCGGGCGACGTCGGGGGCCGCGCCGGCCGGGGAGGGGGGCCCGAGCAGGGAGGGGAGGCTGCTTAAATAGATGTCGGGGGGCCCGGCCACCGGGGTCTCAGGCCCCGGCCGCCGCCGCCGCCGCCGAGCCGACCAGGCGGCGGCGGCTGAAGAACTTGACGACGTAGGGCTCGGGGGAGGCCGTCAGGTCGTCGACGCCGCCCCTGGCGACGATCCGCCCCCTGCGGAAGAGGATCAGGTCGTCGGAGAAGCGCCCGGCCACGTCTATGTCCGAGGTGGCCAGGATCATCGCCGCCTTTTCCCGCGCGGCCAGGTGGGCCAGGAGGTTGATGATGCGGCTGGAGGTGACGGGGTCGAGGCCCGCGGTGGGCTCGTCGAAGAGGGCCAGCTCTGGTCTGGCGATCAGGGCCCTGGCCAGGGCGGCCCTTTTGCGCATGCCGCCGGAGAGCTCCGAGGGACTGAGCCGGGCCGCGTGGCCTAGTCCCACCTGGTCGAGGATGTGGAGGATCTCCTCCTTGCCGGCCGGCTTGACGCCGCGGCCCCGGGAGCACTCCCGTCCGGCCAGCCTGAGGTTGTCCAGGACGGTCATGGAGTCGAACATGGCCCCGGCCTGGAACTGCATGCCCACCCGTCTTCTCAGCCTGCTCTTCTCCCCGCTCGTCGCCTTGGCCAGGGGCCTGCCGAAGAGCAGCACCTCGCCCCCGGCCGGGGGGACCAGGCCCACCATGACCTTGAGGATGGTGCTCTTGCCGGAGGAGTTCTCGCCCAGAAGCGAGATCTTGGCCCCCGGGGGCACCGAGAGGGAGAAGTCGTCCAGAATCAGCTTCGGGCCGAAGTCCAGCGTGACGCCCCTCATCTCCACGGAGAGGGGCGTCTTGTCCAGGCGGACCATGCCGGCCGGGACGCTCAAGCGTCGCTCCTGTGCCCGAGCTTGGAGATGAGCTTGTTGATCTCCTCCTGCTCCAGGCCCTCGTCGTCCGGCCCCATGAGCTCGGACGCCTCGGCCAGGTCGAGCTCGGCCTGGAGGCGCTTCCTGGCCTTCTTGTTGAGCTTGGGCGCGGGCTCGTCCGGGGGGGTCGCGCGGGACCGCCGGGCCTCCGCGCCGTCGTCGTCGTCGGGCCTCGGGGGCCGCTTTTTGGAGGGCGCGGCCTCGCCGTCGGGCTTGTCCCCGGACTTGTCGCCGAAATTGGAGGCGCGCTTGGCGGCGGGGGCCTTGCCGGTCCCGGGCCGGTCCTTGAGGGAGCGCTTGGCCGGGGGGGTCCTGACGGCCTGGCCGTCGGCGACCAGCTCGACCAGGATGGGGTCGATGGTCTCCAGGAAGTCGGCGACCCGGGTGATCCTCTGGCCCACCAGGTCCCCGAAGGCGGAGTACTGGTTCAGGCCCTCGGCCAGGGACTTGATGGCGGCGAGCTGCCTCTCGACGCTCTCCGGGCTGGACGTCAGCCCGGGTATGTCCTCCAGCATCGAGGTGGCGATCAGGTTGAGCTTCTCGGCGATGTCCAGGCATTTCTCCGCGGCGCTGACGCACTGGTCCTCCGCCTCCCCGAGCCTCTTCAGGGCCAGGGGGAGCTCCCTGTCGGTGATGGCCTCCAGGGCGTGCAGCTGGCTGGGCTTCAGGGCCGGCTTGACGGGCTTGGGGACGGGCCGGAAGGAGCCGGCGGGGCCCTTCTTGAAGTCTTTGGAGAAGCCGCCCTTGTCGTCGAACTTCTTATGGCCGCCGGGGCCCGCGGCGCCGGGCTTCTTGTGGCCGCCGCCGGAGTCCTTGTCGTCGTAGCTCTTGCGCTCGAACTTCTTGTAGCCGCCGGTCTCCTTGCCCTCGAACTTCCTGGTGCCGCCGGAGTCCTTGTCGTCGTAGCTCTTGCGCTCGAACTTCTTGTAGCCGCCGGTCTCCTTGCCCTCGAACTTCTTGTAGCCGCCGCCGGTCTCCTTGTCGTCGCGGCCCTTGCCCTCGAACTTCTTGTAGCCGCCGGTCTCCTTGCCCTCGAACTTCTTGTGGCCGCCGGGGCCCTTGTCGTCGCGCTTGTTGTACCCGCCGGCGCTCCCGGGGGAATCGGACTTCTTGTTCATAAAATCCCTGTCCTCAAACTTCTTGTGGCCGCCAGGCCGGCCGGTCCTGTAGGAGACCTCGGGCTTCCTCCAGGGGCGCCTGCCGCCCTCCTCGGAGGGGCCGGGCCTGTCGGGTTTGTCGGCCCAGGGGCCTATTCTGCGGCGGCCGGGCGTGGCTCCGGGGCTGCGGCGGGCGTCGCCCTCGCGGTCCGGCCTTTTGTAGAGCACGCGGCCATGGGGGCCTTCGGCGCTCTGGTAGTCTTCGTATTTGCCGGGGTTGCCGCGCCGGCGCGGGCGGCGTCCCTCTGGAGGGGTCTCCTCCTCGTTCTTGGGAACGAGCGGGCGCCTTTTGGTCAGGGCCATCGATTGTCCTCTTTCGAGCCGGGGCCTTGGCGCCCCTCTCGGCCGGGTGTTCTTGGTGGGCGGGCTTCTCTGCCCCGCGGGAGGCGGCCGGGTCGGCGCCCGGCCGGTTGTTCAGCCGACAATCCAGCCGAAAAGGTAATCGATCATTCCAGCCGAAAAACCAGTCGAAAAAAATGGGCCGTAAAAAACAAGCGGACGGGGCGGCCGCGCGCGCCGCCCGGCGGGTCTCAATAGAGCATGTCCCTGGCCGTCTTGGCGGCCACCTCGGCGTCGGCGATGATGCCCAGGAGCTCCAAGGCGAAGGGGAGCGCCGTGGCGGGGCCCCGGGAGGTGGTGAACGGGCCGTCGGTGACGACCTTGGGCGGGTTGTCCTGGAGGACGGCGCCGGTCAGCTCGTTTTCCAGCCCGGGGAAGCAGACGGCCCTGCGGCCCTTCAAAAGCCCCAGGCGGCCCAGGACCACGGGCGCGGCGCAGATGGCGGCCAGCTTTTGACCGGCCTTGGCCCTGGCGGCGACCAGGTCGAGAAACTCCTTGTGGTCCAGGTAGGCCAGGGTCCCGCCGGGAATGATCAGGACGTCGTATTGCTCCGGCTGAAAGTCGGCCAGCAGGAGGTCCGCCTGGATCGAGATGGCGTGCTTGGTTTTAATTTCCAGGGTCGGCTCGAGGGAGACGGTGTCCGTCAGGACGGAGCCCCGGCGCAAAACGTCGATTATGGTGACGGCCTCGAGCTCCTCGACGCCGCCGATTAGAAAAACAGCTGCCTTGGGCATGTCCTCTCCTTCGCGTGCATGGCTGAAAAGCTAATAATTTAATCAACCGGCGATATATTAGTTGTCGGAGCAACCAAACAACTAAACGACTAAACGACTAACAAACAAACCATCCGGCCGGCAAGCCGCCGGAAGGCGCGCCGCCCCGAGGCGCCCCGCTGACGACGACGTCGCCGACGATTTTATTACGTCAGGCCCCGTCGTCTTTGAGGAGGAAGACGCCCTCCTCGCCGGAGAAGTCCACCTCGACGATGTCCCTGGCCTCGGTGGGGATGGTGAAGGAGACGTAGTCCGGCTGGATGGGCGTCTCCCGGTGCCCGCGGTCGACCAGGACGGCCAGCTCCACCCTCGAGGACCTGCCGAAGTCGGTCAGAACGCCCAGGGCGGCCCTGACGGTGCGGCCGGTGAAGAGGACGTCGTCGACCAGCACGACCCTGCGCCCCTCCAGGCTGAAGGATATGTCGGTGCGCCCGACCTTGGGGAAGGCGCTGGCCTTGCTCCAGTCGTCGCGGTAGAGGTTGATGTCGACGATCCCGCAGGCGGTCTTTTGCCCCGTCCTGGCCTCGACGACCGCGGCGAGCCTCTCGGCGAGGGGCACCCCGCCCCGCCTGATGCCGACCAGGACGGGGGGCTGCCCGTGGCGGGCCAGAATCACGTCGGCCATGGCCTCGACGGCGGCGGCTATCTCGGCCTTGTCGTGGAGAGGCAGTTTGGTTTTCATCTCTTCACCACCATGGAAGTAGGGGGAGCGGGCATGGCGTTTTGTCCGGGGACCCGCCTCCGGACGCCCTCAGGCCCCGGGTTCGGGGCTCTCGGGGACGACCAGCCGCCCGTAGGCGAAGCGGGCGCCGTTGGGCACGCCGGGCAGGACCCTGGTGCCGTAGACCAGGGCCTGTCTGGCCACGGTCATGTGGGGCCAGGGTCCGAAGACGGCCCCGAAGCTTTTGACCAGGGCCAGCCCCGTGGGCGTCACGGTCTCGCCCCGGCTGGCCAGGCCGCAGACGTCGACCCCCTCCAACAGAACGGAGACGGCGGGGGCGGGGGAGGGCAGCAGGCCGTGGGCGCACTCGATGGTCCCGTCGCACAGGGGCAGCGGGCCCGAGACAAAGACCGAGGGGTCCAGCTTGTCGAAGAGGACGGAGGCCAGGCCGATGTCCAGAAGGCTGTCCACGGCCCCCACCTCGTGGAAATGCACCTCCGACGGCTGCCGTCCGTGGACCTGCCCCTCGGCCTCGGCCAGGATCCGGAAGGCCCGGGCGGCGTGGCTCCTGGCCCTGTCGGTGATGTCGGCGGCCTCCAGGAAGGCCTCGATGTCCGAGAGGGTCCTATGGACGGTCTCTGGCTGCAGGTCGACGTGGAGGCCGTGCCCGGCGATGCCCCCCAGGACCCTGGGCCCCAGGCGGACCCGCCCCAGAAGCCGCATGAGCCCCAGGTCGGCCAGACAGTCGTCCAAGTCCGGCTGGTTCAGCCCCAAAATGGAGGCCAGCCCGGCCACCATGATGTCCCCGGAGATCCCCGAGTGGGGCCTCAGCACCAGGACCGTTTTACCGGGCCCGCCAATCTCCGGGAGGCCGCAGCCGCAGCCGGAGCCCGGGAGGTGTTGGCGGGCGTCGTCATGGGCGCGCCCGCGATGGTGATGGCCGTCGTCATGGGCGCGCCCGCGATGGTGATGGTCGTCGTCATGGGCGTGCTCGTGGGCGCGCCCGCGATGGTGGCGGTCCCCCTCGGGGCGGCCAGGGCCATGGTCGTGATCATGTCCGGGGACTTGGTCATCACCTTGAATCTGGCCCCCGCCGGGGCGACAGTCGCCGGTCGTCGGGTCTCCGCCGGTCTGGGCGTCGGAAATGGCCCCGGCCCCGGGCAGGCTTTTGTCGTGTCCCAAGAAAACCTCGCTATAGGGTTGACCGAACCGCCCGGAGGCGGCGGTGAAAAAACGGGCCGGAAGGGGGGGGCGGGGACGGCCGGTCGGCGGCGTCAGCATGCCTTGGCCGGCAAGAAGAGATAGATGCTTAAGATAATAATTATTCCACTAATTCAGTGTAAAATATAGAAAAAATATTCTAAAATGAATAATTAAATCTATTTGAAGTGAGTTATGAAAAGTATCCCTTGCTCCGGACATCGGCTCTAGAAAAGTTAAAGGCCAATTAAAGGTATCACTTTGTAGTGAAGACTGCAAATTGGCCCCAAAAGCACCGCTATCAATTAATTATGTCCGGCCCCCGGCGGTCGGAACCGCGGGAACGCCCCGGCCAAAGCCGACAAACCCCGACTTTCCAGGCCGCCGTCGGGGCGCCAGTCGGGGCGGCGTCGGGCGGGGAGGGGCTGCCGTCTTGTTGGAGACGAAGGCCCGACTATAGAAATGATAGCCCAAAAAGATATTTTTTTCAAATTTAAAAGCTCTTGCCGGCCCTCCCAGGCCCGCTGGTTTTCAAGTCCCCGGATCTTTCGGCCGCCCTATTTTCCGGCCTTCGGCCGGGCCCGGGGTTGTTCCCCTGGCGGAGGCCAAGCCCGCGGACCAGGCGGCGGACCGGCCGGACGCGGGCGGCGGTTGTTTTTTCAGGAGCGTTGGGGGCGGGCTTTTAGAAAAGACAGGCTGTCGGCTGATTGGGCCTGGTTTTTGGCGGCAAGGAAAATCCTCCTATGGCGTCCGTCTCGGGATCCTCCCTCTTGGTTTTTTTGGCGGCGGCGGCGCCAGCTCCGGTTTTGTCAGCCCGTTCTCGCCGACGCGGCGTCTTGTCTCGCGGACTGACTTTCCGTCAAACTCCTGGAAAGAAAAGTTGGCGCCGAGGACCGTCTTCAAAAGTCTCGGGTCGTTCGCGTCATTTTTGTCGAAGATCGCCCCCTTGTTCAAAACAAAGCGGGACCAGTCCCCGGGGGCGCGACGCGTCCTCGCCTCGGAAAGTCCCGTCTCGGAAAGTCCCGCCTCCCGCGCGTCTGTTTTCGGGGCCTCGCCGAGATGCCTGGAAATTTTATATCGGATTATCCCGAGCGTCCGCAGGGCGCGGAAGCAGATAAGAAAATGCGCGTTGGCATGCCCGGGAGTTCCCGCGCGAGCCGGCCCGCCGTCGAGATCGGAGTCGGAGATCTTGAAAGCGTCTTTTATTTTTGGCCGGTCGAGACATTTATGACTTGGCGCGGCGTCGTCCAACCGAATCTCTGACGCGCGGATAATATTATGGCCGAGGCGACGGGAGAACGGCGCCGGCTCGTCGGAGTCCGCCGCGGGGGCGCCCCAAGGGTCGGCTCTCGATTTCCGCCATGTTTCCGGCATTTCCAGGTCGCCCGCCATATTTTCACGACATTCCTCGCTCCAAAAAGCGACTATTTTTTCCGTTATGTCCAAGTCCCCGTCCGCGTCTCTGACCGTCCGCGCCTTGACTATTGATTTCGACCTGACGGTCATGTCGTTGTTCCAGACATATCCGTCGTCCTGGAGAAGCCAGTTCGCGGTCTCCCGGTCGGCCTCGCGGAATCTGGACGAAAAAAAAACCGGGCCGCGGTCGGCCGGCGCGCCGATGTTCCCGGGGACGCCCGACGACCCGTCGCCGACGACTGTCGCGCGGCCGCGGTCCGTCTTGCCAGGCAGCTCGGCGACGGCCGGCTCCAGCGACCGCCGGTCGTCGTTGTCGTCCGAAACAAGCGCGTGGGAGATCGCGATTCCGTTTTGGTCCGAGAAGAGGCCCGTCCGGACTTTTCTATGCCCGAGGTTTTTCCCGTCCGTTCCCTGACTGGCGCCGCGGCCTTGGTCATGTCCGGCGGCAGCGCGTCCGCGCGACAGGGCTTTAGTAAGTCGACGAGGGGCTCGCCCCGCTTGAACGACTCCCTGAGCCGCCTGACATAATTGGGCTTGTGGTCGTCGAAACGGGAAAGAGGGCCGATGTTGAGTGTCAGCCTCGCCCTCTGGACCATTTTGCCGTTGACCGGAGTCGGGACTCCGTCCGTCAGCTTGAGGTGGCGATAATTATGGTTGGTTCCATTGGCGATGCGCATGCGGGTCGCCTTCCCGTCGTCTTTTGCTTGATTTTTCCCAAAATGACAAACTACCGGTCAAATAACGCGCAAGCTGACGGGCGCGGCGTCATGCCGGTTGTCGCGCTGATTGTCGCGGGGCCGGCAACGAATATGTCAATGTCCGGTCTCTATATTTTTCCCGGCCCTGGATTTGCCGCAGGGAATTGCCGGGGCGCGGGGCCGCCGGGTTTCCGAAAAGGCGACGGCCCGTCGAATCTGCTTCGGCGGGCCGTTGATAATCGCGCCAGGGACGGTCTCGGGCCGCGGCTTCGGCCGGTTTCTGTCAGGCCGCCCGTCCCCGGTCCTCTATTTTGTCAGGCTTCTATATTGTCAGGCTTCCATTTGTCAGGCTTCCATTTGCCAGGCTTCTATTCGTCAGGCTTCCTGGGGCTCGGCGCGCTGGCGGATCTCCACCTGGTCGACCTTCCTGGAGTCGGCGGCCCGGATGTGGAAGACGTAGTCCTCGAACTGGATCAGCTCTCCGTTCAGGGGGACCCGGCTGACCTTGTCCGTCAGAAAGCCGCCCAGGGTCTCGTAGTCGCCGACGGGCAGCGGGGAGGCGAGCTTGTTGTTCAGCTCCGAGATGGTCGTCTGCCCCGTGGCCAGAAAAATGCCCGGGGAGAGCTCCTTGATGTTCTCGTCCTCCTCCTGGTCGTACTCGTCGTTGATGTCGCCGATGATCTCCTCGATGATGTCCTCCATGGTGACCAGCCCGGCGGTGCCGCCGTACTCGTCCAAAACCACGGCCAGATGGCTTTTCTTATGCCTAAGCTCGCTGAGGATCTCGCCGATGAGCTTGCTGGCGTGGACCAGGGTGACGGGGCGGATCAGCTCCGAGGGGACGGGGGACGAGGTGTCGCTGCCCCAGTTCTTCAAAAGATCCTTGACCATCAAAAAGCCGACGATGTGGTCCAGGTCGCCCTCGTAGACGGGCAGCCTGGAGTAGCCCTCCTCCTCGACGATGGCGACCACGTCGGCGATGGAGGCGGACTTGTCCACCCCCACCACGTGGATGCGCGGCGTCATGATCTGCTTGGCGACGGTGTCGTTGAACTCGAAGATGCTTTGGATCATCTCCCGGGAACTCTTGGGGATGGCGCCGCTCTCGGCCCCGTGGTCGATGAGCTCCGTCATCTCCTCCTCGAGTTCGTCGAGGGACAGGGTGTTCTTGCGTAAAAACCTGAGGATCCTGGTCAGCAGTCCGGGCTTGGATCCTTGTCTAGGCGAGCCTTCTTCCAAAGGGGCCTCTCTTTTGTTGGGGATTGAGGGTGGTCCGGCCGGTTCGGCCGGGAGGCGAAAATATGGCCGCCCGTCCCCGAGTCCGCGCTCGGGGCGGGCCGGAACGATCGACGGCCGGGCCGTCGGTGCCTGGGCGGTGTTCTGGCGGGGAGGCTTTGGCCGGGGGGCCGGCCGGAGGGGGCGGGGAGGCGGAGTCCGCGGCGCGGCGCGGCGGGGCCTCCGGGATGTCGGGGGCGCGTCCCGTCCTGGCGGCGGCAAGAGGATCTGGTTCGTTGGGCGGCAGCATGTGGCTTTTAATTATTGGTCCTTTTAGGTCCGTTCGGGGGAGAAGGCCTTCCTGTTCCGCTTTTTAGTCGTTGTCGGGCAGGTTTGTCTGGCCGGGGATTCTGCCCATGGCGGGGCCCGCGTACTGCTTCTGGTAGTCCAGCGGGTCCAGCCCGAAGGCCCTGATTTTGCGGATGATGTCCTCCGGGTTGACGGCCAGCAGGGAGGCGGACTTCTCGATGTCACCGTCGCTGCTGGACAGGGCCTTGATTATATAACATCGCTCCGCCTCGCCCAAGAGGGTGTCCCCGGTGACGTTGTCGCCGTGGTTGAAGACGTCCGGGGCGAGCCGCAGATGCACCGGCAGGCTGTCCAGGACCACGTGGCCCCGGCGGGCGAAGTGGACCATGCTCTGGCACTCCCCCTTGAGCTCGGTGATGTTGCCGGGCCAGGGGTAGGCCCTCAGGCACTCCACCACGGAGTGGTCCAGGCCCAGGAAGGGGACGCCCAGAAACTTGGCCGAGCTGGAGCAGTAGTGGATGGCCAGGCCCTCGATGTCGTCGCGGGTGGCCCGCAGCGGCGGCAGGGCCAGGTTGATGGAGGTCAGCCTGGCGTAGAGGTCCTCGCGGAAGGAGCCGTTCTCGACCATCTCCTGGAGGTTGGCCTGGGAGGAGGTGATGAAGCGCACGGAGACCAACCGGGAGTGCCTGGTGCCCAGGGGGTACAAAAGACCCTCCTCCAGGACCATCAGGATGCTCTTCTGGGTGGCCAGGGGGATGTTCTCGATGTGCCGCAGAAAGATCGTCCCGTTGTTGGCCAGGCTCATCATGCCGACGACGTTCTCGGGGCCGCCCTCCTGCCCGAAGAGGACCAGGTCCATCTGGGCCTGGGACATGCCCGACAAGGTCACCTCGAGGAAGCGCCCGTTCTTCTGGGGGCTCTGCTGGTGGATGTGCCTGGCCAGGCTGGCCTTGCCCGTGCCCAGCTCCCCGGTGATGAAGATGGGCTTGGAGCCCTGGGCCAGGTGCGCCGCGGTGGAGAAGATGACCTTGACCTGGTGGTCGCGGCCCACCAGGTTGGAGATGGGCTCGGTGCTCGACAGGCGCCTGCCGTCGTCCACCTCGCGCTGCAAGATGGTGTTCTTGATGAAGGGGCTGGCCGTCAGGGCGGCGGCGGCGAAAAAGTTGAGGTCGTCCTCGTCGACGACCTTGTTGGCGTTCTCGAGATAGACGAGGCCCATCCGCCCGTCCGGCCCGGAAAACAGCGGGGCGATCAGGCAGGGGTGGTCGGAGATCTCGATGTTGCGGTTGCCGGCGGTGAAGAAAAGCTCGGTGATGATGTTGGGCCAGACCAGGGCCTGCCCCAGCTCGGTGACCCTGCGGTAGGGCACCTGGCTGATCAGAAGCCTCTTGTCCCCGGGGTGGGAGAGCAGGGAGGTCTGCCTGAAGGCGCCCACGTCGGCCGGCCAGAGCACCGAGATGGAGGTCCCGCCCAGGTGCTGCTCCAGAAACTCCACCAGGATTTTGGTCAGGTCCTCCGGGTCGCCCAGGCAGAGGGAGTGGCTCAGCCCGGCCAGCTGGGAGGCCTGGGCGGAGGTGATCGAGGCGGCCGCCTCCATGGCGGGCGCGCTGACGATGTGCTGCTGGGACTCGTTGACGGCGTTTAAGACCAGGGCGGCGGGCGCGGGGCCGGTGATGACGTCGAGGTAGGGCTCGAAAATATAGATTTCCTGGCCGATCTTGACGCAGTCGAAGGCCTTGAGGGCGGTCTTCTCGGTGATGGGCAGGTCGTTGACCAGGGTGCCGTTGGTGCTGTTGAGGTCCTCTATGTGGTATTCGTCGTCAATCTTGGTTATTTCGGCATGGCGCCTGGAGGCGCTGCGGTCGAAGAGTATAAGATCACAGTCTGAGGCGCGGCCAAGAAGGGCCCTGTCGGCAATGTTAAACCTAAAACCAAGGCGGTCTTCGCGAAAGGCAACTAATTCAGCCATTAGGCCACCTATTAAGAATTCAAGCCCCCGCGGTCACGACGGGGCCGAGGTTGCAGCCGCAGTATGAAAGCCCGGGCTAGATCGAAAAATATCAATGGCAAGGCGTATTTATCAAATAATGACAGACGACGAGACTAATGTCTGGATTAATAATAGCATAAACGCCCTAGCAACAAAAGTGTTAATTTAGACGCCTCCTGAGCCTAAATGTGACCTCTGAAAGAGAAATGCTAAAAATGTATGGCCTTCGGAAGGTTATTGAAGACAAGGCAAAATGTCTTTTTACTCCCGACAAGCCAACCAAAGCCAAGCTTTGGCCAACTTGGGCAAAGTAGTCGAAACTAAAACCAGGTCAAAATAATTAAAAGACTTTCTAAGAATCCTTCCAGCTGGCATTAACCCCAAGCTGGTGAAATTGTGCCATGTTGCTCTGTTTTTTGCAAGTAAAATATAACGTTGCGGCACTTTGGCCCGGGAGCGGGCCCCCGGGAGGCCGGGGCGTCTTCCGGGGCATGGTTTTTTTGACTCCGGGGGCGGCAGGGGCGCGAAAAGGATGAAAAATGTGGTCTCGGATCATGGGATGACCGCCGCCCCCGCCGTCGTCTTGAGTCTTCCCCGCGCCGCCTTTAGCCTTTCCGCTTTCGGTCAAAAAATTTAATTTTCCCCCGCTTTGCTTGTCAGGATGTGCTATAATCCCTTGCTTGTCTCTTTGCTGGCGCGAAGAGTCTGGATTCTTACCGTCGGCGGCATTTCCGTCGCCCGTCGTTATGTCTGAAAAAGGATCTTTCATGCCCCCCGACAATGACGCAGGCCTCGTCCTCAAGTTCAAAAGGGTCTCCCCCGACCCCGACTGGCCCCTGCCGGCCTACGGGTCGGCCAAGGCCTCCGGACTGGACCTCAAGGCGGCCGTGACCGAGCCCGTGCGCCTGGCCCCCGGGGCCATCGCCCTGATCCCCACCGGCTGGGCCGTGGCCGTGCCGGACGGCTACGAGGGGCAGGTCAGGCCCAGAAGCGGCCTGGCCCTCAGGCAGGGTCTGACCGTGGTCAACACGCCGGGGACCATCGACGCCGACTACCGGGGCGAGATCGGCCTGGCCATGATCAACCTGGGGCCCAAGGAAGTGGTGGTCAGCCGCGGAGACCGCCTGGCCCAGCTGGTCGTCGGCAAGGTGGAGCGGCCGGTCGTCCTGGCCGTCGAGGAGCTCGAGGAGACCGCCAGGGGCGCGGGCGGCTTCGGGTCGACCGGGGTGGGCTGAGATGCGTTTTTGTCTGCTGGGCAGCGGCAGCAAGGGCAACTGCCTCTGGATCGAGGAGGACCGCAAGGCCGCCGTCATCGACAACGGCCTGTCCTGCTCGGAGTTCCTGGTCAGGGCCCGGGCGGCCGGCCTGGAGCCCGGCCTGCTGCGCCACGTCGTCGTCAGCCACGAGCACACGGACCACCTGAGCGGGGTGGGCCCCCTGGCCAGAAAGTTCGACGCCACCGTCCACATGACCGAGCTCGCCGCCGAAAAGGCCTCCGCCGGCGTGGGCCGCGTGCGCCTGAAGACATTCAAGCCCGGGGACCGGCTGGACCTGGGGCCCGTCTCCCTGACCGCCATTACCAGCTCCCACGACACCGTGGACCCCGTGGTCTTCGTGGCCCGGGGCCGCAAGGTCTCCCTGGGGGCGGTGACGGACCTGGGCGCGGTGACGCATCTGATCCGGGAGGGCCTGAGAAACCTCGACGCCCTGGTCCTGGAGTTCAACCACGACGTGGGGAGGCTTCTGAGCGGGCCGTACCCCGAGTTCCTCAAGCAGAGGGTGCGCGGACGCAGGGGCCATCTCTCCAACGAGCAGGCGGGCGAGCTCCTGCGCGAGCTCAACCACCCCGGCCTCAGGCTGGTGGTGCTGGCCCACATCTCCGAGACCAACAACACCCCGGAGCTGGCCATGGCCGCGGCGCTGGCCGCCTTGGAGGGGGCGGAGTATTCCCCCGCGCTGCTGGCCGCCGGCCAGTGGCAGCCCACCGAGATTTTCGAACTGTGAGCGGCCCGCGGACTTGGCCCTAATCATGCCCTTAATAACAACGCCTTTTAAATTGTCCCCGTCCGAGGCGAGCGATAAATTGTCCCTCAATTTAATTTCATATTTTTCATCATCCAAACAGCCGGCGCATTCGCCGTCGTCCAAATTGTCCGCATGTCCGTCCGTTACTGACGCATCTTCCCCCATCGAGGCCTTAAAGTGAACTATTACGTCACCACCCCCATCTATTACGTCAACGCCAGGCCCCACCTGGGCCACGCCTACACCACCGTCGTCAACGACGTCCTGACCAGGTTCCACCGGATCGAGGGCCACGACAGCTACTTTCTCACCGGGACCGACGAGCACGGCGACAAGATAGTCAGGGCGGCGGAGAGGGAGGGGCGCACTCCGGCGGAGTACGTCGACGAGATCAGCGCCTTGTTCCGGGCCGCCTGGCCGGGGCTCGAGATCTCCAACAACGACTTCATCCGCACCACCGAGGAGCGCCACAAGCGCGTGGTGGCCAGGTTCATGGACATGGTCAACCAGAGGGGGGACATCTATTTCGGCGAGTACGGCGGCCACTACTGCTTCGGCTGCGAGCGCTTCTACACCGAGAAGGAGCTGGTCGACGGCCTGTGCCCCGACCACAAGGTCAAGCCCGAGTACATTTCCGAGAAGAACTATTTCTTCCGCATGGGCCGCTACCAGGACTGGCTGGTGGACCATGTCAAAGCCAATCCCGACTTCATCCGCCCCGAGAGGTACCGCAACGAGGTCCTGAGCTTCTTGAAAGAACCCCTGGAGGACCTCTGCATCAGCAGGCCCAAAAGCCGCCTGACCTGGGGCATCAATCTGCCTTTCGACGACGGCTTCGTCACCTACGTCTGGTTCGACGCCCTGATCAACTATATTTCCGCCCTGGGCTGGCCCGACGGCAAGCTCTTCCAGAAATATTGGCCCGCGGCCCAGCACACCATCGCCAAGGACATCCTGAAGCCCCACGCCATTTTCTGGCCGACCATGCTGCAGAGCGCCGGCCAGTCTTTGTACCGGCACCTGAACGTCCACGGCTACTGGCAGATCGGGGCTTCGAAAATGAGCAAGAGCGTCGGCAACGTGGTCGAGGCCCTGAGCATGGCCGAGAAGTACGGCGCCGACGCCTTCAGGTTCTTTCTCATGAGGGAGATGACCTTCGGCCTGGACAGCGAGTTCTCCGAGGACCGTCTGGTGGAGCGTCACAACAGCGACCTGGCCAACGACCTCGGCAACCTCTGGCAGCGCTCCCTGGCCATGGTCGGCAAGTTTAACGGCGGCAAAATCCCCGGGGTCCCCTCCGAGCCCCAGCCCGACGACGCCGAGTGGCGGGACAGGGCCCGGGGCCTGGTCGCCTCCTGGCGCCAGGCCTTCGACGCCGTCAACCCCAGGGCCGCCCTGGGCCAGGTCTGGGACTTCGTGAGTTTCCTGAACAAGACCATCGACTCCGAGGCTCCCTGGGTCCTGGCCCGCTCCCCGGAGAAGAGGCCCAGGCTGGACGCCGTCCTGAGCAGGCTGGCCGAGGGCCTGGCCCTGGTGGCCGCCCTGGTCTGGCCGGTCATGCCCGGCACGGCCGAGCGCATGTGGGCCCGCCTGCGCCTGCCCCAAAACAAAATGAAGGCCGACCCGGCCCTCGTTTCCGAGATCATGGACCGCGAGTCCGTTCTGGAGGCCGGCGAGCCCTTCTTCCCCAGGATCGAGACCGAGGGCGAGGCCTCCGGCAAGGCCCGGAAGGCCAGGGACCCCCAGGCCAAAAAGGACGGGCCCGGCGACGCCTCCGCCAAGGCCGATTCCGCCGCCAAGCTCGAAAAACCGGAGAAACCCGCCAAGCCGGTCCCCGAGGGCATGGTCTCCATCGACGACTTCAGGAAGACCGAGCTGCGGGTGGCCAGGATCCTCGCGGCCGAGCGGGTGCCCAAGAGCGAGAAGCTGGTCAGGCTGTCGGTCACCCTGGGCGACTCCGAGCGGACCATCGTCGCGGGCATCGGCAGGCATTACGCCCCGGAGGACCTGGTCGGGCGGTCGATCGTGGTCGTGGCCAACCTGGTCCCCGCCAAGCTCATGGGCCTCGAGTCCAGGGGCATGGTCCTGGCCGCCTCCCGGGACGACTCCCTGGTGCTGGTCACCGTCTCCGGCGACATCCCCCCCGGCTCCAAGGTTTCCTGAGACCCCGGCTCCGAGGTCCCCCGGGATCCCGGCGGCCTTCTTGGGGGAGGGGATGATGAAAAAACGCGGGGCCCCATGGACGGGGCCTCTCTCGTTCGGGGCGTCATGCGGACGGAGGATATCAATTAAAGTCCCGTATCCGGCATTTAGAGTCCCATGTTTTACCGTAATTTATAACAAGACGGCATTTTAGTTCCCTCGGCGTCTCATGGCGCTCCTTCCGGCGCCCTAAAAGAGGGCGCCGGCCTGCTCGGGCCCGGAAATGTGAACGGACGTCCTTTCAGGCCGGCCCCGACCTTTTGCTCCGACCGTCCCCGGCCCGGTTAAACTGTTTGCTCCGACCTTCCCCGGCCCGGTTAAACTGTTCATAATACTGCCGTTCACTGTCGTCGGAAGGAGGTGGCAAAAAATTGCTTTATTTTTTGTCTTAAATGGGCTATTATACTGTTTGTCAGGTGAACAGCCTGTCTCCATCTGCATCTTTATTTATTCTTTAGGCGTCGCAACCAGCCTAAGGCAACTTAACGTCATGTCCCCAGGCCTCTTTTGGCTATGACTGAGCGCCGCAACATCATCATCAAGTTTTAGGCCACAAGGCCCCTGGCCCCGGCCCGCCGCCGACGCCGAAATGTTTTTCGGCCTCTCCTGGCGGCCTGGCCGGCGCGTCGAGAAAATTTCGGCCTTGTCCCGGCGGATTATGTCCGCCCCGGGGGCGGGCGACGGGCTGACGACGGGCGGCGGGCGGGCCGATGTTTTTCAAGGTCCGCGGCGGCTTGCCGAAAATCGGCCGAAGGCCTCCCTGACAGGCGGGGAGGGGAAAAATTTTGGAAAACCGTCCGGGCGGTCGCAAAAATCTCCCCCGGCCGGCCGGTTTCCCGGCAAACCAGCTCAAATAGAGCTTGTGAGCGGGACGGGCGCGGGGCGGCTGAGGGGCGAAAAAAAAATGAGGGCGGCCGGACATTAATCTGAAAGAGCCGAAAAAAAACTTCTTGGGGCAGATTCAATAATTTCTCAAAAAATTGTCTTAGTATGACAAGTAATGGTTAGTGATATTTGTTTTTATAATCTTTATATATAAAAAATTACTATTTTAAAGTAATGTGTGTTTAGTTTGCGATAAACAAAGTTTAACTTCATTTAATTCATAATTAATAAAATTTGTCTATAATATTATATTTGTTATTTGATGGAATTATCTTAAAATACCCAGAACGACTATGGTCTTAAAAATAAACTTGAGGGACGCGTTTTTTTTTGAACAAATTTAATCTCGACTAAGAAACATGTTGACGGGGCCACAAAAGAATTAGACTTTGCCAAGGCTGCTACCCCTTTGGGGTCGGATGAGCTTGCGCCTTGATTCCAAAGCCCCCTAAGGGGTCGGCGCGAGTCAATTTGGTTCCCAAATTTCCATAATCCTTGCCGGCAAGGGCTCGGGAAAAAGTTTAATGAAATTGGCTTGAATCTCACTTTGGAGGCTTGATTTTATTTACATTATGGTCTATTATATTCCTGCGTTGGCCCGGTGCCGACAAATTGCCCAGTCGGATATAGCCAAGGGGGCTCTTGTCAGGTCACTGTTACCGGTTTCTAGCCGGTAAATTAAGTCAGTCCTTTCCGCTTTAAGGAAGGAGGACCGGTCATGGTCATCGCAATAAATTACTTTTATTGGAGAGTCGCATGAAAATCAACGGAAGCGCCTTCGTGAAGGCTAGAGAAGCTCACTTGCTGGGCGTGTTGGAATTGGCCAACAAAGCTGACGTCACCTTCAAGACCCTGAGCCGGGTTGAGAAGGGCCAGAGCGTCAAGCTGGTTTCTATTAGAAAGATCATTAAAGCCCTCGGCCTGACCATCGAAGAGGCCCTGGCCAAGAGGATGATTGAGCTCGACGGCGACGACGACAGGAAGTAGCCCGCTCGCGGGGCTTCCAGAAGCCGTCGGCCGCCCTTTCCGGCCTTAAAGCCGGTTCCGGGGCAAATTTTTTCGGCGGCTGACATATAATGTGTCAAGATATTAAAATCAGGACCCGCGGCGTTTTTTAACTTGCGTTCTGTTGGGTCCTGGTTTTTGTGTCCTGTCTGCCCTAAAATCAATCACTTAACACTACTTCGGCAAAAATAAAAGAAGCGGCCCTTGGCGGGCCGCCTCCAGGCTCGAAATACCATTCACGAAGAATCATTCCTGATAGGTATCATGATTTCGTAGACCTCTTTACACTTTGACACAAACGCCATTGCATAACTCTTGACTATGCAGGCGATTCTGGTTAGTTCTTTAATAACGTCTTTGCGTTCTTTGGATAGACTGCAAACAACAAGCTTACACATTTGAGAAACTGTAAATACTGCTACATTTTCAGAGTCCTTCATGTTCATAGCCTTAAACATCAATTTACCTGGACCAGTTAATTGATCTACTTTGACACAATACTTAAGCCTCGTCATCTGTATGAACAAGTGAGCGACAAAAACAATATTCAGATGACGATGAAATCCTTTCCATGATCTCCCTTCAAAATGTGACATGCCAAGTTGTGACTTGCATTCCTCAAAACATTGT
>JAISET010000155.1 GCA_031264015.1 Deltaproteobacteria bacterium | reverse complement strand
TAGCTACTCTTTGCCCAAAGATGCTTATAGATGAAATTTTGGACAGACTCAACAAGTCCAGTAAAAGAATCCGACTTTTTCCAGCCGCTGCTGTAGTATATTTTAATATAACAATGTCTCTCTGGCGAGATGTTCCTGTAGAGGAAGTAATTAGAATTCTTGTTGAAAATATCAACCTCACAAACGATGGCAAAACAGTAGTGTCTTGCCCAAGCAAGTCATCTATTTCTGAGGCTCGTACAAATCTTGGTGCTGAAGTAATGAGCCAATTGGCTGACGAAGTTCTTAAACCAGTGGCACCTGAAGGATTTCAAAATGCTTGGTACAAAAGTTTACGTTTGATGGCCTTTGATGGATCAACCTTTGACCTACCTGATGAGACGGGTAACATCAATTTCTATGGCTATCCACCTGCTTCAAGAGGTGGGTCTGCCTTTCCTCAGGCCAGGGTGTTAAGCCTTGTTGAAACCGGCACTCATGTGGTTACTGCTGCTGAAATTGGACCTTACAAACGTAGCGAAACAGAAATGGCCGGAGCTATTATCGCAAAAGGCAAACTCAGTAAAAATATGCTTTTAATGGCCGATAGGGGTTTTTATGGCTACAATTTGTGGACTAAAGCCCTTTCCAGTGGCGCCCAATTATTATGGCGAGTCAAGACAAACTTGATTCTTTCTGAAAATGAAAGGTTACCGGATGGTTCTTATTTTAGCACTGTTTATGATAGCAGAGACAAATCCTCGTGTGTTCCTCTTAAAGTCAGAGTTATTGAATATAAACTGAATGATAAAACAGGTAATGAAACAAATTCAGTTGGTGAATCTTTTTATCGATTAATCACAAATATATTTGACTATGAATTTGCTCCAGCCGCAGAATTGGCAGTCTTATATCATGAACGCTGGAAAATAGAATCACTTTTTAAAGAGTTTAAAATAGGTCTATGCGCTAGTAGTACTGTAATTCGTAGCAAAACACCAACACTGGTTGAACAGGAACTGTGGGGATTGATTATTCTTCATCATGCACTTAGACAACTAATGAGTCAGGTGGCTTGGAAGGTAAATATGGATCCGAATGACATTAGCTTTAAAGGCACGGTTAATATACTTCGAAGGAAAATGCCGCAACTTGCGGCCGCCGTTTCAAGGCGGATGATTAATTGGCTGCCATTATATTATAAACTCTCTGTTTTTCAAAATTCTTTCGTCCGGCGCCGTCTGTCTGGCGACTCGCCGCCGCTTTCCGGTCGTTTTTATCGCCGTTGACGCTGACAGGGACAGGGACAGGGACAGGGACTGTGACAGGGGCGGGGGCGGGGGAGGCGGAGCGGCGGGGCGGGGCGGGAAGTTTTCTTATGTCGGACGGGCTGACGGAAGGCGCGGTTTCAGGCTCAGGAGGCCGTCCGGGCCCGCCGGTTGCCTGGCCGCAAATTGTCTTGCCGCAAACGCGGGAAACGCGGGGGGAGTTTCAAAGACGGATCTTTACCTGGTCCGTCGCCTGGCGGGCCGGGGGGCGGGGCCGACGACGGCGCTTCCGGGGGTTGTTTGTCGCTTTGACCGCCGGGCGGACGGTTTTCCTGGCCGGACGACGCGCCTGGGTGTCTTCGGGACTCATTTGTCCTCCAGGAGCTTCTCCACCTCGAGCATCTTGCCCCCGGCCAGCTCCTGGTCGATCAAAGTCTTGCCGCAGTCGGGGCAGCCCGGCAGCTCCACGAAAAAGCTCGAGCCCATGTACTCGACGTTCACGGAGACCGGGGCGAGCTTTTTTCCGCATTTGCCGCAGCTCCAGCCCTCGGGTCCCGCCTTGGTGAAGGCGTGGGCCATGGTCGTGTTCCTCCCGGACCGTCCGCAGGACTTGTCCGTCAATTGTTCCTCGTCCGTCGGACTATGGGACGAGGCGGCCAAGAAGAGATTGGAGGCCGCCGCCGAACTGTCGGACTCGGCCCGAACTGTCGGACGCGGCCCGAATTGTCGGACGCGACCCGAACTGTCTGACGCGGCCCGAACTGTCTGACGCGGCCCGAACGGCTAGACGCGCCCGCCGCCCCTGGCGAAGCCCTCGCTGCTGGCCGGGCTTTCCTCGCCCTCCCCGGGGGTGCCGGGGACGTCCATGCGGTGGCACCAGGCCCGGCAGACCAGCAAGGACCCGTCCGTCCGCTCCTCGTACTCCACCCAGAAGGTCACCTGGCGGGGCCTGAGGTTGGCGATCCGGCGCCCGGTCTCCTGGTTGACGAAGGCCGGTCCGTTTTTCGCGGCGTTCTCCAGGACGGCCGCGACGTCCGTCATCAGGATGCGCCTGCCCTCCATGTCCCGCAGGACCGAGCCTGGAATGTCTATTTTCAGCCCCACTCCGTCCTCCTTTTCAGCCCGCTCCCCGTAGGTCTTCTCGAGAGCCAGGCGTTTGAAATATCTTCTGCCCTCCCGGCTGGCCGAGATGCCCGGGGGGGGGCTTTTCATCAGCTCTTCCGGTCTGGCCCGCGGGAACAACAAGTCCAGGGGGTGCAGGGCCTCGTGCCCCAGCGAGCGGAAGCGGTCCCGGCAGACCGAGCACCAGGCGACGATGGGCCCCGCCGAGTCCTTGGTTCTCTCCCTGGCGTACTCGTCGGCCATGGCCGGGTTGGCCTCGCCGACCAGCCCGCCCCTCCCGCAGCACAGCGTCAGCCTCCTGGTCATCAGGGGCTCGACGAACTTTTGCCCGATCTTCCCCAGGACCGACCTGACCGCGTCCTGGCCCGAGGCGTCCAGCCGGGCCGAGCAGGGGTCGTGGAGGACCAGGGGGACGCCCGCCGCCATGTGCCCGCCCGGCGTCGGCAGTCCGTCCAAAACGGGCCAGAGGCCAATTATGTCAATTTCCGGGAGCTCCGCCTGAAAAAACAATACGCACGACGGGCAGGCCAGGATGACCCTGGGGGAGCCGCATTCCAGCCAGACGCTCCTGATCTCGCCCGCCGTCAGGGAGGTGAGCCGCGGCCTCCCCGACCAGCGGCCCGGCGCCCCGCAGCAGCCCGCCCACAGGCCGGCCCCCCCGGGCAGGCAGGCGTTCAAATGGGCGTGCAGGGCCAGGACCGTCTCCGGGGAGGAGCCGGCCAGCTGGCAGCCGGGGAAGAGGACGTGGCCTCTTCCCCCCCCGCCGTCCCCATGCCCCCAGTCCCGCCCCGGGGCCGGACGGATGAAGGCCGCCTCCTCCGAGTTGGAGAAGACCTGGTCCTCGAGGGCGAACTCGTGGGCGGAGACGGGCATGTGGTTCCCCGAGACCATGTCGCGCCTGGCCAGGGCCACGAATTTGCCCATGTCGGCGCCGTTGGGGCAGAGCTGCCCGCAGAGACCGCACTCGGCGCAGCTGTTGATGTGGCGGTTGGAGTGGCGGATGCCGAAGGCGGTGATGATGTTGTTGTAGAACTCCCGGGCGTATTTCTTGGGATATCCCTTGCGGCTCCGCAAAAGCGGGCAGTTGGGCAGGCAGGAGACGCACGAGCAGCCGAGGCATCTTTTGGCCTCGCGGGCCGCCTCCTCCGGCGTCGGGGACTCCGGGTCGGCGGGGACGACCTCCGGGACGGGCGCGGCGTCCTTGAGGTCCACCGCCAGCCTGGTGGGCCCCGAGGCCTCCCTGTCCCTGGCCGACTTGGGGCTGACCCCCTGGAAGAGCCTGTCCATGGAGGCGGCGGCCTTCTTGCCGGCGGACATGGCCCAGACGAAGCCCGGCGGGTCCGGGGAGCGCGGCCCCAGAAACAAGCCGCCGAGGCCGGCGCCTTCCGGGCCGCCGGCGTCGTCCGAACCGCCCGCGTCCCCCGGGCCGTCCGCGCCGCCCGGGACGGGCTCCCTGGTGACCGGGTCGGGGACGAGGCCGGTCAAATCAAAACCTAGAACGGAGAAATCATAGGCCGGGTCGTCGAGGGAGAGAAAGACGGCCTTGTAATCCTTGAGCCAGTCCGCCAGCGGGCCGGGGACCGGTTTTTCGGAGGGGGTCCCGACAAACTCCACCCTCAGCTTGGCCAGGGTGTCCAGGGCCTCGGCCAGGATCTCTTCCGTGATCCTGCCGCCGGCCGCCGCCAGCAGCCTCCCGCCGATCGGCGCCGGACTGAAGACGACGGCCTTGTGTCCTTTCAGGGCGAGATTATAGGCGGCGACCAGGGCCGACAGCCCCGAGCCCAGCAGAGCCGCCGAGTGGGGCGTGGGGGGCATGGGGTAGGGCTTGGTCTGGCGCCCCCTGAGGACGGCGTGCAGCTCCAGGAGGGGCAGGTTGACGCCGGCGTCATACCCGGACCTGAGGCACTTGGCGCGGCAGGGGCCCTCGCAGAGGCGCGCGCACAGCGAGGCCAGGGGCATGTGTCTCTCCAGGGTCTTCCTGGCCTCGTCCGTCTTGCCCGCGGCCACCAGCGAGGCCACCGCCCCGGCCTCCACCTGGACGGGGCACCAGCTCTGACAGGCCGGCGGGGCCTCGCGGGTGCAGAGGGACTCGAACTGCTCTAAAATTTTTAGTTCCATTCTCCGCGGTCTGCCGCCTGGTCGTTCGGTCGTTCGGTCGAGCCATGGTTTCCCGGGCGGGTCTCGTCCGGACCCCGGCCGGGGCGACGCTCGCCGTTATTGGTTGTTTAAACATTTTGGCGCCAATTATGGCATGTCGCGCGAACTTAGACGCCGCCGATTATTTACGCGGCGTCGTAAGTTAAAACCTGTGGCGATTATCCTAACTCCCGCCAGCTTTGTTGTCAATAAATATTTTGTGCCGCCGGCCCGCGCCCGCCGCCGCAAACCGGCGAACGACAAGACTTTGGGACGGCTCCGACCATGATCGCAAAGCGAAATTTGCGCGCGGGGACAATGGCGGCGGGGCGGGCGGCCGGGGAAAAGAGGAGGTGAGGGGAGAAGAGGGAAAGGGAAAATAAATATTCGCAAAAACAGCCGGCTATTTCCGCTTGTCGTCATTTATTCAAACAGGATAAGATGTGTCGTAAATATTCAAGACCTGTTCGACTTATTGAAGCTTGTTATTTCTTCTTAGCCGGCTTGACTTTTCTCGAGACAGTCATTTATTCGCCGCCATTTATTCGCCGCTGGTCAGACTTGTCCGTCTTATATCGTTTCCTCGCGACTTGTCCGAATTGTCGAAGCCATGATTTTTCGTCGACGGTGTCCGTCCGTCATATTGTTCCCCGCATGTCTGATTATTTGTTTCCTATCTGTTTGTCTGTTTGTCTGTTTGTCTGCCTGCCTGCCTGCCTGCCTGCCTGCCGTCCAGCCGGGCGGCCCGGCCGTCAGTCCGGCCGGCCTGAAAAATAAGATTACTCAAAACATAAAAAAAGGGCCCCTCCCGGTGAGAGGAGGGGCCCCGACAGACCGCGGCGGCCGGATGGATCGGAGATCTCTGGCGTGTCCCCGTCCGACTCCGGCCGGCCGCGGAATGGGCTAGGCCTTGTTCTTCAGCGCCTCGAGCACGCGCTCGGGCAGGGCGGGAACCCGCCTGACCCTGGCGCCGGTGGCGTTGAAGATGGCGTTGAGGATGGAGGGATGGGGGACGCACAGCGGAATCTCGCCGACGCCCGCCGCCCCGTGGGGACCGAACTCCCTGGCGTTCTCGAAGTACCTGAGCTCGATGTTGTCGGGGATGTCCTTGATGTAGGGGAAGCCGCCGCCCAGCATGGTCTTGTGCTTCTCGATGTCCTCGAAGTCCTCGGAGAGGGCCAGGCCGATGGCCTGGGCCACGCCGCCCCAGAGCTGGCCGTCGACGACCAGGCGGTTGTTGACCTTGCCGATGTCGACGAAGAAGGTGACCTTGTCGACCTTGGTCTTGCCGGTGGCCAGCTCGACCGTCACCTCGGACATGCAGACGCCGTACATGTAGACCATGAACGGTTTGCCGACGCCGTTCTCGTCAAGGGGCACGCCGGGCACCGAGAAGGTCCCGTCGTACTTGGTGGGCTTGCCGGCCGCCTTGGCCTCGTCGTAGGTCAGGTAGCCGCCGGAGTCCTTCTTCAGGCCGGCCAGCATGTTCTCGCAGGCCACCCGGACGGCGCCGCCGGTCATGACCTGGGAGCGCGAGCCTCCGGCCGGTCCGGAGACGGGGTTGCGGGTGTCGGCCCAGGTGAACTTCAGGCGCTCGGGGGCCACGGCCATGGGGGTCAGGGTCTTGTGGGCCGTGCCGACGGCGCCCATGTCGGCGCCCTGGCCGTGGTCCTCCCAGGCCGTGCAGACGGTGATGGTCCCGTCGGCGTGGAGCTCGACGTAGGCGTTGGAGGAGTCGGGCCCGTCGAGGCCGCAGCCGTAGGAGCCCATGGCCAGGCCGACGCCCTTCTTATGGGTGGCCGTGGAGCCGGCCTTGGCGGCCTTCAAAGCCTCGTCGTACTTGGGTTTGATGGCGTCCAGCATCTCCACGTAGGCGTAGGAGTCCAGGGTCTGGCTGTTGGGGTTGGTGGCCGGGGGCCTGATGGCGTTTTTATGCCTGAACTCCCAGGGGTCCATCTTCAGCTTCTCGGCCATCTCGTCGACGACGATCTCGCTGATCAGCTGGGCCTGCGTTCCTCCGTATCCCCTGAAGGCGGAGCCCCAGGAGTGGTTGGTGCAGACCGTGCGGCCCTCGCCCCTGATGTTGGGGATGTCGTAGGCCGCGCCCATGAACTGGACGCCGCGGACGGTCAGCAGATCGCCGAACTCGCAGTAGGGGCCGTGGTCGACGTCGTAGTCCGACTCCATGGCCACGAGCTTGCCGTCCTTCTGGGCGGCCAGCCTGATGGTCCCGTAGAAGGGTGAGCGCTTGCCGGTGTACTGCATCTGCTGGTGATAGTCGAAGACCAGGTAGCAGGGCCTGCCGGTGGCCATGACGCAGGCGGCGACGATGGCCTCGTTGGTCGGGCTGAACTTGTAGCCGAAGGTCCCGCCCATGGGGTTGGAGACCAGATGCAGCTTGTCGTCGGCCAGGCCCAGGCCCTCGGCGATCATGACCTTGTGCAGGTGCACGCCGATGGATTTGGAGTGGACGATGACCGCCCCGTCGTCATGGACGAATCCGAAGGCGCAGTCTGGCTCCAGGGGCATGTGCGGGGTGCGGCTGGTGATGATGGTGTCCTCGGCCACGACCAGGTCGCCCTTGTCGAAGAAGGGCTTGGTCTCCCCGCCCTTGCGCACGTACTGGTAATAGTAGACGTTCGGGGTGCCGGGGTGGATCTCGATGGCGTCCGGGGCCTTGGCGGCGGGGACGGACAGATAGGCGGGCAGGACCTCGAGGTCGACCTTGACCGCGGCGGCGGCCGCCTTGGCCTCGGCCTCGGTGGCGGCGCAGACCACGGCGATGGCGTCGCCGTACTGGAAGACTTTGGAGTCGCAGAGGATGGGCCTCTCTTTGCCGTCGCCCTTGTTGCTGGGGAAGGCCAGGCCGTTGATGCGGTTGTTGCCCTTGATGTCCTTGTGGGTGACGATCTTGACCACGCCGGGCATCTTCTCGGCGGCCGAGGTGTCTATGCCCTTAATGTTGGCGTGGGAGACCTTGGCCTGGACCAGGGCCATGCAGAGCTTGTCCGGGGGCAGCTCGACGGCGATGTCGCCGCCGTAGCGGATGGTCCCGGTGACCTTGGCCGCGGCCGTGGGCCGCGGATAGTAGGAGTCGGAGCCCCAGATGTGGCCGTCGGCGGGCAGCTTGTAGTCCAGCTCCTCGGCCTTCATCTCGCCCCGGAGGACCTTGGCGGCGTCCATGACGGCGTCGACCAGCGGGATGTAGCCCGTGCAGCGGCAGGCGTTGCGGTTCTTCTGGAACCATTCCCTGACGTCCTCGCGGCTGGGGCTCTTGTTGGCGTCGAGCAGGGCCTTGGCCGAGACGATGAAGCCCGGCGTGCAGTAGCCGCACTGGGCCCCGCCGTGTTTGATCCAGGCTCTCTGGATCGGGTGGAGAGACTGCGGGGTGCCGATGCCCTCGACGGTCAGGATTTGGGCGCCGTCGTCGAGCCTCTTCATCCTGACCACGCAGCTGCGCGCGAGCTTGCCGTTCAAAATGACGTTGCAGGCCCCGCACATGCCCTCGCCGCAGCCGATCTTGGTGCCCAAAAGATGCAGCTGCTCCCTCAGGACCTTGGCCAGCGTGGCCTCCTGGTCGACGAAGACGTTGCGGGGCACCCCGTTGACGATAATATTCTTTTGAATCATGGCAACTCCTTTGAGAGCTGAGGACCGGGGCCCCGGGCTCTCCCGGGTTTGGTCGGACCGGGCGGGGCGGGCCCCGCGCCGGACGGGATAAGATTTGGTCGTGACTGGAATCTAAGCGGGATTTCGTTTATTAATTTTGACGGCCCCGCGGGCCGGCCGTTGTCAGGTCGTCATTTCTCATCGCAAGCATGTGTGAAAATATAGCAAAAGAAAGTGCGTCAATCAAGCTAAATTGTTGATATGTGTTGGACTTTTAGGGCATCAGATGCATAGTTTCAAGGTACAAACACTTATGCGGGCGTATTAAAGCTGACAAATTCGTTTTTGCTCGTCACGTTTGATCAATGAAACCTGGTCAAAATATTTTTTTTATCACGTCAGGTTTCGTCTTGTTTTTCACTCATGACTAAATGAAGTCAAATTAACCATAATTTTATTTTTCGTTGCGTCATGACCTGGAGACGGACGTAAAAACGTCAAGTTTTCCTGACGCCGAAATCGTCTTCCGACGAAACGCACTGAACTTTAAGGTCAAAAAGGGGAATTATGGGCGGGATGGGGAGGATGAGCCGCCGTTTTCGGACGTCGGTTATGCCGGCGGGCGTCGCGAGCTCTAATTTTGACAGATGACAAGCAGGGGGGCGGCTTGACGAAAACGGCCGCCGTGGCCCCGTCCGCCGCGAAGACGGCCCGGGGGGCGCTTAAGGGAGGGCGCTTGAGGGCGGGTCCGGGCCCCGGGTCCGGGGCCCCCCCGGCTCACAGGCTGTTCAAAACGTTCCCGGCCTCCGGGTGGCCCTGGTCGGCGGCCATCCGCAGGTATTTTTTCGCCTGGCCGACGTTCCGGCCGACGCCCAGGCCCCTGGCGTACATGAGGCCCAGGTTGTACTGCGCGGTGGCCAGGCCCTGGCCGGCGGCCATTTGGTAATATTTGACGGCCTGGGCCAGGTTTTTGGGGACCCCCTCGCCCTCCTGGTACATGACGGCCAGGTTCAGCTGCGCCCCCGGGTGCCCCAGGTCGGCGGCCTGCCGGTACCATTTGACGGCCTCGGCGTCGTCCTCGGGGACGAGCCGGCCCTCGTCGAGGACGACGGCCAGGTTGTACCCGGCCTCGGGGTGTCCCTGGGCCGCGGCCAGCCTGTACCACTCGAGCCCCCCGAGCCCGTCCGTCGGCACCCCCTCGCCCACGCTGAGCATCAGCCCGGCGTTGTATTGGGCCCGCGGGTGGCCGGCCTGCGCGGCCATCAGAAACCAGCGGAAGGCCTCCGTCTTGTCCAGCTCCGCCCCCAGGCCCGCGTAGCGCATGAGCCCCAGGCTGAACTGGGCCTCGGCGTGCCCGAGCGAGCCCGCCTTGACGAAAAGGTCGTAGGCGGCCCGGTGGTCGCGGGGGGCGCCCTCCCCGGCCTGGAGCAGGCGGCCGAGGTTGAAGAGGGCGTCCGGGTGCCCCCGCTCCGCCGCCAGCCCGAACCATTTGCGGGCCTCGGCCGGGTCGGCCGCGACCGTCGCGCCCTCGAGGTACATGAGCCCCAGGGTGTTTTCGGCCGGGGCCAGCCCCTCCTCGGCCGAGGCGCGCAGGAGCCTCAGCCCCTCCCGGGCGTCTTTTTTCACCCCCTGGCCGTCGAGATAGCAGAGGGCCAGGTTGAAGCGGGCCATGGCCGAGCCGTTGTCCGCCGCCTGCCGGTAGTATTTGAGGGCCTGGGCGGCGCTCTTTTTGACCCCGTCCCCCTTGAAGTAGGCCAGGCCCAGATAGTTCTGGGCCTCGGCGTGCCCGGCCTCCGCCGCGGCCCGGACGAGTTTTAGGCCCTCCGCCTTGCTCTCGGCGTCCTCCGAGAGATGCCGGAGGGAGCCCAGGCTGAACATGGCGTCCGGGTGTCCCCGTCCGGCCGAGTCGGCCAGGTACCTGAGCCCGGCCTCCTCGTCCCTGGGGACGCCGTCCCCGTTGAAGAGCATCCTGCCCGCCCGGTACTCCGCGGCCGGGTGCCCCTGGTCTGCGGCCAGGCGGTACCATCTGAGGGCCTCGGCGGGGTCGCGCCCGCCGCCCGCCCCGCTCTCGTAGTGCAGCCCGACCCCGAACTGCGCCTCCGCGCCGCCCAGCTCGGCCGCCTGAAGACCCCATCTCAGGGCCTCCTCCTTGTCCTCGGGGACGCCGTCCCCGCTGTCGAGCATGGAGGCCAGGTTGAGCATGGCGTCGGCGTGCCCCAGCTCCGCGGCCAGCCGGTATTGCCCGGCGGCCTCCGCCTTGTTTTCCGCGACCCCCCGTCCGGAGTAATACAACAGCCCCAAAACAAACCGGGCGTTGGGGAGCCCGCCCTCGGCGGCCAGCCCCACCAGCCGGAAAGCCTCGGCCAGGTCGGCCTCGGAGGGACCCCGCGTTTTTTCTCCGGAGTTTTGGCCGCCCGCGGCCGGGTCGCCGGCCTCCCCCGCCAGGGTGAGCAGGCCCAGGGTGTAGAGGGCCTCGGTCTCGCCCTGCCCCGCCGACTTGCGCAGATAGTCGACCGCCCTGGCCCGGTCCTCCGGGGACTCGCCCTCCCTGAAGATATGGTAGGCGATCAGCTGTGCCTGCGGGAGCCCCTGGTCGGCCGCCAGCAGCAGCAGTCTGACGGCCTCGTCCCTGTCCACGGGGACGCCGTCCCCGGAGCTCAAGGCCAGGGCCAGGTCGTATTCCGCCCGGGGGTGCCCCTGTTCCGCCGCCGCGCGCAGGTACCCGAGGCTCGTCCCGGGGTCGGCCGCGACGGAGTCGCCGTTTTTATACATCAAAGACAGGTTGTATCGCGCCTTGGCGTGCCCGAGGCCTGCCGCCGACCGGTACCAGCGGACGGCGGCCGCCTTGTCCTCCGGCGCCCCGTCGCCCAGGTAGAGCATGTTGGCCAGGTTGAACTGGGCCTGGGCCAGGCCCCCGTCGGCCGCGGCCTGAAACCATTTGAAGGCCAGCGCCTTGTCCCGGGGGACCCCGTCGCCGTCATAATAGATGAAGGCCAGGTCGAGCGCGGCCTGCGGGTCGCCGTTCTCCGCGGCCAGGGAAAACCATTGGCGGGCCAGGCTTTTGTTCTCCTCGGAGGGCGGGGCGCCGGCGTAGATCCGCCCGACTTCGAACTGGGCCCCGGCGTGGCCGCTGTTCGCCGCCAGATGGTAGAGGCGCCAGGCGGCGTCCAGGTCCGCGGGGACGACGTCCCCGGCCTGGAGAATTCTGGCCAGGACGTACTGCCCGACGGGGTCGCCCTTCTCGGCGGGGGCGCGGGCGAGCTCGTAGGCCTTGGCGCGGTTCTCGCCCGCCCCGTTTCCGGTCAGATACATGAGGGCGACCCGGGCGACGGAGGCCGGGTCGCTTCCGGCGGCGAGACCGCGCAGGGCCTCGGGGTTGTTCTCGTTTTCCGTCAGGCCGAGCAGCCGGCCGACGTCGCCCGCCGGCCGTTCCTGGACCGCGGACGCCCGGTCGGCGGAGGGGGAGGGGGCGGGGGGCGCCTGGGCCAGGGCGGCGCGATCCGGCCCGCAGAGGGGGAAAAGAAAGACCAGTAAAAAGGCCGACAAGTAATTCTTCATCGCTCGTCCTTGTTAAAACTAAGATATAACCGGTGCTTATGACGTTATTTAAATTTAGGAAAAATCACTCGCTTCTAAGGTTTAAGGTGACGCTCCTCCCCGCCTGGGCGCCCGGTCGGGGAAACAAGGCGATTATTTTTAGTTTTTCGGCAATTGATCGGGAAGGCAGAAAAAAGCGCAAGGAAAAGAAAGATAAAATGGCGGAAAAAATAAGATATAAAAATATTTTTTAAAAAAAGTAGTCCCTAAAGTAAGTAAACATGTAAGGGAACAATTAAACAAGAAAGAAAAAAGCGACTTACATTCCATCCATCATTCCTTACTTCCTTCCCATTCTCTTTCCTTTCATCACCTTACCTACATACCTACTAGCCAAGTAACCAACCAACCAACTAACCAACCAGCCGCCGGCCGGTCAAACCTCGCAGACAAAGAGGACCGGCCGCGTCGGCAGACGGCCGTGGCATTCAGGGTCTCGGAATCATCCGCGCGGCTCGATTTCGCTCAATTATATTCGGTTCGCGTCGTGGCCGCCCTAATCGTCATCCTCGGCCTCAGTCTCGGTTTCGGCTTCGGCCTTGGCCTTGGCTTTTGCCTTGGCCCTGGCCTCTGCTTCGGCTTCTGCTTCGGCCTCGGCTTCGGCCTCGTCCTCGGCCTCGGTATTGTCAACGAAAAATTCGTAGTAGTCGTCGTCGTCGTCATAGTCGACGCCCCCGACGTCCGGCGGCTTGGTTGCGGAGGCCGTCTTGACGCCGTCGCGCAGGCCCCGCGCGGACTCCGGGACGGGCATGCCCGCCTTCCCGAGGAGCCGGACGGCCTCGCTGACGCCCAGCTCGGCGGCCCGTGTCAGCAGGTCGCGGGCGGCCTCCGGGTCATGGTGTTCCCCCTCCTCGAGGCGGATGGCGCCCGCCCTGACCAGGGCCTTGGGCTGGCCGTTCGCGGCGGATCTGGCGTACCACTCCAGGGCTTTGGAGGTGTCGGGCGCCGTCGCGAGGCCCTCCCGGCACATGTCCCCCAGGGCCAGTTGCGCGTCGGGGTCGTCCTGCTCGGCGGACAGGCCGAAGTACCTCCAGGCCTCGTCCCAGTCCTGCTTGACGCCCAGGCCGGCCGCGTGCATCTGGCCCAGAAGATGCCGGGCCCCGGCGTGCCGGAGGGCGTCCGCCCGCTCGAGGTATCTCAGGGCCCGCTTGTAGTCCGCGGGCGCCTCGAGGCCGTGGAAATAAATGGAGCCCAGCTCGAACATGGCCTCCGGCAGCTTGTCGGCCGCCTCGTCGTAGTGGCGGAGGGACCTGTCCATCCTGACGCGCCCGGAGAGCCCCTCCCGGTAGATTCTGGCCAGCCGCAGGTGGGCCTCGAACTCGCCGTATGAGGCGGCCTCGCGGTAGGTCCTCATGGCCTCCCGCATGTCGGCGGGGCCCCCGAGCCCGTTCTCGAGCATGCCGGCCAGGGCCAGCATGGAGCGGGGAAGACCCGCCATGGCCGCCCTGCCGAAGAGGACCCGGGCGCGGCGGTAGTCTTTGGGGACGCCCCGGCCGTCGCGCAGGAGGAAGGCCAGCTCCTGTCCGGACTCCGGGAAGCCCTCCTTTAAAGACCTCTCGAACATGGCGGCGGCCTTGGCCTCGTCGCGCCTGACCCCGAGGCCCGCGGCCGTCAGCATCCCCAGGAATTGGCCGGCGCCGGGTACGTTCTTTTTGAGGGCGAAGCGGTAGTGCTCGGCGGCCAGCGCGTAGAGCTCCCGTTTCCGCTCCGGGTCCATCTCCTCCTGTGCCTCCACGTCAAGGATCATGGCCAGGAGGAGCTGGGACTCGGGGGGCCCGTTGTTGGCCAGGGACAGCTTGGCGAGCCTCTTGCTCTCGTCCCTGTTCACCGGCAGCCCCTTGCCGAAAAAGTGCAGGGCGGCCAGCTTGCACTGGGCGCCCGCCATGCCCTGGTCGGCGGCCATGCGCAGCCAGCCGGCCGCCTCGGCGGAGTCCGCCGGGGTCCCGCTGGAGACCAGCATGGTCCCCAGCAGAAACTGGGCCATGGCGTCGCCCTCCCGGGCGTTCTTGGCCAGCATCCGCTTTTCCGCGTCGCCCAGCCCGGGGTCGGGAGACTTCCCCCTCGCGGCGCCGCCCCGGAGGCGCCTCCAGAGTAGCTTGCTCCCGCGCTCCCGCGGGTGTTTCTGGTCGGCGTCCCCGTCGTCGGTCTTGACAGGCCCCGTCGGCTCCGGCAGGGCGCGCCCCAGGGCCTCGACGTCCACGGGCACGCTGATCCTGTATTTGTGCTTGCCGCCTTTCTTGGCCTTGTCGAGGATTTTGGCCTCGCCCAGGATCTTGTCCAGCTCGTCTTGGGGGAGGTTATTTTTGACGACCTCCTCGCGCCGCTCCTGGCTCTCCCCCGGCAGCAGGGTGTTGACGGCGTTGCCGAGGGCCTTGGCCAGCGCCGAGTCCAGGGCCGAGCGGTCGTCCGCGGCCGTCAGGGTGACCGCGAAGGGTTTGGGCTCCGCGGCGAGGCAGGGCGCCGCCCTGAAAAAACCCAGGATTAATTTGACCGTCGACATAAACTTTTCTTTGCGCGTCTGCTTGTCTTTGCGCGTCTGCTTGAGCATTAATCGGAACCTTTTTTACTTTCTGAAGGCGTCCCGGGACGCTCGTCCTGCGGTGAAAACGCGGCGTCCCGGCGGCCCCGGCGTCGGGGCGTCGGGCCGCCCGGGTTTTCCGGGGGCGTCCGTGGGGGAGGGGAGTCGGCCCCGCGTTATTTTAGCCAATTTCAGGGCCGAAAAAAAGCCCCTCCGGACCGTCCGTATGGCGAAAGCGTCAAAATTTTCAAAG
>JAISET010000093.1 GCA_031264015.1 Deltaproteobacteria bacterium | reverse complement strand
ATTGATTTTAACATCCAGAACGCCAAGCTTGTCTTCGATGAACTCCCGATCCAGATTGGGATCCAGTACCGTCAGATCCCGGTACTCTTCCGGAGGCAAATCCAGCACTGTTTTAAGAAAATCTTCAATAATTTTAACATCTTTCGTAAATATTTTCTTAAAGACGAAATCGTTCGTCGGCAAAAGCGGGCTCAGTTCCATACTGGTAAATCCCTTCCTTTTTTTATAAATATAACGTATAGCTAAAGGAATTTCAAGGTGTGGTGTCATCAGGGCTGACGCATATTGGGATCAGTTCATAAATAACTTGTACATTCTCCTGGCGGCGCTGTTCTCGTTTTGGCCGCTGACAATCCGGCCAAAACGAGAACGCCTGGCCGGAAAAACGTACAAATTGTTTCTGAACTGATCCTTAATTCAGTAAAAACAATATGCATCCGCCCTGGGGGGCAATCGCGCTTGTTTTCATAATAATGGCATTTATGATATACTTTAGAAGATTAAGGGGGAGCCCCATGCCAATGACCATATCCATCACACCCGCAATGGAAAAGAAGTTAAGCTGTAGTTCCCTGTGATTTTTTCTAATTACGGGAAGAAGCGGGGGTATCTGATCATTTTCCCTGTTTATTCTGGTTACTCTTGATAGGCGGCGGACTTTTTGATATTATGTAATTAGAATATACGAGTTCTAATTACATGACAAGGAGGCCGCTCATGTACATTGGCTATGATGTTAAAGGCGGTGTGAAGTACGCGAAGATATGCAAATCTGAAAGAATCGACGGCAAAGTCAAGACCACCCAGGTAAGCCTCGGCAGAGTAATTGACGAAAAGGTCGGCATTTACAGGAGCCGCGAGCGGGGCGTATTTACTTACGACATTGCCACTGGCGCCTTCGGCCCCCCGCCCTCTTCGGCAGTGATACCCGTCACGAAGCGCAAAAACGCCCGGGAAAGGCTCATCCTTGATTTCGGCGATGCCTTTTTTGTGGACAGATATATCAAAAGGATCGGCATGGAGGCCGCCATTGACGCCATCAAGTACGGCAACCATGACTCCGTGAGGGCCCTTGTCCTGTTCTACGTCATCTGCAGCACGGCGAACTACAACGCCGCCGAATGGTTCGCCGGGACTTACGCCCGCATGCTCTACCCGAAGGCCAACCTGGAAAGCCAGCGTATCAGCGAACTGCTCTCCTCTGTTGGAAAGGAAAGTTCCTGCCGGGCGTTCTTCCGCGAATACTCAAGACTTCTTGCGCACCGGGCAGAGGGCGAAGATGTGCTGATTGACAGCACCGGCTTGCCTAACAGCATCCACTTTCCGCTGACGGCGGTCAGCAACCACAACGGCCAACTCAGCAACGAGATCCGGCTGATCTACGTCGTGCAGCAAAAAACGAACCTCCCCCTGTACTTCCGCTACGTCGCGGGAAACATCGTCGACGTCTCGACCTTGACGAAGACCATACTGGAGCTGAAGGCCCTGGGCATAGACACGAAGTTCGCCATCCTGGACGCCGGATACCTCACAGATGAGAACGCCGAGGAGATGTACGAGGCCGGGATATCTTTTGTGACCCGGATGCGTGAGAACCGCAAGCTGTACAAGGCGATCATCGCCGAGCACCTCCCCTCGCTGAGAGACGAGGGGAACCTCGTCTCCTACAACACGCGATACGCCTATATCAAGCGCATTGAGTGCGAGCTTGTCCCGGGGCGGCGGGCATACGCCTATCTGGGGCTTGACCTGTCCATGCGCTCGCTTCAGTCCTCAAAGCTGTTCGCGCGCGCCGCCCGCGGCCATATGAGCGGCGCCCAGGTGCACAGGGAGATGCAGGCGCAGGGGCTGTTCGTCCTGTTGTCCACGCGGCCGATCGCCAAAGACGGGATACTGCCGCTGTACTATACCAGGCAACAGATCGAACAGGTCTTTGACGTGTGCAAGAACAACACCAATCTCATGCCGCTTCGCGTCCAGTCGGAAGATACCCTGCGCGGGCATCTGCTGCTCGCGTTCACGGCATCGGCCATCATCAAGAAACTCCAGGAGGATCTGAGAGAGACGGAGCACACCCCGGAAAACGCACTGCTGGCCTTGCGAAACCATAAGTGCAAGGTCTTTGATGGCTATGTCCTTACAATGGAGGCCGCAAAATGTGCAAATGACATATACAAGGCTTTCAAGCTCAAAGTTGAACACACATATTCCACAGGCTGATGGCGATTTGTAATTAGAAAAACTCACAGGGAACTACAGCTTAAAGGATTACATACTCTTCTTATCGATGACAATTTTCCAAGAATACATGACCTTAACAAATTATATTCATTTATTACTGATAAATTTCATTCTCCTTTAACTGAAGACTTTCAATCATTTTTTGATGATCTTTCCATTTACTATATTGATTCACGTTATGTTGAATATAAACGAGAATTATATTTAAATTTAAACAAAGAAAATGCTAGATTGATACTGACCAAGACAGAGGAAGTTTTCAAATGGCTCATGACCTTAGCAAAGTAACTACACTTGTCAAAGTTTACGCTGATGATGTTAGAAAAGTGCTTCCTGTGAATAAAGTTTTTCTTTATGGATCATATGCACAAGGCAATGCCACCATATACAGCGATGTAGATGTCTGTTTCTTCCTAGATACTTACGGAGATATTAATTGGTTTGGTAATATGAAGATACTTTTACATCTATCACATAAATATAAAGAATTGTATATTGAACCTATCGCATATGAAGCGTCTGATCTTGAAGATGACAGTCCTTTTGTCAAAGAAGTGTTGCGTATCGGCATTGAAATTTTTTAACTTCTAACTATTATTCACTTTTACTTAAATAACAAACCATTAGTAATTAATTATGCCTAAAATTAACATCATAACAAATTCAAGAAATTATCCGTTATCTGGAAGAGGATAAACCTCTTACAAATTGGGGCCAAAAAGGGTACAATAGGCCGTAATTTTACCGGCCCGTTCCCGCGGGCCCGGGCGATCATTTTTTTAGGCGGGTCTCATGAGCTGGCTGACGAAGGGTTTTTATCTGCGGGGCGGCGGGGTCGAGGTCAAAAAGATCGGTCCCGGCAAGGCCGTCCTGCGGGTCGTCCTGGCGGTGCTGCTGCTCTATCTTCTCATGGCGGCGGGGCTGCTGTTTTTTAAAAACAGGCTCGTCCTCTATCCCTCCCGCGACATCGAGAGCAACATCGGCAGGATAGGCTGGGAGTTCGAGGACGTCTGGCTCGAGGGCGCGGGCGGCAACAAGTTCAACTGCTGGTACCTGCCCGCGCCGGAGGGGGCCCCCACCGTGCTGCTGCTCCACGGCAACTCCGGGAACCTCGAGCTGATGATCGGCAGGATCATCATGTGGCACAAGCTGGGCTACGGGATTTTGGGCGTCGACTACGAGGGCTTCGGGCACTCCGAGGGCCGGGCGACCCTCGAGGCCGCCGTCGCCGACGCCGAGGTCGCCTTTGACTTTCTGGTCGCCCGGGGCGTCCCGCCGGAGCGGATCCTGATCCACGGCTTCTCTTTGGGCGGCGGGGTGGCGGCCCAGCTGGCCTGGGCGAAGAGGGCCCACCACGGGCCCGTGGTCCTGGAGGGCACCTTCACCTCGCTTCTGGACACGGGCCGCATCAAGTTTCCCTTTCTCAGGCCCATGCTGCCCCTGGTTTTGGGCGGCACATACGACACTTTGGCGACGCTTAAAAAAATTACCCCCTCCTTCATCTTGTTTCTGCACTCCCCCGACGACGAGATCGTCCCCTTCGAGCTGGGTTTAAAGAACTTCGAGGCCTACGACGGCGGCCCCAAGGCCTTCGTCACCCTGGAGGGCGCGCACATGGACTTCATGAGCAACCAGGGGACCTACTCCCGCTCGCTGGAGGCCGTCTTCGGCCGGGGCGGGGGCACGAAAAACTGGCCCTTTTACTCCAGGAGCGACGGCGGCGGGGGCGGCGATGACGACGCCCCGGAGCCACCGGCGGACCCTCCCCCCGGGTCGTCCGCCGACCATCCCCCCGGGCCGTCCGCCGATCCGCGGGACTCCGGCGGGGATCCGGCTCCGGCCGCGGGGAGCGTCGCCGGGACCGGGACGGGGGCCGCGGCCGACTGAGCTGGCGGCGCCCGTGAAGCTCGATTGTTGAAACTGGCATGCTTGCTAAGGCGACATGCCATAAAAAGTAATGCTTTTATCGTAGAAAAAAATAATCGGACGCGCGGACATGGTAATATGCTGTCATATGGCGTCCGAAGACTTTGACAAAGCGGCACGCGGCGGGCCTCGCCCTGCCGGCGGGAGTTTTTGGCGCGCCCGGGGCGCCGCCAGGCTCGACCTGACTTTCCGGACCCGGCCCGCTTGTTGCATTTCGGCCATATTTTCATTAAAATTAAGGAACCGCCGCAATTTCCCCGACTCGTCCGCGGCGGGCCCCCTGATGGAAAAGACTTTTCCGGCCGCCCCCTCCGGCCGTCCGACCGGCGGGCGCGGGGACGTTTTTTCGACCGTTTTTGTCTTTTTTCGGGGCGCGTCACCGGAGTCTTTCTTTGTCGCCTTTTTTCCTTGTCCGCGCCGGCCGCCCGTTGTCTTTGTTTGGTTTTTCCGTTTTTTTTTGTCCGGTCAAATCTCGTCCGGCCCTGATCGCGACCGGCCGGATATTCGCCTCGCCTGTGGGTTTCTATGGTTCGGGAGCCAAAACACGGCCTGACCAAGGTCATTCCATTGCTGCTGACGGCCGTCTCCCTGGCCTCCATCATCCTCATGGCCATCATCTGGATCAACTTCGAGTTCAACAGGGCGGCCCAGCTGAGCGAGGCCACCGCCAAAGAGTACAACGAGGAGGCGGAGCTTCTCCTGAGCCTGGAGACCAACCACATCAGCGAGTACATCGAGGCCCAGACCTCGGCCAGCCAGGTCAAGTTTTACATCAACATCAAGGATCGGGTCCTGGAGATCTGGAACATGCTGACCGGGCTCGAGTCCGACCCGCGGCTGGCCGGCTTCGGACAGGACGCCTCCAAGGTGATGATCCTCTCCGTGTTGGACAACCTGGCCTTCTCCGACGGCCAGAGCGGCTACTTCTGCACCACCGCCGAGGGCGAGGTGCTGATGGGCTGGGGCCCGGCCGCCGCCGCCTCGGCCCTCCAAGTTTCCTCCGCCTCCGCCCCGCCGCCGTCCGACTCCCCGTCGCCGGACTCCCCCGCCCCCGCCGCGCCGTCCGCCGCGCCCGCCTCCCCCGGCGGGGGCGGGCCCGACGCCGGGGGGGCGGCGGACAGGCGGGGCATGAGCCTGGACCCCGAGTCCCTGGGCCGCTCCATCGAGTCGGTCAAGACGGTGGGGGAGGGCTTTTACCGCATAGACCTCTCCGAGGCCGCCCGCGAGGCCGGCGGCGCCGGGGAGACGCCCACGACTTTTTTGAAGCACTACGAGAAGTACGACTGGATCCTGGGGGCCTCGAGCTACTACTCCGACTTCGAGGACGACCTGCGCCGGGAGCTGATCAGGTGGGCCGACAACGTCTCGCTGCCCCCGGAGTACAGCAGGCTGATCATGACCCTCGACGGCCTGGTGCTCTCGTACTCGGACCCCTCGGTGGTGGGGCACAGGCTGGACGAGGAGGGCTTCGACCCCGACCTGCGGGAGGCCCTCGGCCTGGTGGTCGAGCGGGCCGCCAGCCAGGGGCGGGGGCATCTGCATTTTTCCCTGCCCGACCCGACGGACGGCGGGCCCGAGGACTGCATCGCCTATTTCCGGGCCCTGGGCAGCTGGAAGTGGGTCGTCGTCAACTGGGTGGACTCCTCGGTCCTGGCCGACAACCTGGCCGTCCAGCAGACCAGCATGCGCCGCAACCTGACCCGGCAGATCACCAGGGTCCTGATCATCACCGTCTGCGTCCTGGCCCTGGTGGCGGTCATCTCCTTGGTGCTGACCCGCAAGCTGACGGCCAGCGTCTCCCGGTTCACCAGGTTCTTCAACGAGGCGGCCACCAGCTCCGTGGAGATGGACCCCTCGGAGCAGTCCTTCGCCGAGCTGGCGGGCCTGGCCGAGGCGGCCAACAAGATGATCCTGGAGCGCCGGGAGGCCGAGCGGCGGGTGACGGAGAACGAGGTCAAGTTCCGCACCGTCTTCGAGGTCTCCCCCCAGGTGATCACCATCATGGACGCCGGGGGCGTTCTGCTGGAGGGCAACGGGGAGTTCGAGCGCCACGCCGGGACCAGCCTCGAGCGGGCCCGGGGCCGCAGCCTGGCCGAGCTGCTAAAAATTCCCGCCCCGGTCTGGACCAAGTTTCTCGACGAGCTCTCCCGCCGGGGCCAGGTGGTCAACGGCCGCGAGCTGGCGCTGGACAAGGGCCCGGCCGGCGGCACGCGTCTTCTTTTGTTCGGCAAAACCATGACCTTTCTCGACCGGGAGTTCATCCTGGGCCTGGGGGTGGACATCACCGAGCTCAGGCGCGCCGAGAAGGAGAAGCTCGAGTTGAAGGAGAAGCTGGCCCGCTCCCAGAAGATGGAGGCCATGGGCCTGATGGCCGCCTCCGTCGCCCACGAGCTCAACAACATCCTCTCGGGCCTGATCGGCTATCCCGAGCTTTTGCTGCGGGACCCCGACCTCTCCGAGGCCCAGAGGGCCCTGGCCGACGACATCCTGGACGCCGGGCGCAGGGCCGCCGACGTGGTGGGCGACCTGATGACGCTCTCCAAGGGGGTGGCCACCGCCAAGGTCAACTGCGACCTCTCCGAGCTGGCGGCGTCGCTGATCGAGACCAACCCGGCGCTCTCCAGCCTGCTGGCCAGCCGCAAGGACATCCTGGTCACCGTCGAGAAGCCCCCGGAGCCGGCGGTCGTCAGGGGCTCCCCCGCCCACCTGCGCAAGGTCGTCCAGAACCTGGTGGTCAACTCCGTCGAGGCCATCTCCGGGTCGGACAAAAAGGGCGGCCTGATCGTCGTCTCCCTGGCCAACGTCCGCCTGGACGGCAACCCCGGCCCCTTCGTCGGCTTCTCCCCGGGCGACTACGTCCGCCTGAGAGTCACCGACGACGGGCCCGGCATCCCCGAGCGGGACCTCGACCGCGTCTTCGAGCCTTTCTACACCCTGAAGGGGGACGCGAGCCGCGGCCTGGGGCTCGCCCTGGTCGACCTGATCGTCAGGGATCACGGCGGGGCCGTCGAGGTCAAGTCGGACGGAAAGAACACCTCCTTCACCGTCTACCTGGCCTCCTCGGCCGAGCGGGCCCGTAAGAAGACCCCGGGCCCCCTCTCCGAGCTCAAGGGCCGGGGCCAGAAGATCCTGGTGGTGGACGACGTGGACATCCAGCGCAAGCTGGCCCAGAAGATGCTCAAGACCCTGGGCTACGACCCCCACTCCGTCTCCTCCGGCGAGGAGGCCCTGGAGTATCTGAAGAAAAGCGACGCCGACCTGGTCATCCTGGACATGATCATGGACCCGGGCATCAACGGCCGGCAGACCTACGAGGCCATCCTGGCCATCAAGCCGAACCAGAAGGCCATCATCGCCAGCGGCATGGCGGAGAACGACGAGGTGGTCAGGGCCCAGGCTCTGGGCGCCAGCTCCTTCGTCGCCAAACCCTATTCCATCGAGGACATAGCCGGGGCCGTCTACAAGGCCCTGCACGCCGAGGCCTGAGCGGGGGGCGGGCTTGCGGCCGGGACCGGGCCGGACGAGCGGGCGAGCGGGCCCGGACGGCGGGACCGGCGGAGGCGCCGGCGAGAACACAACACGGAGTGACGCCTTTTGAAAGTCGATCAATCGGAGGGACAGACCGTCCCCAAGGACTGGGAGAGGGAGCGCAGGGTGGCCTGCCTGGCGGCCGAGCTCAACGGCCTGATGGACGTCGACCTCCTCTTAAAAAAGATGCTGGAGAAGGCCCGGCAGGTGGTCGGGGCCGAGGCGGGGACCGTCTACACCCTCCAGAAGGGACGGCTGATCTTCTCCACCAGCCAGAACACCTACCTGGAGCGCCTGATTCCGGAGACGGCGGAGCTCCCCTTCACCGGCTTCAACCTGGAGATCGACCAGACCACCCTGGCGGGCTTCGTGGCCGCCAACCGGCGGATCCTGATCGTCAACGACACCGGCGACATCGACCCCGACGCCCCCTTCCAGCACTTCAAGAAAATCGACGCCACCAACAACTACGCCTGCAAGGCCGTCATCACCCTGCCCCTGGTCACCAAAAACAACGACTTGCTGGGCGTCCTGCAGGTCATCAACCCCCTGGACCCGGCCGGGCGGGTGACCTCGTTTTCCAAGGTCGACGAGCAGCTTTTGTCCTTCTTCGCCCTGAACGCCGCCATGGCCCTCGAGAAGGCGGTCACGCTGCGGGACTCGGTTCTCAACAGCGTCCGCCTGGTGGAGCTGCACGACTACACCGAGAGCGTCGCCCACGTCCAGAGGGTGGCCCATCTTTCCACGGCCATCTACCAGAACTGGTCCCAGCGCCACCGGGTGCCGCAGCCGGAGAGGGAGCACATCCTGAACTTCCTGCCCGTGGCCGCCCTGGTCCACGACGTGGGCAAGGTCTGGGTGCCCCTGCACATCCTCAACAAGCCCGCCCGCCTGGACAAGCAGGAGAGGGCGGTCATGGAGGCCCACGTCAAGGCCGGGGCCAGGCTCTACGCCGGCAAGCACACCCCCCTGGACCGGCTGGCCTACAGCCTGGTCAGCGACCACCACGAGCGCTGGGACGGGCTGGGCTACCCGGGCTTTCTGGACGTCAAGCTGGTGGAGCCCGTCTACGGCCACACCAGGGGCAAGAAGGGCGAGGAGATCTCCATTTACGGGCGCATCCTGGCCGCGGCCGACGTCTTCGACGCCTTGAGCAGCCGCAAGGCCTACAAGGAGGCCGTCGACGAGGACCTGGCCGTGCAGATCATGGAGCAGGAGAGCGGCCACCACTTCGACCCCGCCGTCATAGAGTCCTTCCTGGCCGTCAGGCCCATCCTGCGCAAGATCCGCGAGCGCTTTCCCGAGAGGACCGGCTGAGAGGGCCGTCGTCCGGCCGCCGTCCGGCCGTCCCGGACCCGGCCGGCAGGCCTGTTTTTTGACGACGGGCCGGCTTTGTTGTTTTCGCGCTGAAAAAATTTAAACTCCGCTCATATTTCAACAGTATCAGACCGTAATTTTGTGCCGTCGAGTTATAATTAGCTTATAAATGCCAGGCAAATTGTTTTTTCGCGTTGAAAGCAAGACCCGGCGGCCTGTTTTTATCCGCCTAAAAAAGCCGGGGGAAAGTCGTTTCAGCTTCTCCTTGGCTTCTTTATATTCCTAATAAATCTGACTGTTTGGCCTTGACAAGACAAGGGCCGCGGGATAAGATTTCCTCATCTGTCGACGAGGCCGTTTGTTTGGCGGGGCGCTTTCTTGAGGCCGCCCCCGCCGTCTTCCCCGAGGCCGCGCATGCCGGTTTCCCCGAGGCCGCGCATGCCGGTTTGACATTGCCTGCGGGCGGAGGCCCCGGCTTTCCTCCGGCCGGTTTTTATCGGCCGGTTTTTATCGGCCGGCCGCCGGGCCCGTCTTGTCTTTTCGCCGCCCGTCCCGCGGCGCCGACAGAAGACTTTCGGCGGGAGACTTTCGGCGGCCTGATTTTCGACGGAAGACTTTCTGATTGTGGAGAGGAGAACGCGGATGCGCGGTTTTTTCCCGACTCTTGCCCTCGCCCTGGCCTTCTCGCTGGCCTCGGCCTGCCTCGGTCCCGCCGCCGGTCTCGCCGCCGACTTCAACCAGGCGGACCTGGACATCCAGCAGTCCGGCAGCGCCCTTGTCTACAGGGAAAGGGGGACGGGAAACCTCGTCTCGGGCAACGTGCGGGAATATTACCCGAGCGGGACGCTGAAGAGCGAGGGCCCGGTGGCGGACGGCCTGCGGACGGGGATCAAGAAAGAATACGACGAGACGGGGACGCTCGCGTCGGCGACGACTTTCGTCCGCGGGCTCAGGGAGGGCTGGCGCCTCGAGTACTGGCCCGACGGGATGACCATGGTCGAGCAGCAGTACGCCGGACACCTGCAGCACGGCTTCAAGTTGGAATATGACGAGCGGGGCGAGTTCATAGCCGTCTCGGAGTACGAGGAGGGCGTCCTGCTCGAGCGGGAGACCGACCCGGAGTTTCTGGAGCTGTTCGCCGAGCACCTGGCCGGCCTGGACGCGGGGACGAGCCCGGCCCCCCGGGGCGGAGCGGCGGCAGGCGCCCCGGCCCCGTCCTCCCCGCCTGGCGCCCCGGCCCCGTCCTCCCCGCCGGGCGCCCCGGCCGCCGCCTCGTCGCCGGACGCTGCCCCGTCCTTCGACCTGAACGCCCCGGTCGCTTTCGTCGTTCCGCAGCTGCCCCCCGCCGAGGACCCGGTCAGGCCGCTGCCCGTCGTCAGAAAGACCCCGCCCCCGAGCGTCAGGGACCTGCAGCGCCTGGCCGCCGAAGGGGACGCCGCGGCCGAGGGCAGGCTGGTCGAGACCCACATGATGCACGGCCAGGAGTACAGGGCCCTGGAGGCCGTCGAGGACGCCGCCAGAAAAGGGCGCGCCTTCGGGTCCGGCTGGCTGGCCCTGCTGCAATACCGCCAGGCCGGGGACGAGGCCGAGAAAAAACGCGCCGTCGACGCCCTGAACGCCGTCTGGAAACAGTTGCTGAGCGACGCCGGGAACAATGACGCGGCCGCGATGAGCGTCGTCGCCGAGGCCAGCCTGCTGGGCCTGCGCTCGGCGCCCCCCGAACCCCCCGCCCCCTCCTCGATTTTAAGCCGCCTGTTTGGCGGCGGCGGCTCGTCCGACGACGGCCGGTCGGGCGGCGGCGCTTTGTCCGGCGCTTTGGAGCCGGACGCCAAGGCGGCCGCGGAATGGTTCCGAAAGGCCGCCGACCAGGGCAGCTCCTTCGCCAAAATTCGTCTGGGCCAGCTGACCTTCGTCGGGGACGGGACGCCGACGGACGTCGGGGGCGCCATGCGGCTGTTCAGGCAGGCCGACCGGGCGGGGGGGACCATTTACGGCCTGACGCCCCTGGCCGAAAAGGGCTCGGCCAGGGCCCGGCTGTTTCTCGCCCGGGAACACGCCCTGAGGGCGGACTTCGGGAAAGCCCTTCAATGGATGCGCGCGGCGGCCGAGGCCGGCAACCCCGAGGCCGTCTTCGAGCTCGGCTATTTTTACGACTCCGGCGTCGGCGTCGGGGAGAGGGACGCGGAGGAGAGAAACAGGCTGCTGGCCGAGGCCGACGAGCTGGGGCATGAGGACGCCTGGGTGATGATGGTTTTGCACGGGGTCGACGACGGGGATTTCGACCTGGCCAAAAATTATCTCAACGCCGCCAAAAGCGGCGGCATGCCCGCGGACAAGACGCGCTTTCTCGGCGACTATGTCAACGCGTCCGAAACCAGATATCTGACGGCCAAAAGGGAGCGGGAGGAAAGGGAGCGACTGCTGGCCGAGGAGCAGGCCCGCCAGCTGGCCGAGGAGCAGGCCCGCGCCAGGGCGGAGGCGGAGAGACAGGCGGCCGAGGAGCGCGCGGTCGCCGAGGCCAGGGCGGCGGAGGAGCGCGCGGCCGTCCTGGAGAGGGAAAGGAAGGCCAACGCCTGCAGACACGTGTACGCGGGCAAGACTTGGCGCGAATACACGCAGGATAGAATATCATTCTGCTTATTTAACTGCATGGTTGACGTCACTCATGTGTACACGGTCCTCGGGTTCTCGCCCGAAACCGAGCAAGTGTCCGTCAGACATGTGTGGGACACCTACAGTTCGCATAGAGACTCCACCTATAACACCAGCTGTTCCGGAATCCCCGACTGACCGGCCGTCGCCGGACAAACCGCCTCTTTTGGCCCCGCCCGCGGGAGACGTCAATGAAAAAAATTAATCGCGCGCGCCCGTCCGCGGCCCATGTTTTTCTTCTCGCCGTCCTGGCGACGGCGGTCCTGTCGCTCGCCCCGCCCCTGGCCCCGGACGCCCCGGCCGACTCGCCGCAGGTTTACTCCAACAGCGTCGGGATGCAGTTCGTGCAAATTCCGGCCGGCTCGTTCGTCATGGGCGGCGGCAAGTATCCCGACGAGATGCTCGCCCACGAGGTCGACATCCCCCGGACGTTTTATCTGGGCAGGTTCGAGGTGACCAGGGGGCAGTGGGCCCGGGTCATGGAAAACAGCCCCGACTCCCACGAGGACAGCATCCTGCCCGTCTCGGACATAAGCTACGACGAGATGCAGGATTTCATCGCCCGGCTCAACCAAAGCGAGGGCCACGACGGCTACCGGCTGCCCACGGAGGCCGAGTGGGAGTACGCCTGCCGGGCCGGCTCGACGACCAAATATCCCTTCGGGGACGACCCCGACGGGCTGGGGCAGTTCGCCTGGCATAAGGGCAACTCCGACGGTCAGGCGCATTTCGCCGGCCAGAAGAAACCGAACGCCTGGGGTCTTTACGACATGATCGGCAACGTCAGCGAGCAGGTGTCCGACTATTACGGCAAGTTTTACTATTTTGTCAGCCCGTCCGTCGCCCCGGCCGGCCCCGTCGTCGGGTACGGCCGCGCGCACAGGGGCGGCGACTATGCGTCGCAAAACGAGGCCAGCCCGACCTACAGAAGTTACGGCGAGAAGGAAAAAGTTGTCGGCTTCCGCCTGGTCTGGTCCCCCGAGGAATAAGCCCGCCCCCCCGGGAACAGGCCTGTTTTCCCGGGCGGCGGGCCCGCCGCCAAGGGTCAGCCGCGGCGCCTGCGGCGGTGGCGGACGCGCCAGACGGCCAGGGCCAGCATGGGCCAGATGACGGCGGGCAGCCAGAACAAAAGCCTGGCGCTCTGCCGGTCGATGTTTAAGATCGTCCCGCCCGCGGCGGGGACGGCCAGGTCGTCCTCGGCCCCCAGCAGCCAGAAGAGGGTGTTGTTGAGGAACCGCTCGTTGCCGGCGTAGGCGAGGAAGCCGTTGGCGGCCAGGTCGGCGTCGGCGAAGACGGCCAGCCTGGCCCCGTTGGCGAACGAGGTGGCCGAGGCCAGGACCAGGGGCCCGGCGAAGTCGCTTTCCGCCTGGTAGACATGGGCGTCGGCGGCCAGGGACGCCGCGTCCGTCTCCAGCCAGGCCCCCGGCGAGGTCAGGGCGATGGCCCAGGTCTGGTAGGCCGGGTCGTCTGTTTTCTCGCCGGCGTCGTCGTCGGTCAAAACAACGTCGTTCGCGGCGTCGTTGTCATTATCGGTCAAAGCGGCGTCATCATCGGCTAAAGCGACGTCGTCCTTGATGTCGGCGTTTTCAGCCCCGCCTTTTTCCCGTCCCGCGTCCTCATTCCCCGCGCCTGTCCCCGTCTCGATTCCCTCCGCCCTCCCGTCGGCCGAAGCCGCGTTTTTAGCGTTGTCGTCCGGACCGGGGACGGTTTCGGAGGCGTCGTTCCCGCCGGCGTCGTCGCCGCCCGCGGCGTCCCCGTCCGCTCCCCCCGTCTCCTCGATCAGCGTGAGCATGGGCACGTCCTCCTCGGCCGGGGCCCCGGGGCCGTCCGACTCGGCCAGCCGCAGGGCGCCCGCCAGGGGCCAGACGACGGGCTGGTCCTGGCCGGCGGTGACGGGATGGGAGGGAAAGTCCCGGCCGACGATAAAATAGTCGGTCGTGCCGGTCCAGGAGGCCTGGGGGTCCACCACCAGCCCCCAGGGGATGTTCAGGCCGAACCTGGCCAGGGCGGAGGGGTCGAGCCCGGCCACCATGGGGTCCTGGAGGACCAGAAGCCTTCCTCCCCCGGCCACGTAGTCCAGCAGCGCCCTCTCGCGCTCCGGGCCCAGGGGCCGCCTCGGGCCCGCCAGCACCAGGGCGTCCGCCGCCGCGGCCTGGACGGGCAGGCCGGGCCCGGGGAAAAAGAGGTCCCGGAAATAAATCTTGCTGCGGCCCAGGCTCTCGGCCCAGAGGCTCAGGCCCCGGTGGCCCGGGTCGAAGGTGGACTTCTCGCCGTCCCCGGAGAGGTTGTAGACCAGGCGCACGGGGGAGACCAGGCGCCGGAGGGCCTCGTCGATTTTTCCAGAGTCGATGGGGCTGACGGTTTCTTGGAACCCCTCCGCGCTGACGGCCAGCGAGCCGGGGTCGGCGACCCTGATCTCGCCGTCCAGGGCCTCCGCCAGGCCCTCGGTCCTGTCCACCGAGACGGTGATCATGTCCGTCTCCCGGGCGTAGAGGCCCAGAAGATGAGCGGCGGGCCCGGGGTCGGCCCGCCTCGAGAGCCGGGCCTCGAATTTGACCGGGACCTCCAGCCGCGCGAGCAGCCTCCTGGTCTCCGGGGCCAGAACGACCCCGGGGGGCGCCGAGACGTTCAGGACCGGGGCCGCGGTCAGGCTCCCGACCAGGAGCAGGGCGGCCAGACATAGGACGATCTGTCCGGCCGCGGCCAGAGACTTCCGGGCCCCGGGCCCGGCGGCGGACCTGAGTCCCGCGACAATGGCTTTGGGCCCCCGGACCAGCAGAATCAGCAGGGCCAGGACCACAGGCAGCACCCAGAAGCCGGGATACTGCGGGACCAGGGCCAGGCCCGCCAGCCCCAGGCAGACCAGGACCAGGGCGGCCGCGGCCGACGTCCCCCCGGGGGCGGGGCCGCCGGGCGTCGGGCGTTCCGTCTTGTTGTCTTTGGTCGGGGTCGGGGTCGGGGTCGGGGTCATGGGCCGGGCGTCTTTCAGGGGGCGGAGGATTCGGCGGCCGGCGGGCCCGCCGGTCCGGCGGCCGTCTCGGGCTTATGGGGGCGGGCCCGCTTGCCGTCCCGGGGTCCGGGGAATTTTTGGAGCGGGCCCGACTTTTAGGGAACGACGCGCTCGATGTCGGTCTGGGCGTCCGTCAAAATTTTGCCCAGGGCGCGTCCCAGGGCGGCGGCCAGCTCGGCGGGCTGGTCGGGGGCGGCCGGGTCCAGGGGCGAGGAGGCCTTATAGGTCCCGGCCAGCAGCACCGGGGGCCTCTGCCTGCGCTGGTCGGTCAGCGTCAGGCGGACCTCGATCTCCGCCGCCGGGGAGGGGAGGCCGTAGTTGCCCTGGAAGACGACCACGTAGAGGTCCAGGAGCAGGTCGGGGGGCTGGGCGCCATGTCCGGCGGCGGCCCTGAGGCGGCGGCTTCCGGCGTCCAGCCAGCCGGCGGCCGCCTCGGCCACCAGCCTGGAGGGGAGGCCCACCAGCTCGCTGTAAAAGTCCTCCCGGAACTCGTTGGGCCCTATCTTGTGGACCAGCTTCTTGGTCTCGTACTGGGAGGCGGCGCCGCTCGAGGCCACCTGGACAAGCAGCGGTCTCGCGGCTTTGTCCGTCATGACGGGCCCGCCCCCCGGGTCCAGCGAGAAGGAGCGGACGGAGGGGTAGGGCCTGGAGAGGCCGCAGGCGGTGAGCGGCAGGGCCAGGACGGCGGCCAGGACCGCCGGCAGCAGGAGCCTCGCCAGGGCCGTCCTCCCGACGGCGGCGCGCGTTTTCGGGCGGGCGCTCATTTGGGCAGCTCCGTCGGCGGCTGGCCGAAGATGATGGAGCTGGGGTAGCGCCTGGCCGTCTCGGAGAGCTCCCGGAAGTTTTCCGACATGACCCTGAGGTTCTCGAGGGTGGAGCCCATGCTGCCCCGGGTGGCGCGGGCGATGGCCTCGGCCTGGCCCAGGACGGTCGAAAGCCGCCCCAGGGAGGCGGAGAGCTGGGCGGAGCGGGCGGGGAGATCAAGCCCCTCCAGGTCGGCGGTCACCTTCCCGGCCAGGGCCGAGAAGTCCGCGGCGGCCTTGCCCAGGTCGTTCAAGGCGGAGCCGACGGTGTCGTTGAGGCCCTGGACCTCGGCCTCGACGGCCGCGGAGAGTCTCTCCACCGAGTTGAGGGTGCTGGTGACGCTCTTGTTGAGGTTCTGGAAGTCCACTTGGGCGAGGGACCGCAGGATGGCCGTCAGGGAGTCCCCGATGGAGAGCATGGCCCCCCTGGCGCTGGGCACCAGGATGTCCGGGGAGGCGACGGTCAGGATCAGCTCGTCCTGGGCCGAGGCCTGCATGTAGTCGAGGTCCAGGTAGCCGATGCCCGAGACCCCCTGGTAGGTCAGAAAGCAGCGCAGCCCGTTTTTGATCTCCCGCTCGAGGATGTTTCTGGCCTGCTCGGGCCGGACGTCCTTGCTGCCGGTCAGCGCGTCCGGGAAGACCAGAAAGTCCACCCTGACCAGCAGCTGGCCGGAGCCCGAGGTGGTCTGGGGCAGGTCTATGCCCGTCACCTGGCCCACCCTGAAGCCCCTGAAGTTGACGGGGGAGCCCACCGAGAGGCCCTGGACGGTGTGGTCGAAGTAGGTCTGGCAGCCGAGGACCGGCTTGAAGGCGGAGCTCAGGCCAAAGTACAGCACGGCCGCCGACAGCAGGGCCAGGGCGGCGACGGTGAAGACTCCGATTTTCAGGTAGTTGGTCTTGACGGCCATGACGGTTTCCGGACGGGTCGACGACAAGCGTCGGCCGGACAGGCTCGATAAGGCGGCCGGCCGGACAGGCTTAAAAAAGCCGGTCGGACGGGCCGGTCGGACAAACGCCCGCGCGCGGGGGGCGGCCGGAGGTTGGAAAAGATCGCGACCGTCACATTTTACCGCAAGGGGCCCCCCCAGTCCAGGCCGGGGGCCTTTCGGCCTACCTTTCGGCGGCCCCGGGCCGGCCGCCCGGCCAGCCGCGGGAGTCGTCCGGCCCGGCCCGGCGAAAGAAGGCCTCGGCCTCGGGGATGCCGGACTCATAGGCCAGATGACGGGGGGAGCCCATGGCGACGACGCCCCTCTTCTTTTTGTCCAGCAGGACGGCCCGGTCGACGGTGGCCATGACGCTGGTCAGCTCGTGGGTGACGACGACGAAGGCCAGCGACAAGTTGCGGGCCAGGGTCCTGACAAGCTTGTCCAGGCCCGCCGAGGTGACCGGGTCGAGGCCGGCGGAGGGCTCGTCCAGAAACAGCAGGCCCGGCTCCAAGGCCAGGGCCCGGGCGATGGCCGCCCTCTTCCGCATGCCTCCGGAGAGGCTGGAGGGCTGGTAGTACTCGAAGCCCGAGAGGCCCACCAGGGCCAGCTTGAGCCTGGCCGCCGTCTCCACCGCCCCCGGCCTGAGGGTGGTGAACTCCCTGAGCGGCATGGCCACGTTCTCCAGGAGGTTCAGGTCCCCGAACAGGGCGCCCCCCTGGTACATGACCCCGAAGAGGCGGCGGATCTCGTCGAGGCAGGCCCCGCCGCCGGCCCAGAGGTCGCGCCCGAACAGCCTGATCTCGCCCGTCGCCGCCCGCTCGAGCCCGACCAGGTGCCGCAGAAGAGTGGACTTCCCGCAGCCGCTGGGCCCCAGTATCCCGACGATCTCGCCGGGCCGCACGGTGAAGCTGACGTCCTTTAAAAGCACGGGCCCGCCCGGGTAGCCCACGTCCAGGGAGCTGACCGCCAGCGGGCAGGCATCCCGCGGGACGGTCCCCTCGGGCGGACCGCAGCCTCCCGGGGAGCGGTCATTGGCCGGGGGCTGGTCCGGGGCGGCCGCGGCCGGGCCCGAGGCGGGACCCGGGAGGACGGAGGCCCCGGGGACCGAGTTTCCGGGGGGACCGGCCGGATCCGCGCCGGAGGTCAAATTGTCACCAGCGGAGGACATAGAAAAGCACCGCGAACAGGCTGTCCAGAACGGAGAGGACGACGATGTTGGTGACCACGCCCCGGGTGGTGGCCTCGCCCACGGCCATGGGCCCGGAGCCCGCGGCCAGGCCCCTCTGGCAGCCGATGGCGGCCACGGAGAAGCCGAAGACGAAGGACTTGAACAGGCCGGTGGCGATGTCGGATGCCCCGATGTGGCCGGCGAGCTCGGTCCAGAAGACGGAGACGGGGTGCCCGAGCGTCACCATGACCAGGTTGCCGCCCAGAAGACCGGCGAAGTCGGCCAGGACGGTCAGAAGAGGGGTGGCGACGGTCAGGGCGGCCACCCTGGGCAGGACCAGGTCGCGGCCCGGGGAGAGGCCCATGGTCACGAAGGCGTCGATCTCCTGGTTGGCCTTCATGGCCCCCAGCTCGGCCGAGAAGGCGGAGCCGCTGCGCCCGGTCAGGACGATGGCCGTCAGAAGCGTCCCCAGCTCCCGGATCAGGGCCAGCCCCACCAGGTCGGCCACGAAGATGTCCACCCCGAACATGCGCATGAACATGGCCGACTGGAAGGCCAGGATCAGGCCCACCAGAAAGGAGACCAGGGCGGTCACCGGCAGGGCGTCGACGACGGCCGTCTGGGCCTGGGCCATGGTCGCCCCCCACCGCAGGGACCAGGGCCGCCTGAAGACCCCGCCCAGATGGTAGAGGAGCTCGCCCAAAAATCCGGTCAGGGCCAGGGCGTCCGACCAGGCGTCGGCCAGGATCCTTCCGGTGACCTCCAAAAGGGACGGCCGGCGGGGCGGGGCGACGGGGGGGCCCAGGGTGCTGACGGCCAGGTCCCAGATGGGCCGGAGCCGCCCCGGGAGGTTCTCGACCGTCAGCTCCGCGCCCCCGGCCCGGAAGCGGTCCCGGAGCCAGAGCAGCTGGGCCGCCCCGTTGAGGTCCAGCCCGGAGAGCTCCCCCAGGTCCAAAACCAGCGGGCCGGGCGGCTTTCTCGTCCCCAGGAGCTTGTCCCAGACGGCCCCCGGCGCCTTGGCGGTCAGCTCCCCGCGCAGCGAGGCCCTCCCGCCGCGGGGTCCGTCGATGGTCAGGGGGCTGTTCCTGGGGGTTTTGGTCAACGGGGCGGTCCTTGTTCCGCGACTGCCCCCCGGAACGGGTCATCGGGCCTTTCGGCCCGGGGCCGGGGGATCGGGGGGGGCGGGGGTCGGAGGGTCTGGAAAATGAGACTTTTCCAGACCATTGGTTCCTTATTATAGCTCATTTAGGCTAAAAAAAAGATATTTTTTGCCGGGGCCGGCCTTCCGACGTTTTCCGGGGGGAGTTTTGAGGCGGCAGTCAAACGGGCGGGGAGGGGCGGCGGGGGGTTGTTTCGTCGACGATATTTGCCCGGGCATTGACCGCTCGTCCCCGGGGACGAGGAGCCGCGACTTAGGAGACGCCCGGCTCCGTCCTACTCGTCAATGTCGCCATCTTCTTCTTCATCATCATTATCTTCGTCATTGTCGTCGTCGACATAAGTAATATCGAACATGTCGTCCTGACCGTCCTGACCGTTCTCGCCGAAGATCAGAGCAAGTCTTTCATAAAAAGCGTCGTCGATTAGGAGGAGGTCCTTCAGCGGGTTATTGGCGACGTTCAGATCCGTCAGCTTCGGATTGTTGGCGAGGTCCAGGGAGGTCAGTTGATTTACGGCCGCGTTAAGATCGGTCAGATCGGAGTTGGCGGAGACATCCAGGGTCGTCAGTCGGTTTGCGGAGAGGTCCAGATGTTTCAAGGCGGTGTTTCTCGCGACGTCGACGGTCGTCAGCTGGTTTCCGGAGAGGTCCAGATGTTCCAAGGCGGTGTTTCTCGCGACGTCGACGGTCGTCAGCTGGTTTCCGAAGATAACAAGACTCCTCAGGGCGGGGTTGGCGGCTAGGTCGATCTCGGTCAGCCGGTTGTTCCAGGCCTCAAGAAGTCTCAACTCGGCGCATTTCGAGACGTCAAGGGCGGTCAGCCGGTTGCAGTCGACAAATAAAGATATCAGCGCGGCGTTGTCGGAGATTTCGAGTTCCGAGAGCTGGTTGCAGTCGGCGTGCAGAATTTTCAGCCCGGTGTTCTTGGAGACGTCAAGCGCGGCCAGTCGGTTGCCACTGACATCCAGGTAGGCGAGCGCCGGGTTGCGGGAGACGTCGACAGCCGCCAGTTGGTTGTGGTTGGCGTATAGACTGGTCAGGGCGGGATTTTTCGAGACGTCGAGGGACGTCAGCTGATTATAGCCGGCGTCCAGCTCGGTCAGGGCGGCGAGGTTTGAGCAGTCGAGGCCTGCCAGCCGGTTATCGGAGACGTTCAGACTGGTCAGGGCCGGATTTTTGGATAGGTCGAGGACGGAAAGATGGTTGTTGTTGGCGATCAGACGAGTCAGGGACGGATTATTGGAAATGTCGAGGGTATGCAGCAGGTCGCTTTCGACTTCCAGACAAGTAAGAGCCGTGTTTTTGGAGACATCCAGGGTGTCCATCATGGTCGAGTCGACCGACAGCCTGGTCAGGGCGACGTTTTGAGAGACGTCCACCTCCGTCAGCTCCGTGCTCGTGATCTCAAGATCCGTGAGAAAAGGAAAATTGGGCAGCGCGAGGACGCCTTCGAAGGCGTTCCCGTCCAGGACGAGGGCCGCGACATGCAGCGTCCCGCCGATATTTGTCCACGTCGCCCTCGCGCCGAGGTCGGGCAGCGGCGGCTTCCGGCCGGCTTTGACCATGGCGACTATCTTTTGGAATTCCGCCATATACGATTTCTCGCCCATGACCGTCGCCAGCGCCCTTTCGCCGATAGCCGCCAAATGTTCCTTTTCCGTCCGGTCGCGGACGGGTTCCTTCGGCGCCCCGGATTTCTTTTTCTCGAGGAGGGCTTTTCTGCGGCGGGTCGAAAGCTCTTTTTTAGACGGCATGGCGCTGTTCCTCATGAGGGCTGGTTGAAAAAATAGAATGTTGGGAGCCCTTTGGTGTTGTTGCCGCTATTTTCGTCGCTGTCGCTGTCGCTGTCGTTGTCGCTATTTTCGTTGTCGTCGCTGTCGCTGTCGTTGTTGCTATTTTCGTTGCTGCTGATATTTTCGTTGTCGTTGTCGTTGTTGTTGCTGTTGATATTTTTGCCACTGAATTAAATATGATAAAAATGAAAGAAAATTTATGCTTTTTAATAAATGAGTCGGACAAAGGGACAGTCGCCATCGGCGGAAAGAGCGTCATGGATCGGGCGGTCGGACGAACGAGCCTTATGGAAATTATGAGAAATTTAAACAGTTAAAGACCGCTTCCTTGACGTCATGACGCGTCCTGCTAGCTATTGAAGCGCGCCTTCCCGGAATAGCCGGATATGTCGGAGTCGGTCAGGGTTGTGCCGAAGGCGCGCACTTCCGCCAACGCCTGGTTGGCGGCGAGGTCCAGCCTGGACAGCCGGTTTCCGGAGACGTCCAACAAGATCAGGGCGACGTTTTTTGAGACGTCGAGTTCCTCCAGGCGGTTCCCCTCCAATTCCAGGTAAACCAGCCGGGCGTTGCGCGAGAGGTCGATTTTTTCCAGGCGGTTGTGTCCGGCGCTGAGAGACTCCAGGGCGGGGTTGCCGGAGACGTCGAGGGATTCCAGCTTGTTGACGGAGGCGTCCAGGCCGGTCAGCGAGGCGTTCGTCGAAAGGTCCAGCCCGGTCAGCAAGTTCTCGTCGACATCCAGGCGTCTCAGGGCGGCGCAGCCGGAGACTTTGATTTCCGCCAGCCGGTTGTTGTCGGCGACGAGATCGGTCAGGGCGGCGCGGCCGGAGACGTCGAGGCTCTCCAGGTTGTTTTCGGACAGACGCAGCTTGATCAGGGCCGGATTTTTGGAGACGTCCAGGGTCTCCAGCTCGTTTTCCATGACGTCAAGATAAGCCAGCTTGGTGTTTTTAGAGAGGTCCAGCTCCGTCAGCGCGTTTTCGGCGACGTCCAGAAGCCTCAGCTCGGCGTTGCCGGAGACGTCCAGCCCGCCCAAATAGTTGTTTGAGGCGAACAGCTCGGCCAGGGCGGCGTTTTTCGAGACGTCCAGCTCGTCCATGTGGTTCATGTTGACGTTAAGGATGGCCAGGGCCGGGTTTTTGGAGAGGTCAAGCTCGGAGAGGAGGTTGCGCTCGGCGTCAAGAAAAGTCAGGCCGCCGTTTTTGGCGACGTCAAGGGAGCGCAGCGCGTTGCCGGCGACGTCCAGCCAGATTAGACTCGCATTGTCGGAGACGTCCAGCTTGTCCAGCAAATTGTCGCGCAATTGTAATTTGGCCAGGACGGGGTTTCCGGAAATGTCCAGCCCGCGAAGCTCGGTGTCCGAGACCTCGAGATCCGCGAGAAAAGGGATTCCCGCCAGCGCGAGGACGCCCTCGAAGGCCGGTCCTCTCAGGACGAGGGCCGTGACATGCAGGACGCCGTCGACGTTCGTCCACGTGGCCTTCGCGCCAAGTTCGGCCAGAGACAGCTTGCCCGCGGCGGCGAGCAGGGCCTTCATCCGCCTGGCGGCCTCCAGCTTGCCCGTCTTTCCGTCGTCCGCCCCCCGCGGCGTCCAGTCCCAGACCGTCTTCGCCGCCCACGGCATCCCGCCCCGGACCGTCTCCGTCGCGTTTTTGGCGACGTCCGCCAAAAAATCTCTTTCCGCCCGGTCGCGGACGGGTTCCCTCGCCGCCCCCGTCTTCTTTTTCTCGAGGAGGGCTTTTTTGCGGCGGGCCGAAAGTACTTTTTTTGACGGCATGGGGCCGGTCCTTCCAGTTGTCGGAGACGCCGCGTCCGGGGCGCCCGTCCGGTTCGCCCGCTCAGTCGTCTGGAAACAGCCCGGCCGGCGGGTCGTCGTCAAATATCTCGGAGTCGGGCGCCGGATATTTGTCGGCGTAAAGCTCGTCCAGCTCGGCGTTGTTGGAGATGTCCAGGTCCCGCAGCCGGTTTTTGGTGACCCGCAGATAGGTCAGCGCCGGGTTGCCGGAGATGTCGAGCTCGGCCAGGCGGTTCGAGGAGACGTCGAGATAGGCCAGGGCCTTGTTTTTCGAGAGGTCCAGGCGCTCCAGCAGGTTCTCCGAGGCGTTCAGACGGGCGAGGGCGACGTTTTGAGAGACGTCGAGGGAGGCCAGCCGGTTGGCCTGGACCTCCAGGCATTCCAGGGCCGCGTTTTTGGAGACGTCCAGGGAGGCCAGCCGGTTTTCGCCGACTTCCAGGCCGACCAGGGCGAAATTTTTGGAGACGTTGACGTTTTCCAGCAGGTTGGCGCCGGCCTCGAGGGAGACCAGGCCCGCGTTCCTGGAGACGACCAGGGTCGTCAGCCGGTTTTGCGAGACGTCCAGGGAGGCCAGGGCCGCGTTTTGGGAGACTTCCAGACCCCTCAGATTGTTTTGGGAGACGTCCAGGGAGGCCAGGGATTTGTTGCCGGACACGTCGAGGCCCGTCAGGCTGTTTTCGGAGACGCACAGCTCGCGCAGGGCGGGATTATTGGAGACATCGAGGGTCGCGAGCCGGTTATAGCCCGCCTGCAGGTGGGCCAGGGCGACATTTTCCGAGACGTCGAGATAATCAAGCCGGTTGGAAAAGACGTTCAGGCTGGCCAGGAGCGGATTTTTGGTGACGTCGAGGCGGGAGAGATTGTTGCTGTTGGCGTCGAGCCAGGTCAGTTTGCCGTTTTTGGATACGTCCAGCTCGACAAGCCCGTTGTTATGGACGATCAGGCTGACCAGCTCGGTGTTTTTGGAGACGTCCAGCCGGGCGAGTTTGTTTCCCGTGACCCTCAGGTGGGACAGGGCGCCGTTTTGGGTGACGTCCAGCTCCTCGAGCTCCGTCCGGTCGACCGCCAGCTCCTCGAGAAAGGGAAACTCCCCCAGTTTGACCGCGCCTTTAAACGACGGGCCCGAAATGACCAGGCCCGTGACGCGCGGGACCCCGTCGATTTTGGTCCAGGAGGCCCGCCCGCCGACGGCGGCCAGGGCCCTCTCCTCGGCGGGGTCGCGGACAGCGGCGGGGACGCCGCGATCCTCCGGTTTCTTTTCTGACGGCATGATGTCGGTCCCGATGAAAGTTAGTCTGAAAACAACGTTAACGAGGCATGCCTGCGAGGCGCGCATGCCTTGCGCGGAGCCCCGCGCCGCATATATGCCCGCGTTATATATATATGCGAGCGACTGTCGGTCCCGCGAGACGGACGCGGTCGTCCGGGCGGCGGCCTCCATGACGGGCCGGGCCTGAGCGGGCCGTTCGGGGCGGGACCGCGGCGGGGCCGCCCGTCAGCCGCCCAGGTAGGCCTTTCTGACGGCCTCGTCGTTTAGGAACTCGGCCGCGGTGCCCGACAGGGTGATGACGCCGGTGGTCATGATGTAGGCGCGGTGGGCCAGCATGAGGGCCAGGTTGGCGTTCTGCTCGACCAGGAGGATGGTCGTGCCGTTCTCCTGGTTGATCTTGCGGATGGTCTCGAAGATGTTCTTGATGACGATGGGGGCGAGGCCCAGGCTCGGCTCGTCCAGCAGGAGCATGCGCGGGCGGCCCATCAGGCTGCGGGAGATGGCCAGCATCTGCTGCTCGCCGCCGGAGAGGGTCCCGCCGCTCTGCCTGGACCTGGTGGCCAGGATGGGGAAGAGGTTGAAGACGCGCTCGAGGTCGCGCTCGACGGCCTTTTTGTCGTCGATCAGATAGGCCCCCATCCTGAGGTTCTCGAGGACCGTCAGGCCGGGGAAGATGCGCCGCCCCTCGGGGACCATGACGAGGCCCTTTTTGACCAGGGACTCGGTCCTGGCGCCCCGGATGTCCTCGCCCTCGAAGACGATGCGGCCGGCCTTGGGGGGGGTGAGGCCGGTCACCGAGCTCAAAGTGGTGGTCTTGCCGGCCCCGTTGGAGCCCAAAAGGGCGATGATCTCCCCCTCGTCGATGCGCAGGTCGACCCCCTTGAGGGCCTCGATGTTCCCGTAGGCCGTGCGGACCCCGGAGAGCTCCAGCATGGGCGCGCTCATCATTCCTCCCCCAGGTAGGCCTTGATGACCTTGGGATCCTTCCGGATGTCCTCCGGGCGCCCCTGGGCGATCAGGGTGCCGTAGTCGATGACATAGATCTTCTGCGAGACGCTCATGACCAGGCTCATGTCGTGCTCGATCAGCAGGATGGAGAGTTTCTCCGTCTCCCGGATGGAGAGGATCAGCTCGCGCAGCAGCGCCGTCTCCCCGATGTTGAGGCCGGCCGCGGGCTCGTCCAGCAGCAGGACCCTGGGCTCGGTGGCCAGGGCGCGGACGATCTCCAGGCGCCTCTGGTCCCCGTAGGGCAGGTTCTTGGCCAGCTCGTTGGCCATGTGGTCCAGGCCGTAGCTGACCAGGAGCCCGAAGCTGTGGTCGATGGCCTCCCGCTCCTCCCGGCGCGTCCTCTTGTTTCTGGTCAGCGCCCCCCAGAGCCCCGCCCTCATGCGGGTGTGCCTGCCGATGAGGACGTTCTCGAGGACGGTCAGGTTGTTGAACAGCCTGATGTTCTGGAAGGTCCTGGCCAGGCCCTCGTGGGTGATGCGGTCGGGCGCCAGGCCCTTGAGGGGCACCGCCGGGGAGCCCTCGGGCCGGAGGGTCACCAGGCCCCTGGTGGGCTTGTAGATGCCGGTGATGCAGTTGAAGAAGGTGGTCTTGCCCGAGCCGTTGGGGCCGATCAGGGCCGTGATGGTCCCGCGCCCCACGCCCAGGTCGACCCGGTTCAAAGCCACCAGGCCGCCGAAGACCATGCTCAGCTCGCGGGTCTCCAGGATGCTGTCCGTCCCCTCCCCGGAGGCGTCGGCGGACGCCCCGGCCCTGACGTCGGGGGTGTCGGGGGAGCCCGTCATGACCGGCCCTCCGCCCCGCCGCCGCCGGCCGGCCCGCCCGCGTCGGCCGCGGCCCCGGGGCCCCGGGGGGGGGCGCCGGCCGCCCCCTTGTGGATGTAGACCTCCCGGACGCTCTGGATGAGGCCCCCGGGACGGAAGACCATCATCAGGACCATCAGGGCGCCGAAGACCAGCATGCGGTACTGCGAGATAAAGCGCAGCTGCTCGGGCAGGATGATCAAAACCGCCGCCCCGATGATGACGCCGGGGATGGAGCCCATGCCTCCCAGAACCACGATGGAAAGGATCATGATGCTCTCCAGGAACGAGAAGCTGGCCGGGTTGATGAAGGTGATCTGGGAGGCGAAGACCACGCCCGCGAGACCGGCCCAGGTGGAGCCCAGGGCGAAGGCGGTCAGCTTGGCGCTGACGCGGTTGATGCCCATGGCCTGGCAGGCCACCTCGTCCTCGCGCATGGCCAGCCAGGCGCGGCCCAGGCGCGAGTTCTCGAGCCTGAAGACGCAGACGATGGTCAGGACGACCAGGCCCAGGATGACGAAATAGATGAGGACCTTGTTGACGTCCATGGCCGGGTTCATGCCCAGGGTCGAGACCAGAAAGTCCTTGGGGCCGCCGTTCAAATTGAGCCCGAAAAAGCCCGGGGGCCTGATGTTGCTGATGCCCCGGGGCCCGTTGGTGACGGCGAGGTTGGTCAGCACAAGCCTGGTGATCTCGCCGAAGGACAGGGTGACGATGGCCAGATAGTCCCCCGAGAGCCTGATGACCGGAAAGCCCAAAAGAAGCCCCATCAGGGTCGCCGTCAGCGCCCCCAGGGGCAGGCAGAGCCAGAAGCCCCAGCCCAACTGCGTGCACAAAAGGGCGTAGGTGTAGGCCCCCATGGCGTAGAAGGCCACGTAGCCGAGGTTTAAAAGGCCCGAGACGCCCACCACCACGTTGAGGCCCAGCCCCAGGGCCACGTAGATGAGGGCCGTGACCATGACGCTGACGACGTAGGGCGAGGCCATGAAGGGGACGGAGGCCATGACCAAAAGAAGGACGGCGAGACCGGTCCCGCGGTGCCTGGAGGCCATGACCACCGAGACCCAGGAGGGCCTGGGGCCTTTTTTCAGGTCCTCCGGCAGGCCCTCGGACTCCAGGACCACCTTGGAGATGGACTGGAAGCTGCGGCGCCTGAGAAAAAAGCGCCAGAGGATGGTCAGGACGAAGACCGCCCCGGCCAGCTTGGGCATCCTGGCCATGGAGAAAGCGTAGTTGGAGTTGAGGCCGATGGAGAGCGTCATCAGGGGGAAGGCCAGAACGGAGATCCAGACCGCGGCCAGGAAGGCCGCCTTGAGCTCCTCGAGGACGCGGGGCCAGAATTGTTTAAAGTTTGAGGCGCGCATGGCGGGCCGTCTTCCTCTTCTCTCTCAGACTTTCTGCGTCTGGGCCTGACCCATGATGCCCTCCGGTCTGAAGATCAAAATGAGGATCAGGATGATGAAGGCCACCACGTCCTTGTAGGAGCTGGAGATGTAGCCCGCGGCGAAGCTCTCGGCGAAGCCCAGGATCAGCGCCCCGACCACGGCCCCGGGGATGGAGCCTATGCCCCCCAGGACGGCCGCGGTGAAGGCCTTCATGCCGGCCAGAAAGCCGATGTAGAAGTCGATCTGCCGCATGCTGCAGCCGATCAGGACGCCGCCTAGGGCGGCCAGCACCGAGCCGATGACGAAGGTGGACGAGATGACCCGGTCGATGTCGACCCCGGTCAGCCTGGCCATGGTCTGGTCCTGGGCCACGGCCCGCATGGCCATGCCCGTCTTGGTGAACTTGATGAACAGGGTCAGCCCGACCATGGAGAGCAGGGTGAACAGGAGGATGACCAGCTGGGTCCTGCTGAGGTAGCCCGCGATCGGCTTGAGAAAGGGCATCTGGGGGACCAGGTCGGGAAACTGGAGGAAGTTGGGGGTCTGGGCCAGCTGGACGTAGTTCTGCAGGAAGATGGACATGCCGATGGCGCTGATGAGCGGGGCCAGCCTGGAGGAGCCGCGCAGAGGCCGGTAGGCTATCCGCTCCATGGTCCAGCCGTACATGGCGGCGTAGACGGCGGCGATAGTGGCCACCGAGACCAGAAGCCCCCAGCCGGACATGCCCACGGCCGGGCTGGAGAGGACCATGGAGGCCAGAAGCGCCGTGAAGGCCCCGATCATGTATATCTCCCCGTGGGCGAAATTGATCAGGGCGATGATCCCGTAGACCATGGTGTAGCCCAGGGCGATCAGGGCGTAGATGCTGCCCTTGGTCAGGCCGCTCATGAAAAGATCGAGAAAAAAAGTCATTTTATCTCAGCCCGGCCCCCGTCGCCGGGGCGTCCGCCTCAGACGGGCGCGCCTCGGGGCGCCAAGAAAACGAACGTGGGAAAAAAATGGGCGTCCGGGGCGGACGGCAAATTAAATCGGAGCCGGCCCGGGACCGCTGGGGGTCCGGGCCGGGTCCGACAGGTTGGCGAGCCGAACAACTATTCAAACAACGAGTCAATTAACGAGCCGGGGAGCCGGGAGGCCGGGGGCCGTCCCCGCGGCCCCGGGGCCTACTTGACCTCGACGAACTGGCCGTTGACCACCTCGAAGAGGGTGTAGCCGGTGCCGATGACGTCGCCCTTGGCGTCGAAGCGGACGGGCCCCATGACGGTGTCGACGGTGTCCTCGGTCAAGTGCTGCTTGATGGCGGCCAGGTCGGTGGTGTTGCCGACTTTTTCCACCGCGGCCAAAAGAGCCTGGGCGGCCCCGGCGGCGTAGAAGAAGTAGGTGCCGATCTCCTCCTGGTGCCTGGTCTGGTGGTCGGCCACGGCGGCCCGGCCGGCCTCGGTGTCGCTGATGTTGGCCTGGCCGGTGACGATGGAGCCCTCGACCGCGGCGCCGCCCAGGGTTATGTACCTGGGGTCATAGAGCCCGTCGGGGCCCACGACGACGGTGTCGAGACCCTTGTCGCGCATCTGCATGGCCAGCTTGGAGGCGTCGTTGTAGTAGCCGCCCCAGATGAGGACCTCGGCCCCGCTGTCGCGCAGCTTGGAGACGATCTCCTCGTAGGAGACCTCGCCGCTGGTGATGCCGTCGTTCAGAACGATCTCGATGTCGCCGGGGTTGGCGTTGATGGAGTCGGTGGCCAGGGTGGCCAGGGACTGCCCGTAGTCGCCCTTGTCGTGGAGGATGGCCACCTTCTTGTAGCCCCTGGCCTTGATGTGCTGGATCTGGGCCTCGGACTGCGCGTCGTCGCGGGGGGTGGTCCTGAAGAAGAACGGGTGCTGGCCGTCGTCGGTCAGCGAGATCTCGGTGGCCGAGCTGGAGATGACCAGGGCGTTGTCGCCGTAGACGGAGAGGGCGCTGCGGGTGGCCCCGGAGCAGGTGTGCCCCAGGATCAGGGTCAGCCCCTCGCTGGCCAGCTTGTTGGCCGCGTTGGCCGCCGCCTTGGGGTCGCAGGCGTCGTCCTCCTGGACCAGGGCGACCTGCTTGCCCAAAACGCCGCCCTGGGCGTTGATCTGCCCGACGGCGTACTCGATGCCGTAAAGGTTGGAGAGGCCGTAGCTGGCCAGGTTGCCCAGAAGAGCCCCGCCGAAGCCGATCCTGATCTCGTCGTCCTGGGCCCGGGCCGAGGCCAGAGGCAGACAGACGGCCAGAGCGAACACGGCCAATGCTTTACATAATGCTTTCATACGTTTCCCTCGAGGAAACTCCCCGGGTCTCGACCCGGGGAGAAACGGCCACCCCCGCCTTGCCGGAGGGGGCCTTATGTTGGATGTGCCCGTCCTTGCGCCTTAAGCGGAAGCCTGGCGAAGGGTACATAGGTGCAAGCTTTTTTTTCAACCTCCGGGCGGGCGCCGACAAGACAAGGCCGGCCAAAAGAAGGCCGCCGGACCGCCGGCCGTCCGGCCGCCGTTCCGCCCCGCCGTTTTTGGAGCGCTGCCCGAAGCGATAAGGGAAAGATAGCTTAAAAGCCGCTCGGCGGTCAAGAGTAAAGTTGCCCTGAGGTCTTTGCTCAATTTGACCTGACGCTCTTTTGAGAGTTTTAAGATGAATTAAATAATTAAAAATCATAAATTATTCTTTAATTATGTTAATAGTCAAATTTGTAATGATAATATGGTGATATTGCCTAAAAATTGTCAAACGGTCCCGACAAGTTTCCGCCGCCGCCGGGCGGAGGCGGGCCGACGCCCCCCGACGCCGCGGCCGGGACCGCGCGGCCTTCAAAAAGCGGCGGCCCTCCCCCCGTCCGGAGTCGCCGGGGCCGGGGCGAGTCGCGGGGCGCGGGTTAAAAAAAGCGCGGCGGGGTCATTTTTTAAGGCGCCGGAGGCCGAAATATGGTATAAGTTTAAGCCGGCGGCCCCGGGGCCCCCGGAGACCCGGGGCGGGGCCGGGACAAGTCAAGGCGGCCGGCCAGGAAATCACGCGCCCCGGGATAGGGAGAGATATGCTGCTCACCATCGTCTCGTTCATAGTTCTGCTTCTGATCCTGATCTTCGTCCACGAGCTGGGGCACTTCTTGGTCGCCAAGCTCCTGGGCGTCGGGGTGGACAGCTTCTCCCTGGGCTTCCCGCCGCGGATTTGGTCGAAAAAGATCGGCGAGACCGTCTACCAGGTCTGCTGGCTGCCCCTGGGCGGCTACGTCAAGCTTTGCGGCGAGGAGCCCGGCGACGACGTCCCCCCGGAGAAGCTGGCCAAAAGCTTCAACCACAAGCCCGTCTGGGTCAGGATCGCCGTGGTCTTCGCCGGGCCCCTTTTCAACCTGGTCTTCGCCTTCCTGGCCATGTGGGCTCTGGTCATGGCCATAGGCGTCAGCCACGCCCCCTCGACGGTCGGCATGATCCCCGAGGACGGGCCGGCCTACCGGGCGGGCCTGCGCTACGGCGACCTCGTCACCGGGATCGACGGCCGGGAGGTCAGCTTCTACGACCAGATCGAGGAGATCCAGGAGCTCTCCGACGGGAGCCCGGTCGCGGTCTCCGTCGAGAGGGACGGGGCGGCCAGAACTTTCCAGGTGACCCCCAGGCGCGAGGACGCCAGGGACATGCTCGGCGACAGCTCCCCCTACTGGAGCCTGGGGCTCAGGCCCCTCCTGAGGACCGAGGTGGGCCGGGTCGTCCCGGGCAAGCCCGCCGACCTGGCCGGACTCAGGCCCGGGGATCTGATCACCGCCATCGACGGCCGGGCCATCAGGGACTGGGTCGAGCTCGAGGAGATCGTCCAGGGGCCGGCGGAGGGCCGCGGGAAGCCGGGCCCCGTCGACATCAAGCCTTTGAATTTCGAGGTGCTGAGGGACGGGCGGACCATGAGCTTCATGATCACCCCCGTCGCCGAGCCCTCCCAGAACCTCGACGGCGAGACGGTCTACACGCCCCTGATCAGCATCTCCAGCCGCCCGACGGCGGTCAGGGAGAGGGTGGGCCCCTTCCGGGCCGCCCACTTCAGCCTCAGGGACTGCTGGAACATCACCACCCTGACCTTCTCCGTTTTGGGCAAGATCGTCTCCCACAAGATCTCCCCCAAGGTCATGGGCGGCCCCATCCTGATCGCCGAGCAGGCCGGGCTCTCCATCAGGAGCGGCCTCGACGACTTCATATTTCTGATGGTCCTCATCAGCATCAACCTGGCCATCATCAACCTGGTCCCCCTGCCCGTCTTCGACGGCGGCCAGATCCTCATCTTCCTCGTCGAGGGCGTCAGACGCAAACCCCTGAGCCTGCGGGTCCGGGAGGTCTCCCAGATGGTGGGCGTCGGCGCCCTGGTGGCCCTGATGGTCCTGGTTTTCTACAACGACATCTCCCGCATCGTCACCCGCCGGGGAGGGCCGCCGCCCGCCGTCCAGACCGGGCAGGCGGAGTGAGCGGTGCTCGTTCTCGCCTGGGACACCTCCGCCCCCGAGGCGGCCGTCGGCCTGGTCGAGTCCGACGGCTCGGGCCGCGGGGGCAGACTTCTGAAAAAGACCGTCCTCAGAGGCCCGGCGGGGCACTCGGCCGCCCTGCCCCCCGCCGTCTCCGAGCTCTGCGACTCCCCCGAGGCCCTGGGCGCCAAACCCGACCTGCTGGCCTGCGGCCGCGGGCCCGGCAGCTTCACCGGCCTGCGCGTGGGTCTCGCCCTGGCCAAGGGTCTGGGCCTGGGCCTGGACGTTCCCGCCGTCGGCGTCCATAGTCTTCTGGCCATGGCCCTGGCCGAGTTCTCCCGGACGGGCGGCGCGGCCCGCCTGGTCGCCCCCGTGGTCGACGCCAGACACGGCGAGGTCTTCTCCGTTCTCTACCGCTTTCCCCCCGCCAAGACCGCCGGTCGTCAAAACCCGGACAATCAGGAAAATCGTCAGGACTTAAAAAACTCCGGCGACCCGGAGCCCGAGGCTCTGACGGGGACGCTGGCCGCGGCGCCGGGGCGTCTGGGCGGGACCCTCGCCGAGGCTTCCCGCGGCGGGGCCGTCACCCTGGTCGGGCCGGGGCTCCCCCTTCTGCCGCCCGGATTATGGCCCGGTTTTCTCCCCGGGCCCGTCGACCCGGCGTCCCCGGAGGCCCTGGCCGACCTGGCCGCCTATTATCTCGCCTGCGGGACCCTGGCCAGCCATCCGCCCGCCCCTCTCTACGGCCGCTCCCCGGACATCTTCAAAAAGTGGGCCCCGCCCGCGAGACTGCCGGCCCGGGCCTAGACGCCGGCGGACGCGTCGTCACAGGCGTCGGCGCGCGCGTCCGGCGGGCAAAGCATTGGTCTTAAAAAACGGCTTAAACTGAGGCGAGGTTGATGAGAAGAGTATGAAAATACGGCCTGATGCCGATGAAAAAAGGAGGGGGGCGGGAGCGCCGAACGAGGGGGCCCGGACGGGGGGAGGGCCGTCTTTTGGACAGTTTTTTTCTAAAAGTCTGTTTCGGCGACTTTAAACGACTTTCACCGACCTTTGACGACCAGGCCATTAAAAAGGCCCCCGGGGGGACCGCCGTCACGCGTCTCCCCGGGGGCCTTTAGCTTTGGCCCGTCCCGGCGCCCAGGCGCGGCCGCCGCAGTCCGGCGGCCCCCGGCCGTCCCGTCTGGCGATGACGAGCCCGTGGCGGGACTCGCCGCCGTCGCCGGAGCGCGGGTTGGCGGGGCCGCAGTCGAAGCCGGGCGGTCTTTTCAGGCCCGCCCCGGCCGGCTCCTCATAATCCCCGGTTGGCGGTCGTGTTTGCCCATGCATATTTCCTCCGCCCCGGCCGCGGTCGGCGCCGCGAGGCAAGTCTTCCCGCCGCGGCTGGCAGCCGGCCTGGCGGCGGCGACGGCCGACGGCGCGGCGGAGCCCCCGCTTGCGCCGACGATCGCCGGCGGCGCCACGGCCAGGCTGCGGGGCCTGCTGACCGGGAGGGAGTCGGAGTCTTTGGGCCTGCCGGCGCGGACGGGGATGAAGTCTGCGGGCCGCCAGGTCCCGAGGCCGCCCGGGGTCGGGCGCGTCAGTGTCGCCGGGACGAACCTGCCGACGCGGAAGCGGCGGAAGCCCGGCCACCCGAAAAACCAGGCCGGCAGGATGGCGACGGTCTTGCTCCCGGGGGACTGCCCCGGCTGCGGCCCGCCCGGGGCCCAGCCGGCGGGCGGCCGCTCCCGGGAGGACGTCTGGCAGCCTTCCGGGACGGCTCCCGGGGCCCTCCCGGGCGCGCGCGTCACGCCCCGCCCCTGCTGCGGCGGGGGGCCGCCCCGGCCTGGGGCCGCCTGGGTCCGTTGCCGGGGCTGCTGCTGTTCCGCCTGCTTTTCCGGCGTCCGTTGCCGCGGCTGCAAGGGCGCCGGCCGGGGGACCGGCTGTTGCGGCAGAGGACGTGGCGCCGGCTGGGACTCCAGCGGGACCGGCCGGGGAGACGGCGGCCGGGGGGCCGGGACATATGAGGGCCGCGGCGCCCCGCAGTCGGGACAGTTCTGGACGCTCGGCGGGAGGGAGGCGCCGCATTGAGTGCAAAAAGCCGTTTTGCCACTTTTTATCGGACAAAATAAAGCAGGTCATATTCTTTGGTTTAAAAAGCAAACAAGAGTGTTTTGACAAAGACAGGCGGAATAATCGACCTCCGCATTGCTCGGGACCCTCCCCATGGAAAAAAAGAAGCCCTTGCGGGGAATTGCCCGTCGGGGGGC
>JAISET010000011.1 GCA_031264015.1 Deltaproteobacteria bacterium | reverse complement strand
AAGCCGGCGACAATGAAGGCCGCGGCAAAGGCTATTTGCTGCAGGATGCGCCTAAATATGGCCTCGTACATGCTCTCGGCCTCAAAATCGCAGCCGACGAGACCCACCATCTTCCCGGCCGAGTTAAATATCGGCGTGTAGGCGGAGATGACCCAGCCCCAGGTTTCCTGGAGGTTCATGTCGCCCGCCTGGGGGCTCATGGTCTCATAGGTGCGCCGGTAGGCCTTGGTGTAGTTCTCGATGTTCTCCCGGCTCCCCAGCGGGGAGAAGCCCTCCTCCCCGGGGGCGCCCCCGTCGATGATGAACCGGTGGACGTCGCCGGGGAACGACGCCATGGTGTAGAGGTACAGGGACTGGGTCTCCTCCTTGAGATCCTTTAGTTTCAGCCTGATCTCGTCGTAAAAGGGGTCCGCCGGGTCCAGGGTGGCGCACAGGCGCTCGAAACGGTCGCCGTCGATCATGGCCGCCGCCCGGCTGACGATGGGGTAGCCCAGTCTCTCGGCGGTGATCAAGGCGGCGTCGTTGAACTGCTGGATGGAGGAGAAGATGACCACCGAGAAGACGGTCAGAACGAAGACCAAAAAGAACAAGGAAAACCTCATCTTAAGAGAGAACAACTTCAAAAATCCGGGCATCGGAAGCCAGGTTTTTTTTCTGGTCGCGTCGGTCATCGCTGCTCACCCTTTGCCGGAATCGTCGTTCATTTTGTCCGCCATTTGGCAGGCCTCCCCGAACTCGCCCACCAGCACGAGGTAGGATATTTTGGTCAGCGTCGCCTTAGTCCCGGCGTCCGGGGACCTTTTGCCCAGGTCGGCCAGAATTCGGTCCGCCTCCCCCACGTTCTCGGAGGACAGGGCCTCTTTCAGGCTCTCGAAAATTTGGCCTTTTAATTGGAATGAATCTGTCGCCGAGGGGGTTGCCGCCCTTGAAAGCGCGTCTTTTATATGCCCCGCGAGCGTTCGCAAACCCTCGAGAAAGACGGGGAGATTCTGGCCGACATAGTCCTCGTCGCCCCGCTGGCCGGCCGCCTCCAGCTCGCCCGCGGCCTTGGAAATCTCCAGGGCCCCGACGCTCGCCGAGGCGCTTTTCAGGGCGTGCACCTGGGTGACGAAATCTCTCAGGGCCTCCTCGGCCGCCCCGGTCTCACCGTCCTCGCCGGCCCCCTTCCAGTCGGAGAGAAACTCCAGGCGCTTGTCGGCGTCCTCGCCGTAGAGTTTGAGGACCTCCCTGTACATGTCCTCCGTGCCCCCGGAGGCGGCCAGGCCTTTGGCCTCGTCGACGCCGGGAATTTTCAGGTTGGCTCGCTCGTCGGACGGCCGGGGAAGCAGAAGATTTCGGGGGCGGGAGAGGGCGCCGTCCGATTTTATCCGCTTGTCCCGCGGCAGCCACTTGACGATGATGTCGTCAAGTTTGGAGATGTCGATGGGCTTGGCCAGAAAATCGCTGAAGCCCTGGCTGAGAAACATCTCCCGCATGCCCGAGACCGCGTTGGCCGTCAGGGCCACCACGGGCGTCGGCTGCCTGCGGTCGGCGTCGGGCTGCTGGCCCTCCCACTCCCGGATCAGCCTGGTGGCCTCGACCCCGTCCATGGGCGACATCATGTGGTCCATGAAGACGATGTCGAAGCTGTTTCTCTTGACCAGCTCCACTGCCTCCGCGCCGAACATGCTGGTGTCGACCCGCGCCTTGTACGGCGAAATCAGCCCCTCGGCCACCTTCAGGTTGGTCGCTATGTCGTCGACTAACAGGAACCTGGCCGCCGGGGCCGTGAACCTGGTCCCGCCGAAATCCCCGGACTCCCCGTAGTTGCGGCGGTCGGCGGCGCCGTTTAAAACGTCGGCGATGGAGAGGGTCTGGACCGGGAGCGAGACGAAGCGCACGTTGGGGACGTAGGCCTCGGTGCCCCACTCGATCATCAGGGCCAGGGGCGGGATCTTTTTGTCCGGCCGCTCTCTTTTGACAGACTCCAGAACGGTGGTGATGCGTTCGTGGAGGCCGTAGCCGGAGAAAATGAAGTACCAGTCCTCGGTCAGGAGGGCCTGCTCGAGCTCGCCTATGTCGCTAACCAGCCGGTGGGGGACGCCCATGTTGGTCAGAGACCAGGCGACGGACTTGGCGTAGACCAGACGCCCCTCGTAGATGAGGGTCTTTTTCTCCCGGCAGTTGTCCACGGCGGCGAAGGGGGTGTCCTGGGCGATCTCCTGGGTGACCCTGGCCGTGAAGACGCTGCCGCTCCCGTACTCGCTCCTGACGGAGATGGAGCCGCCCATGGCCTCGCAGAGACGCTTGGTGATGGCCAGCCCCAGGCCCGTGCCCTCGATGAGGTGGTTGCGTTTCAAATCCACCTGGACGAACTCGGCGAAGAGCTTCTTCTGGTCCTCGTCCTTGATGCCCACCCCGGAGTCGCTGACGTCCATGCGCAGGGTCACGGTCTTCTCGTCCCGGGACTCCTGGTTGATGGAGACGCTGACGAAACCCTTGACGGTGTATTTGGCGGCGTTGGAGAGCAGGTTGAGCATGATCTGCCTGAGCCTGACCTCGTCGCCGGTCAGCATGTTGGGGATGTAAGCGTCGATGTTGGTGTAGAAGCGGATGGGCTTCTCCACCAGCCGCATGCGGATGATGTTGACCACGTCGTTCAGCAACGACGACAGGTAGTAGGTGACGGGTATCAGCTCCAGGTGGCCGGCCTCGATTTTGGAGAAGTCCAAAAGGTCGTTGATGATGGACAAGAGGTTGGAGGACGCCTGTTTGATGTCCATGGCGTATCTTTTAGACTCAAAATCGAGGTCCCGGCGCAGCAACAGTTCCGACATGCCGCTGATGGCGTTCATTGGCGTTCTGATCTCGTGGCTCATGTTGGCCAGGAAGTTGTTCTTGGTCCTGTTGGCCTCCTCGGCCTTGTCCTTGAGGTCGGCCAGGCGGGCGTTCTGGGCCGCGATCAGCTTGTCCTTGGTCTCGCGGGTCTTTTCCGTGACGAAGGGCATGAAGAGGGCCAGGACGTAGGCCACCAATATGCGGGCGGCCACCTCCGGCGGGTAGCTGTAATGCGATTTTCCGGGCGCCAGGATCTCCACGGCGACCACGACCAGGAGGGCCGCGGACAGGGCGGCCCCGTAGTTTCTGCCCAGGGCCGTGAAGGCGTAGACGGGGAAGATATAGATGAAGACCACGTTGTAGCCGGAGTATTCGCCGTTCCAAACCAGCAGGACGCAGAGAAGCCAGAAGCTGAGGAGACCTATGGAGGCGGAGACGATCTGGGGGGTCCTGGTCCGCAACAAGACGCTGACCAGGGGGCAGGCGACCAGCAATAAGGCGCAGATGGCCGCGTCGACGTGGGAGCCCAGCCTGTAGTTCCAGACCAGAAAACAGGCCAGAAACAAAAAGCCCACGATGTTGACGGTGTTTAAAAGGACGTAGCGGATCAGATAGTCTGACATGCCGAACTTGTTGTGTTTGTTATATTTTCCCGAGGTGGCGACGTTCAGCAAAATCTCGACGATCCTGTTTTTCAGCCTGGCCCCGTTGGATTCCTTTTTCTCATCCTCGTCCTCCAGGCCGCTCACGTCGTTCAGCCTGGCCTCGTCCTTGACACTGGTGTCGTACCAGTAGAGGACCAGGTTGAAGATGCCGCAAATAACCAGGACGGCCAGGGCGCAGATTTGGAAGATGATGATGTTCCTGGCGTTCCTGCGGTTTTCTATGATCCGCTCGTCGGCGACGTCCACCCCGGCGGCGCAGTAGACGGAGCCGTCGGCGGCCATGACGGGGGCGACGGCGGAGATGAGCCCGTCCCCGCCGGAGGTGTACGAGCCCAAATCGGAGACCCAGGTGCCGCCCGACATGACCCTGGGGACTGCCTGGGAGGTCACCGGGTCGTTTTTGTTATCGATGGGAAAGAAGACGCCGGGAGTGTAGGTTTTGTCCGGGTCCTGGTCGTTGTCGATGATGTACTGGATCCTGCCGTCCCCGTAGTTCCTCCAATAATAGACGTAGAGCACCTGGTACTCTTTGGCGAACTCAACCAGCCGCTCCTTTAGTCTTTTATATTCCGGACTCGCGGCGTCCGCTTCCGAGCGGTACTTGTCAAGCTCGGCGGCGTCGACCAGGGAGGCCGCCGCCTTCGCCGCGGCCAGCAGATGGTTCTGGACGGCCTCGTGGGTCTGGTCGGTATGCTGGCTGATCTTGACGTTCTCGTAAACGCTGCTCAACAAAACCATGACGGCCGACAGGCAGAAGAGGCTGATGACAATCCTGACTATGGCTGTCCGTCGTTTCATGTCGATTGTTTTCTCAGTAAAATCACGTGACATTGCGTGTCTCCGTCAACACTTTTCCATCATATGTGACGACATGCCGGACAGACCGATATTGTCTGACTGATATTCTCGCAAGCCGATACTGTCAGAACGGGAAAAATCGTAAAATAAGAAAATAGGAAAATGGAAGATTGAAATATATGAAAAAATCAACGGGCGGCTCTCCTAGTCCGGCCGGTCTATTTCTTGAGGACTCGGAACTGGTCGGCCACCTGCTCGAAGACGTCGCTCAGAACCGGGTCGAAGTGGCTCCCCTTGCCCTCGAGAATTATCCTCACCGCCTCCTCGTGGCCGAGGCTCTTTTTATAAGGCCGGTCGGAGACCAGGGCGTCGTAGACGTCGGCGATGGCCATCAGACGTCCCTGGAGCGGGATGTCCTCGCCGGCCAGGCCCTCGGGGTAGCCGGTGCCGTCCCATTTTTCTTGGTGGGTGCCGGCGAAGATCTTGGCGTACTTTAAAAAGTCGCTCTCCGCGGTGTTGGACTCGATTCTCTCTATGATCTGCACCCCGATGGCGGAGTGCTTCTTTATTTCCTCGAACTCCTCCGGGGTCAGCCTGCCGGGCTTGTTGAGGATGCTGTCGGCGATGTTGATCTTGCCCACGTCGTGAAGCTGGGAGGACTGCAGCAACAGGTCCTTGTCCCAGCCCTCCATCTGTTCCCGGTAGAGCCCCAGGTCCTCCAGGGCGTCGATGAGCACCTTGAGGCCGTGCTGGGTCCGCTCCACGTGGCCTCCGGTCATGTCGTCGCGGCTCTCGACCAGGTCGGCGATGGTCTTGAGTATGGACCTTTGCAGCTCGACGACCTTGCCGGTCTTCTCCCCGACCATTTTTTGCAGGTTCTCGTTAAATTTCTTCAGCTCGGCCTGCTGTTCCTGCATGACCCTCGCCTGGTTCTCCAGCCTGAGCTTCTGCTCCTCCACGGTCAGATGGAGTTCGATGCGCTTTTTTAGAAGAGGCGGCATGAAGGGTTTGGAGATGTAGTCCACCGCCCCCAAGGACAGCCCCTCGAGCTCGCTTTCGGAGTCGTTTTTGCCGGTTAAAAAGATCACCAGGATGCCGCTGGTCTCCGGCCTCCCTTTCAGAATCTTCAGGGCCTCGTAGCCGTTCATCTCGGGCATGTCGATGTCCAGAAGTATCAGCTTGGGCTTGTTGCGCTCCAAAAGATCAAACATTTTCGCGGCCGATGGCACGGTGAAGACGTCGTAGGTGTCGGAAAGCGAGTTCTTGGCTATTCTCAAATTGGCGATGTTGTCGTCGACAATCATGACGATCTTTTTGTCGTTTTCCATGGACCTTTCTCTTTCACATCCCTGACGCGCTCGTCCGTCCGGCCTGAAACACGGCCGGTTGGAAACAAAAAAAACTGCGACGGGCCTTTTTATGGTCTTCAGTCGGACCATTGACGCCATGTTTCCCCGCCGGCCCCCCGCGGTCCGGCCGTCGTCGACAGCCCCTCCCGGGTCTCCGTCGGCGGTCTGTCGCGGGCCCGGCGGTCAAAAAATCCCCGGCCCTCAGCCGTCCGAGAGCGCGGTGAATATGTAGCCCCCTTCGCGACTGTCGTTCTCGATGAGAAAGTTCTCGCCGATCTTGCGCCGCAGTCTGGAGACCAGGATTTTCAAGGTGGAGACGTCCTTGGTGTAAGGCAGGTTCCAAAGAGTCTCGTAGAGATACTTGGCCGTCATGACCTTCCTCTCGTTTTTGGCGAGAAGAAACAATAGGGAGAACTCCTTGGGGGTCAGCAGCAGGTCCACCCCGGCCACCACGGCCCGGCTGGCCAGGACGTCGAACTCCACGGCCCCCTTCCGGAGATTTTTGGGGATGTCGCCCGCCCGGCGCAGCAGGGCCTCGATCCTGGCCTCCAGGACGCCGAAGTCGTAGGGCTTGGTCAGGTAGTCGTCGCAGCCGCCCTTGAAGCCCGAGACCACGTCGTCCGGGGCGGTGAGGCCCGTCAGCAATAAGACGGGGACGTTGGAGCTCCGGCGCAGCTCGGTCAGAAAATCGAGCCCGTTGCCGTCCGGCAGCATGATGTCCAGCACGATCAGGTCCGGGGCCGCCGCCTCCAGCTCCTCCCTGGCCCGGGCCAGGGTCGGGGCCGTCCTGACCTCGAAGCCGCGTCTTTTGAGCATGCGCTTGTTGCCGCTTAAGATGCGCTCGTTGTCGTCCACCAGCAAAATGATGGCGCCCATGATCAAACCCCTCCCAACTGGCTCTCGTGCTGGGGCAGGGTGAAGCTGACGGTGGTCCCCTCGCCAAGCCTGCTGGCGATCCAGATCATCCCGCCGTGGGACTCCACCACGGTCTTGCACAAGGAAAGCCCCAGGCCCGTCCCCTTGTCGGAGACGCCCCTTTTGAAGACGTGGGGCAGAAGCTCCGGGTCGATGCCGCTCCCGGTGTCGGCGAGCTCCACCAAAACCCTGCCTCCCTCCCGGCGCGCCCCGACGCTGATCCTCCCGCCCATGGTGTGGTTGTTGGCGTTTTGCAGGATGTTCGTCGTCACCTGGGCCATCAGGTCGGCGTTGCCGAAAATGGTCAGGTTGTCCGCCACGTCGATCTCGAGCTCGTTTTCGTTTTTCCTGAAATTGAGCCTCAGGGTCTCGGCGCCGCTCCTCAGCATGAGGCTCAGGTCGACGATCTTTTTCTCCGTGTTCTCGCTCATCGAGGCCAGGGTCAGCATGCCCCTGACCATCCTGGCCAGGCGCATGATCTCGTTTTGCGAGTTCTGCAGGAGCTCGTGGGCCTCCTGGTCGCCGACGTCTATCTTCCGAAGCGTCTCCATGACCGTCTGGACGTTGACCGAGATGACGGTCAGCGGTGTGCGCATGTCGTGGGAGGCGTTGGAGAGGAACTGCGTCTTGGCCATGCTGGCCTGGGCCAGGATCTCGTTGCGCTCGTCGAGCTCCCTTTTCTGCCGGGTGTAGAGGCGCATGTGCAGGACCACGCAGACGCCCAGAATCACGCTCACCAGGACGAAGGCCGAGACGACGTCCGTCACGAGGTCCAGCTCGTTGTCGAAATAGAACCGGATGACGCCCGGCCGCAGGTAGGCCGCGAGACACAGCCCCGAGTAGAGGATCAGCTCGGCCGCCGGCAGGACGACGGCCGCCGCCCCCTCCAGCATGAAGACGGTGAAGACCACGGCGAAAACAAAAAAGCAGGGCATGCCGCTTTTGAAACCGCCCGCCCCCAGGAACAAGATTGGAAAAAAGATAAAAAAGACAGTGACGATGGTAATGTAGTAACATCCGAGGTGCCTGCCCGTGGCGCGCGAGTACCTGATGACTATGTAGGCGAAAAACGTCAGCGAGTAGTTGGACGCCACGGACAACATCCCCGCGCTGGTGACGATGCTGATCGTCCCCGTGATCAGGCTGACCACCATCCCGCTGACGCCCAGGATGTTGAAGAGCCTGACCCTCAGATCAAGGCCTGGGTCAAAGAACGTCTGAAAAAATCCGATCTTTGACCTCGTTTGACTATTTTTCACTGTCATTACCAATCTTCTTACTGGAAGGTCGCTGACGACCCGCCATGCGGACCGGCCGGAAACGACCGCCGGCTGACGCCGGGCCGGCGCGCGGGAGGCGCCTGCCGCGCCGGACGCCGGCGGTTGATAATAACCGTCGCCACGGGGGCTTGTCCGCAAGGCGGGTTGATTTTACCAATTTAGCCAGTCGATATTCGTTTTGGTTTCAATAATGAAACCGGAAAATGTCGATAATTTTTGCCGCAGGTCTGTCGCAGGGGCCGGTTTTTAAAGGTCATTTTTATTTCAAAAACAGATGAAAATATAAATTTTCAGGTTTCAGCTGCTTCTAAATTGCTTTTAACCTATAATATTGTTAAATTTTAACGGAGCCCGTCGATTCGGAGACAGATGCGAAAAAGATTCGGGAACCGGCAGGGCGAGGGCGGACACCAGGGAGGGGGGCGGGATGGCTCGGACGGAACTCGGGAAAAGGGCGGAGGCGGGCGGGTGGAGACGGGCGGTCGGGCGGATCGGAACCGCCCTGGCCGGCGGATTATGACCGGGCGGCCGGCCTCCCGGAATCAGGTCGACTGACTCCGGGAGGCTTTGACGCCAAATTATGGGAAATTTTGATATGACGTGAACAACGGCAAGCTTTTTACGGCGTCAGACGACAGGACATGGCCCGCCGGCCCCGTCCGGGCGTCTCCGGGTCCTTTAATTTCCGCCGCGGACGTCCGGGCCGCCGCCCCGGCTAGCCGAGCAGGCCCAGGATCCAGGAGGTTATCCTGGCGAGGACGTTGTCGTAAAAAAAGTTGTGCAGGCCGACGACCGAGGGCCAGGAGAGGTGTCTGGTCAGGAGGCCGTAGACCTCGCCGCCCAACAGGAGGACCAGGAGGTAGTAAAAATAGTCCTTAAAGGGCAGAAAGCACCTGGGCGCCACCTTGTAGGGCAGGGGGCTCCCCCTGGCCTTGGCGGTCACGTAGGCCCAGCTGAGTCCGAAGGGGACGACCCAGAGCGCCAGGTAGAGCATGAGGCAGGTCGCGAGCGTCCGGGGAAACCCCGACGGCGACGCCCCCGAGAAAAAGGCCGCGCAGGCCAGGCCGGGCATCAGGGACAGGGGCCACTGCAGGGGCCACCAGAAGGCCCGGTTGTAGCTGGGGACCATCTCGGAGAGGACCCGGAAGAGGAGGTCCAGGAAATATTCCTCGGTCTTGGGGCCGACGAACCCCCCGCAGGCCTTTCGCAGGTTTTTTTTGACCAGGTCCCTGCCGAGCGGCTCCTTGGACTTGGTCGTGTCGTTGATTATTTTATTAAACAACCTGATTTGAATGAGACGGTCGTATATTTTTCTGATTTTTTGCGACGGCAGCAGCGGCAGGAGCTCCAGCGCCTTGAAGTCCCTCATGACGTTTTCCAGCAGAGTGTCGTAGTAGCGGCCGGCCGGCGGGTCGACGCAGAAGAGCTCGTCGCCGATGGAGCAGATCTCGTATTTCTTTTCCTTGTGGGTGAATTTGAACTGGATCGTCGGCAGGCTCGCCTGGAAGAACAGGTAGAGGATGTTGTCGTTGCCGAGAACGGTCTTCAGGCGCTCGACGCTCGAGTATTTGATCAGCGTCTTGGCGTCCCCCGTGTCCAGCCAGGCTTGCAGCGCCTTGTCGAAGAGGGTCGACTTGAGCTGGTAGGACCACTCCGGCTGGGCGACGCCGACTATCTCGGCCACCTTGGCGGCGTCGCCCGTTCCGCGGCAGGCGGGGCATTCCAGCAGCCCGCCCCCCTTGCAGGAGGGGCAGTCCCCGTTGCCGGTGTTGTCGGTGTTGGAATTGGAATTGGTGTTGGTGTCGGTGTTGGGATTGGCGTCGGAATCGGTGCCGGCGGTCCCGCCGCCGTCTCCGAGACGGGAGGCGGGAGCGTCGTCGTCGTCGGCCCTGCCGGTCCCCAGGCAGACGGGGCAGGGCAGGCCGCCCCGTCCCAGGCACCTGGGGCACTCCCTTTTTAAGACCAGGGGGACGTAGTCGGCGAAGACGTGGCTCCTGGTCGAGTAGCCGGGCAGAAAGCCCATGCCTTTTTTGAGTTTGGCCTCCAGCTCGCCAATGAACTTCCGCTTGGCCTTGTCGTCGCTTTTGATGGTCTCGAAGGTCGACTTGACGAACTCCCGGTAGTCGTCCTCGTCCTCGCAGGTGACGCCCTCGACGGTCTCGCCCGCCCCGGCCGTCCTCTCGCTCAGGCGGGGCAGAAAGGTCCAGCTTAACACCGGCAGATAGGCGAGGGTCTCGTGCTTGACGGAAATCAGCTCCAGGTCCGCGGGGGCGTTGCCGGTGTTCAGACAGGCGTTGGTCATGACCCTGTCGAAATATTCGACGATCCCCCCGTAGGGCTCCTCTATTTTTTCCCAGTCGGGGAAATTTATAATCTCGCTCATGGACAGCCCTGGAAACCGCCTTCCCCGCCAAAATGACGACGGGTGTCACGTGTCTTGTCGCCCCCGTCCGGTCTCTTTCCGTTCGTCCGGCCCCCTCCGTCCGTCCGGTCCCCCCCGTCCTTGGCGCGGCCGGCCCCGACGCCCCCCGCGGCTAGTTGAGGAGGATGGCCGAGGGGTTCAGGCCGAACTCTGAGGGGTGGAAGCAGCGCAGGATGTTGCGGCGGAAGCGCCCCTCCTCGTCCCTGGCGGACAGGTCGACGGTCTCGCCGCGGCTGAGGCTGTTGTCGGAGAAGTCCAGCACGACGCACATGGGGCGCCCCTGCTCCGCCCCGGACGGCGTCTTGAAGACCATGGCCACCTCGTGGCTGTCCAGCAGCAGGAGCGTCCCGATGGGATAGATGCCGATCATGTTGACGAAGACTTTCAGCAGCAGGGGGTCCAGCTGGGTGCCCGCTATCTGCAGCATGATGTCCAGGGCCTGCTCGGGGCTGATGGGCACGGGCCGGTAGGAGCGGCTGGAGGTCAGGGCGTCGTAGACGTCGGCGATGGCCACGATCCTGCCGTAGAGGGTCAGGGGCGAGGTCCTGGCCGACCTGGGGTAGCCGGAGAGGTCGGTGCCCAGGTGGTGCTCGAAGGGCGAGACCAGCAGCTTGGACTTCAGCGAGTGCTCCGAGTTGATGCGCAGGATCCGCAGGACGCTGTGCAGGGGGTGGGCCTTGACCGTCTCGTACTCCTCGTCTGTGAACTTGGCGGTCTTGTGGATCAGATCCACGGGGATGTCGACCTTGCCCAGGTCGTGGAAGAGGGCGGAGAGGCCCAGGGTCATGATCTGGATCTTGGTCAGGCCGACGCGCTTGCCCAGGCACATGGAGAGGATGGCCACGTTGACGGAGTGGGTGCAGGTGTAGTCGTCGTAGTCCCGGATGGTTGAGAGACTTAAAAGAAGGTTCTCGTTTTGAAACAGCCCCTCGACCATGTCCTGGACCACCCGGCGGGGCTTGTTGACGTTGACGTTCTGGCCGTCGGAGATCTTCTCGTTGAGGCCCGTCAGGACGGCCAGGGCCCTGGAGTAGGACTTCTTGGCCTTCAAGGCCAGGGTTTTCACCCCGGCGTTCCAGATCATGGGCCTGGCCTTGCCGTGGCCGTCCTGGGAGACGACGATGGAGATTTTGAAGTCCTTGTCCAGGATGGGGCTGGCGAAGCCGCCCTCCAGCTTGGAAGCCAGCCAGGGCCCGGGCTCCGGCTGGAACTGGCACTGGTTGAGCTCGCCGATGAAGCCGACCACGTCGTCGTCGGAGAGGGCGTCCACCCTGCCGAAGCGGAAGCCGAAAAACTTGCGGGCCTCGAGGTACTCGGTCAGCTTGGTGATGGTGATGGCCAGGGCCGGAGTGGGCGAGAGGCGCGTCTCGTTGACGTAGAGCCTGCCCCGGTGGATGCGCACGCTCAGGTTGGGGTTGACGGCCCAGAGGTCGTAGAGGGCGTTCTTGAAGACCCGGACGTTGTCGACGAGGATCTTGTTGTTGGGCTGGTGGATCCTGATCAGCTGGGGCAGCCGCAGAAGACTCATGGCCAGCTCGGCGCCCGGCTGGGCGGCGGCGGGCCCGGGCGCCGGGCCCGGGTTGGCGGGGTTGTCCTCTTTGTGGCTCATGGTCGGGTTTTCCGTGGGGAGGCGGCTATCTCAGCCTGCTTTGGTTATGGAGCCTGCTCGCCTCCAGGTACGCCTGGCGGACGATCCGGGTCGAGCTGCGGCCTGCCTTGTAAAGGATGTCCCCGGCCCCCTGGTCGGGCGGCATGGACAGGAGGGCCAGGGCGGCCCCGATCTTGTGCTGGTCGACCTGGCGGCTTAAAAACGACTTGAAGTCCTTTTTCAACAGCACCTCCTCCAGAAACGGCAGGGCCGAGGGGGAGGCGGTCATCCCGTAGAGCTTGTAGCACTCCAGGAGCTGCCTGTCGTCGTCGTGACGGTTGGCCGTGTAGGAGGAGCGCAGGAAGTTGAACAGGTAGCTCTCCGCCGCGGCGCTGCGCCGGGTGGACATGGCGGGCCTGACCAGCCTGCGCACCGTGTGGTCGGAGTCGAAGATCATGTGGGCGCAGATGGAGTGGAAGTTGTCCGGGTCGTTTTCCAGGACGGCCAGGGCGATGGTCTCCCGGACCAGCGGCGACTTGTGCCTGGCCAGACCGCTGGCGAACTGCGGGGGCAGGCTTCTCAGGCTGCCCTGGACCAGGCGGATCAGATTGACCAGGGCGCGGTCGTTCAAACGGTTGACAATCTCCATGGACGGCTGCGGCGAGTTGACCAGGTTGTAGGCCACCAGCTCGATGACCAGGGCCCAGATCTTATGGTTGGCTATCTTGGGCATAAAGGCGACCAGGGACTGGAGGCCCGGGTAGTTGAGCTGGTAGAGATAGTACCTCAGGTCGTCGAAGTTGGCGTCGACTGCCTCCTCCTGGGGCGCCGGGTCGAACAGGGACGACATGGTCTCCGAGGAGTCGATGCGGCGCTGGGTCTCCGTCAGCAGGTAGTGCTCCCGCTCGCCGCCGTCCGCCGTCCTGTCCTTCAAAAATTGGAAGAAGCTGTTGAAATATTTCAAATCCAGTTTTTTCAGGGACAGCTTGATCTCGTTGTTGACGAAATGCACCAGAAGGGGCAGATGGTCGTTCTCCAAAACGGGGGAGGCCAGAAGCGCCTTGACGATCTCCATGGTGTCGTAGGAGAAGTTGCGGCCCTCGTCCCATTTTAAAAGCGCCGAGACCTGCCTGATCTCCCGGCTGGACAGGCCCCAGTAGCGCAGCCTCTCCTCGAGCTCGGGGCCGTCGCTGGCCGGCCGCTGCTTGAGCATGTCCAGGGACAGCGGGCCGCTCTTCGGGGCTTCGGCCTTTTTCTCCTCGCCGGCCCTTGTTTTCAGGTCGTTGAAGGCGTCGGCCACCGAGTCCATGTCGATGTCGAGCTTGGCCTCCTCCTCCCCCTCGGCCGCCGGCTGCTGGTCCTGCTGGTCCTGCTGGTCCTGGGCGCCGAAACCCTCGGCCGGCTCGCGGTCGGCGGCCCGGCCGTCGCCGCCCGACGACCCGGACCCGGACCCGCGCCGGTCCCCGCCCGGGAACCTGGCGTCGGAGTATTTCCCCGGAGGCGCCCCGCCCGCGTCCGAACTTTCGCTCCCCGGGCCCGTCCCCTCGAAGGGGCCGAAGCCCATGGAGTCCAGGTCTTCCCCGGGGGCCGCGCCGCCGCCCCCGGCGTCGTGGCCCGCCTCGGCGCCCGCCCGGGCCGGGTCGCCCTCGGGGCCCCCCTCGCCGCCGCCCGCGCCCCCGCCGCCGCCCGGGCCGGATCCGAAGCCGCCGCCCCCGCCGCGGCCGCCCTCCGCGCCCGCGCCCCCGCCGCCGAAGCCGTCGCCGGAGGAGCTGAAAAAGTCGTCGGACTCGGCCAGGGCGAAGAGGCTGGCGATGGGCTTGGCGATCGGGGCCATCCCGTCAGTCTTCATGGGCTGCAGGGCCTCGTCCCCCCAGGGGGCGTCGACGTCGCGGTACTGGGTCAGCCTGGCGGCCGAGACCTTCATGGCCGAGAGCTCGAACTCCGGCTCCACCTGCTCGTACTCGCTGGCGACCACGTACCTGATCTTATTGAGCGAGGCCTCCCAAAGGCAGGAGACCAGGTCCTCCTCGTCGGAGTCCTGGTTGCGGAACTTGAGCATGATGGCCAGAAAAGTCCTGAGGTCGGTCTCGCTCAGGCCCTCCTCGAAGCTGATGGACTGGATGCCGTCCCGGAAGAGGGGGGCCGCCAGGATCTGGTCGTTGGGCTTCTCCTGGTAGACGACGGCGCCGTCCTCGGCCAGGAGCTGGTCCTTGGTCACGTCCAGGACGAGGCGCTGGTTGTCGTTGAGGTATTCGTTCAGCCAGAGGTGGAGGGAGACGACGGACTCGATGTTGGTTTTGTTGGTCTCGGGGTAGAGGGCCATGTTCTTCATGGTCACGACAAGCTGCAACAAGCCCGCCTTAAGCCTGGCGGCTCTCTCCTGGTTGGGCGGTTCGTCGTTGGTTTCGACCGGCTCGTCAAATCCGGGTTCGGTCGGGGCTGTTTCCCTGTCCACGCGGTCGTTGTCTCCAAGGGCGGTTTGAGGACTCTAATTTTTGGCCGAAGGGGGGGCGGCGGCCGCCCCCGGCCGAAGAAGAGAGTGTTTATATTTTAGCAAAAAGTGCCTAAATTACAAGCTTTATTCGGACCTCCCGGGCGGGGAGGCGCCTCCGGGGGCTTTCCGGCAGCGGCCGGGGCGGCTGTTTCGGCCCCCGGCACCTGTCCGCGGCCGGGGGCGGCGCCTCCAGGTCCCCGGCGGCGTCTGGTCATGATTGGGGGAAAAATCTGCTGTTTGAAGCAAACTAAACGGCGGGCAACCATCAAAGATTGCTTGCCGCTGTAATTGAAACTTGTTCGGCGTGATCAAATTATTAATCTGTCACGCCTTCAGTTGCTTGTGTCTGGCTTATAGTATAATCATATGTCGTCAAATATGTCAAACATATTTTTATTATGTATAAATATTATTAAACGCGACAACATTCGATTTAAAATAAATTATTTTTAATAATATGCTATATAATAATCTATATAATAATCTATAGTTCCGAATTGTTTTTGAGCTGAAAAAAAATATAAATATAATTCGCGAATTAATTTTCTAATTTTTCTTCCTTGAATAATAACGCCTTTTAATTTTGCCTGCCTCCTTTGGCTTGTTCTTACTGCCAGGGGGACGACCGGGCCCGCGTTTAGCCCCGCCGCTTTCGGGGGCGGCGCCCTCGGCTGCCGCAGGTTTTGGCTTGTTCTTGCCGCCAGGGGGACGACCGGGCCCCCGTTTAGCCTCGCTGTTTTCGGGGGCGGCGCCCCCGGCTGTCGCAGGTTTTGGTTTGTTCTTGCTGCCGGGAGGACGGCCGGGGCTGCGACGGGCCTCGCCGCCATCTGACGGTGAATTGGGGTTCAAATCTTGATCTGTGGCAGGATTGTATTTTTCCTTTCCTTTACTACCTTTTGGGCGTCCGCGTTTATGGTTTTCTTCTCTATCTTTAGCAAGCTGGGCTTTTCTTACATTACCAGTTTCTACATAAAAAGGGTATTGTAAGTCTAATGCTTCTATTAGTTCTCTCTGATTTTTATCTAATTCATGAATTGTATGATTATTATTAGATCGTATGCTAATTTTCAAACTGCATAAATCATATAGTAAATCTGTATAATGAAAATTATGTTTATGAAGTTGGTTAGATAGCATTGAAGCCAATATTGAAGATATAAAAGAAATAAATAAGTGTCCTCTTATTATTTCCTCTATCCTTAAAGGCACAGGTAAAAGGCCTGTCATATTTTTAGGCACATTAAATATTTGTTCTATTTCAGTTCTTTTATAATATATAGAAATTATCATCTCCTTTGGTATATCTTTATTAGTAAAAAGTATAAATCTACCAAAATTATACATTTTATTAGCGTATTTTTCATTAAAATCATCATCTTCAAAGTTTTTATCGAGGAAATACTTGGTATCAATTAACTGCTTACTGAGATCATGGCATATATATGCATAACAATTTTTACCGTAATGCTGGAACGGTATCTTCTTAACAGTTATATATCTGTCATTAAATTTAATAAAATTTTCAGGACTTTGTAACTCTTCACCAATTTTTTTGTTAATATCAGTAAAAAGTCTAATATTATTAGGTACTCTAGTAAGAAAAGGTATTTCTAAATCTAATAAATCGTGTACGTTATCATCACTATAATATCCATCATTCATAATAAATAAATTTAATTGTAAATTATGAGATTCTAATATATTAATAGTAGATAAAAGCGTTGATTTATCGATAATGTTACCATCTACATGCCTAAAATAAACTGGTAGACGTGAGTTTCTATCTGTAATATAAATCATTCTAATTTGCTTTTCTGCTGGTTCATCATTGCTACATGGATAATTAATAGGTATATTAATAGCATTTGGTAAACCTATACTATCAATCAATAAAGTCATTAATGAATCTATACATTCAATATCAGGATTAAACATATAACGAGTTTTAATTAAATCAATATACATATTGAAAAAATTTCTATAATAAGACTCATGCCCGATTTTTGCTAAAAAATCTGAAATTGATTGTAAAGATAGATACGCTTTAGGATATAAAATAGATGCATAATCATCCTTAAACCATCCATATGCTTTGTCATAAGGCCTTTCTCCTACGAAAGTTTTGAAGGCGATCAAAGCATACAAGGTGTCCTTCTCGGCCACACTCAGAGGCATGGCGTCAATAAGACTATCAAGCCCGATTCTTTTTAAATATTCATCGCAGACCCAGGAATGTCCAAAAGCAACCGTGTCGCTAACGGGAGAAGGAGAAAGATAGATTTCCGGGTTTGGAACATCTTCAAATCCGTTTTCCACGGTGAACTTAAAGATCCCGCGTTCTCTGGATCTAAAGATATCCTGATCGACACGCTTTCCAAGGTAGACGACATCCTTATGGAAAGTACTTTTATGGCCAGCTTTAGTAAAACCCTGATAACTGCCAGAAGTATATATACCATAGACTCCCGAAGGCCTATTGTCCCAGTGAACTTTTCCTTCAAGTTTAGTAGGCGACGGCTCAACCGGTATGTCGGCCGGGACTTCAGCCGACGTGCCGGCCGGGACTTCAGCCGGCGTGCCGGCTGGGACCTCAGTGGCTGTGTCATGGCCGGTTGCTTGTTCGTCGTCCATTTTATTCTCCACCTAAGCTCGAAAAAAGTTGAGCTTGAATGATAATATATTGGATTTTCAAAAATATCAAGTTTTTTTTAATATTTTTTGCTATTCATATCTCTTCATAATACGACACAATTGAAAACTAAAGCAATTTTGATACCATTATTTAGTGGATATTAAAGATGAAATCACAATATATTCGATAAGTTTAGAAACAATCAGGTGGGCATATCAAAATATTCTAAACCATATAATGTTTTTTAAAAATCAATATTTTCCAGCTCAAAATTAAATGGGAACTGTAGATAATTATATTATAACTATATTATAGCTATGTTATAACTATATTATAACTATGTTATAATTATATTATAATTATAATTATATTATAACTATATTATATTTACATTAAAATTATATTATAACAAATCGTGAATCTACGGCGTCTAATATTTTTATTAAAATTTCTATTCTCATATGGTCTTTAATTATAATTATCTCGAATTGTTTCCACTCGGACCTATTTTTTTATTCCCGGGCCGACAGGCCGTCCGAACGGTCGAAATTGTTCCCGGCGGCCCTGGCGGCGGGGGCGACTCCCGCGGCAAGCTGAGGGGGCATGTTCCAGACAATCCAAAAGCCGTCGGTCTCGACAACAAACATGTCGGGGCCGCGGAATGTCGCCCGCTTTCCGGCGGCTTCCCCGACGCGTCTTTGGAAAACAAGAAAGCCGGCCAGCGGGCAAGCGGGCCGAGGTCGAAGTCAAGCCCGCCGGGACGTCGCGCGACGACATCGGGAGGGGGGGTTGTCAGCGCGCGAAACATGCGGCGGCCATGGGGGCCGCGCGAAAAGCGCGCGGCCAGGCGCCCTACGGGAGGCGCGTCCCCGTCCTGGAGGGGACGGACCCGGCCGGGAGTTTCATGGGTTTGTCCGGGCTGAAAAATGTTTCCGGGGCGCGGGCGGTCGATAATTTTAAGATCGAATAAAAGGGCGGCCTCCTGGCCGGCCGATTCCGGCGCCGGCCGGGGGGCGCCTTCAGGCGGCCGAAGTCGGAACGCGGGGACGGCGGCGACGGGGGGGCCCGCGGCGGCAGGCTTGCCTAACCGCCCGCCTGGTCGCCCTCCTTGAGAAAAAGCCACAGGCGCATGGCCATCAGCGCCCCGGCCCGGGTCATGGCCAGGTCCGTCGGGTTCCCGATCAGGCGGGTCTCGTCGACGACGGTCAAAGTCTCCCCGGTTTTTCTGTCCCGGCGCAGAAGCCTCAGCCGCGCGCGCCACTGCTTGAGCTCCGGGTCCGCGTCGGGGGGCCGGGCGACTTTTTTCTTTTCCTCCGCGCCCCCCATGTTTTTGCCGCCGTTTTTGACGTCCTTCCGGCCGCCGTTTTTGGCGCCCTTTTTTCCGCCGTCCCCGTCGTTCTCCTCGTCGTCGGGGTTGGAGACGACGCCGACCAGGTCGCAGTCCAGCTCGTCGAACAGCAGCCTCAGGCCCGGCCCCAGGCTTTTCGGGGAGGCGGCCAGGGAGGCGGCCAGGCCGTCGGCCCCCAGGATCCGGTGGAAGGGCTCGGCGGCCGTCCCGCCGGTCATGGTGTCGAGAACGCCCAGCCGCAGGCCGCGGCTTCTGAGTCTTTTGCAGGACTCGGTGACCATGGTCTCGTCGTCGCGGCCCACGTAGCTGGGGCCCAGAAGCTCCCTGACCCTGGCGACGACCGGCTCCTCCAGCGCCCTGGCCCCGGCCTCGTCGTCGGCCTTGGAGGTGACCAGCACGCGCGTCTCGTAGGGCCCGGCCAGGAGGCCCAGGACGGGGTTTGTCGAGCCCCGGAGCAGGTCCCCCAAAAGAAGGTCCACCCGGCTCTCGCCCAGGCCGCCCGCCCGCAGGACGGTGGTGTGGTGGCGCCCCAGCCGCCCGGGGAACTTCTCGGCGAGCTTGCCCGGCAGAAACGTCCGCACGATGTTTTTTAATTCCTGGGGCACCCCCGGCACGAAGAGCATCAGCCGCCCCGGGGCGTCCAGGCAGAACGACGGGGCCGTCCCCCAGGGGTTGGGGACCAGCAGGCAGCCCTCCGGCAGCCAGGCCTGGCGCTGGTTGTTGTCGGAGAAGGTGAAGCCCCGCTCCGTCATGAAGCCGCCGATCTCCTCGGCCAGCTCGCTCCTGAAGACCAGGGGCGTCCCCAGGGCCCGGGAGACGGCCATGCGGGTCAGGTCGTCCTCGGTGGGCCCCAGCCCCCCGCTGACCACGGTCACCTCGTGGCGTCGGAGGCAGTCCCCGACGATCTCGACCAGGGCCTCCAGGTCGTCCCCCACCGAGACGTGCCTGACCACCGAGAGGCCCCGCCCCGTCAGAAACTCGGAGACCCAGGCGCTGTTGGTGTCGGTCATCTTGCCCAGCATCAGCTCGCTTCCCGTGGTCAGCACCGCCGCGGAAAGGGGCTCGCGGGAGGGCGCCGGAGCGCCGCGGCTCCGGCCCGTCGGCTCCATAAGGCTCGCTGGCTTCATGTCGACGTCGTCCCCGGCCGCGCCGGTCGGCAAACCCCGCGGCGAAAAGCGGCCCTCCGAAAAAGGCCTTTAGGCGGACGGCCCGTCGGGACAAGGCCGGCCCGCGGGCGGCCTCCCGAAAAAGGCCGCCGCGAAAACACGCGCGCCCCCCGCGGCGCGCCGCCCGACAAAACCGCCGGCAAAACCCCCGGCGTCGGGGCGGGCCGTCCGGCGTCAGTTGCGGCGGTAGGGGAGGGTCACGCGGAAGACGGTCCCCGTCGGCTGGTTGTCGGAGACCCGGATGAAGCCCTCGTGGTCGCGGACGATGGCGTTGACGATGGCCAGCCCCAGGCCCCGGCCCTCGCCCTTGCCGGAGCTGACGTAGGGCTCGAAGACGCGGTCGCGCACCTCCGGCCTGAGGCCCGGGCCGTTGTCGGCGATGGAGAGGCTGACGCCCGTCAGGTCGTCGAGGCCCACCGCCAGGTCCACGCGCCCCCGGCCCTTGGTGGCGGCGGCGGCGTTGGCCAGCAGGTTGGTGACCACCCGGCCGATCTGCACGGGGTCGAAGACGAAGACGCCGGGGGCCTTTCCGACCTCCAGGCCGAACTCCATCTCCGGGTGGGCGGAGCGGAAGAGGGCGACGTTCTCCGAGACGACCTTGACGAAGTCGGCGGGCTTGGGGTTGATCTCCGGCAGTCTGGCGAACTGCGAGAACTCGTCCACCAGCTGGCGCATGTTCTCCACCTGGCGGACGATGACGGAGGCGCACTCCTCGAAGACGGCCCTGTCCTCGGGGCTTTCCGGCAGCTGCCCGAAGCGGCGGCTGAGTCGCTGGGCCGACAGCGAGATGGGGGTCAGGGGGTTCTTGACCTCGTGGGCGATGCGCTTGGCCACCTCCCGCCAGGCGGCCAGCCTCTGGGCCTTCTCCAGCTCGCTGATGTCGTCGAAGGTGATCAGGGAGCCGATCTCGCGGCCCTCCTCGTCGCGCAGCTTGGTCCTGGTGACCGACAGCGACAGCACCCGGTCGTCGATCTCCAAAAACACGTGGTCGCGGCTTCTGCCCTTGGCGCCGGAGCCCCCGGCCAGCAGGGGCCTGATCCTCTCCGGGCCCGCCTCCTGGACGTCGCGGTCCTCCAGCTCCAGCATGGCCCGGGCCGCCTGGTTGAAGTTGACCAGGCGGAGCTCCAGGTCCAGGACCAGGACCCCGGAGGAGACCTGCTTGAGGACCGTCTCCACGAAGCGGCGCCGCCGGTCGATCTCGGTGTAGCTCTCCCTGAGCTCCGCCGTCATCTGGTTGAAGGCCTGGACCAGCTGGGCCGTCTCCCCGCTTTTGCGCGCGGGCGTCAGCACGAAGTCCAAATCCCCCTTGGCCACCCGCCTGGTCCCCTCCACCAGCTCGGTGACGGGCCCGGCCAGCGACCCGGCCAGGTGCGAGCCGATCCAGATGGACAGGAAGACGGCCAGAAGGGTCACCCCGGCCAGCGAGGTCATCTGGGTGACCCGGAAGGGCCGCGAGATGCCCAGGGCCGCCCGGTACTTGGCCAGCCCGTCCTCGACGTCCCGGGCGCCGGCCATGACCGCGGCGTGGCCGGGCCCGGCGACGGCCAGAAAGACCGCCCCCCCGCCGCCGGCGTCCGCGGCCGAGACCAGGCGCCCGCCGGGGGCCTCGCCCGGGCCGCCCCGGGCCTCCGGCCCCCCGGCCGGCGGCCAGGCCCTGAGCGAGCCCGGGCCCGGGACGGCGGGCACCGTCGCCAGAAAGTCGGCCGGGACGGGCGCGAGGCCGGCGACCTCGCCGGATCTGGCCAGGACGACGCCCGCGGCGTCGTAAATCTCCAGGGAGCTCCAGCCGAGGCCCCGGCGCCCGGCGTCCAGGAACTCGGCGAACCCCGGGGAGCCGAGGGCGGCCGGATCAAGGGCGTCCCCGGCCGGCCCCCCCGTCCGTGCCCCCGGGCCCTCGAGCCGGGCCCGCAGGGCGGCGGAAAAGACGCCGACGTTGGCGGCCGTCAGGGCCAGGTCGAGCTCCTGGGCCAGCCCGGCCAGGGATCTGGAGTCGTCGAAGGTCTTCTGGATGCTGGAGCTGAACCAGGTCTCCTGGTCCTGGCCGATGAGCAGGTAGGAGAAATAGAAGATCATCAGGGTCGGCATGAGGGAGAGGGAGATGAACGAGACCACCATCTTGGTCTGCAGGCTCCCGTAGTCGCGCCGCTCGAAAAAGATCCTGTACAGCCCCCTGAGGATGAGAAACAGCAGCAGCCCCAGGATGAAGACCGACATGTTGATGCTGACCAGGGTGATGACGCCCTGGTTGCTGGAGAGTCCGGGCCCCAGGTTCAGAAGCTCCCGCTGGACGATGATCAAAAGGACCAGGGAGAGGACGGCCAGGATGATCAGCCCGCGCTCGAAAATTCTTTTGCGCCGGCTCAGTTCCGGCGTCAGCGGCGTCTCTTTTCCCGGTTCGGTCATGCGGCCTCGCGAGCGGCTGCTCCTGGGAGCTGGGGTTCGATGTCAGATTTTACTCCAAGCGCCCCCGGAGGGCAAATTTGCGGGCGGAAAGACCCGCGGGTCGTCTTTGGACAAAAAAAGCGGCGGTTTGCCTGACGGGCGCGGCCCGCGATTCTTAAACCGACCGTCCGGGGACGACGGGCGTCCGCCCGGGGCCCGCGCCGGCCCCGGGAGCCCGCCACCCGGCGGGGCGCCTCCGGCCGGCCTTTCGATGTCGCCCTCCGGGGGCGGCTCCCGCCGCCGCCCGTCCTGGCCGACGGCGGGAAAATCGCGGTCCGGGGAGTGGGAAAGACGGAAAAAAGAGGCGAAAAAGACGGAAAAAAGAGGCGGAAGAGAAAAAAAATAACCTTGACATTCGCCGGAAGATGCTTATTTTTTATAGTGGCGAGTCCCGGGGCGACGTCGACGGCCCGCCTCGGAACGGCCCGCCTCGGAGGCGCCCGTTTGACAAGGCCCGGGGCGGCCGGGGCGCGGGGCCCGCGGGGCCGGTTGATTTTTCGCCCCCGCTCGGGTACAATGCGCCTCCGTCCGGGCCGGGCCGCCGCGCGGGCCCCGCGCCCGGCCTCCCGACGACCGGTTCGGTCCGGGTCCCGCGGGCCGCGGTTTCGGCCGGGCCGCGGGCTCGGACGCTCAAAAGCGCAAATAATTGTCCGAGGAGAAAATATCAGCATGCCGCGTTCCGTATTCAACTGGGCCGACCGCCGCGCTCTGGCCGAGGACCCCAAGTCCCGGCCGGAGGAGTTCTCCCAGGCGGGCCGCGAGCTTCTGGAGGCCGGCCGGCCGGCCGAGGCGGCCGGCTTTTTCGCCAGGGCCAAGGACGACGCGGGGCTGGCCCTGGTCAGATCCCGGGCCGTGGGGGAGGGCGACCACTTCCTCTACTCCATGGCCCGCCAGCTCCAGGGGGCCCCGCCCTCGGCCTCCGAGCTGGGCGAGCTGGCCTCCCGCGCCGCCGCCCTGGGCCTCGGGGCCTACGAGGAGTCGGCCCGCGCGGAGATGGCCCGGCTGGAGTCGGGATCCGCCGACTGACCGGGGCGGGTTTTCCGCCGCCACCCGAACCTGGACGCCCGCGTCCGGCTTTTTTTTGGTGAAACTACCAGCCCATGAGCAGCAAACCCGACTATTACGTCGTCCTAGGCGTCGAGCGAGGCTCCGACGAGACCGTCATCAAGAAGGCCTACCGCTCCCTGGCCCTCAAGTACCACCCCGACCGCAACCCCGGGGACGTCGAGGCCGAGGAGCGCTTCAAGGAGGCCGCCGAGGCCTACGAGGTCCTGAGCAACCCCCAGAAGAGGCAGCTGTACGACCAGTACGGCCACGAGGGCCTGGGCGGGCAGAGCTTCGGGGGCTTCAACAACTTCGGCGACATCTTCTCCGCCTTCGGGGACATCTTCGGGGACATCTTCGGCCAGTCCAAGCCCAGGGGCGGCCCCAAGCGCGGGCGCGACCTGGGCGTCGAGCAGGTCGTCGACTTCCGGGAGGCCTACAACGGCTGCGAGAAGTTGGTCAAGGTCCCCAGGATGGAGAAGTGCGAGGACTGCGCGGGCACCGGCAGCAAGTCCAAGATCGTCCAGGTCTGCCCCAAGTGCCACGGCGAGGGCCAGGTCATGACCTCCATGTCCTTCATCCGCATGGCCAGCGTCTGCCCCCAGTGCCGGGGCACCGGCGAGTTCCCCAGCGACCCCTGCCCCTCCTGCCGCGGGGCGGGCAAGGTCACCCGCCACAAGGAGATCTCCGTGCGCATCCCCGCCGGCGTGGACACCGGGGCCAGGCTCAGGGTGCGGGGCGAGGGCGAGGCCGGCGACCAGGGCGGGCCCAGGGGCGACCTCTACGTCGACATAGCCGTCAGGCACAGCGACCTCTTCTCCCGGGAGCGCAACCACGTCGTTTACGAGACCAAGATCGACGTCGTCCTGGCCGCCCTGGGCGGGGACCTGGAAGTCCCCACCGTGGACGGGGGGACGCGCGACGTCAGCGTCCCCGCGGGCGCCCAGAACGGCAAGCTCCTGCGGGTCCCCGGCCTGGGGTTCCCGAGCCTCTCCACCGGCGCCCGCGGCGACTTCATAGTCGTCCTGGCCGTGGCCACCCCCGTCAACCTGACCGACAGGCAGCGGGAGCTGCTCGAGGAGTTCGGGGCCATCGAGAACGAGAAGAAAAGCGAGAACACCCTGGACCGCTGGGCCAGGAAGCTGACCAGCAAGGTAAAAAAAGTCCTGCAAAGCTAGCCTCGAAAAACCGCCGGGCCCGAAAACTTTCAGCTTGAAAAACTGTCCGGACCTAAAAGCCGGCCCTTTTGAAAAATCTTTCCTCCCCCAAAAAAACGGGCGGCCGCCGGGCCGCCCGGCAAACCAGTCCCATAATTCCACGTCCGACACGCCCGCCGGCATTATTCCGACGGAGTCAGGGAGCAACCATGGCCTGGCCGGTCGACCGTCCCCGGCGCCTGCGCGACAACCCAGCCCTGAGGGCGCTGGTCAGCGAGACGACCCTCTCCCCCGCCGATCTGGTCTACCCGATCTTCGTCGTCCCCGGGGCCCGCGTGAAAAAAGAAATTTCCTCGCTCCCCGGGCAGCACCATCTCTCCCCCGACGAGGCGGGGCTTCTGGCCCTGGAGTTCCAGAGGGCCGGGGGCCGGGCCATGCTCCTGTTCGGGCTCCCCGACCGCAAGGACGCCGTCGGCAGCTCCGGCGCCGACCCCGACGGGCCCGTGCCCGCGGCGGTCAAGGTCATCAAAAACCTGGCCCCGGACATGGCCGTCATCACCGACGTCTGCCTCTGCGAGTACACCAGCCACGGGCACTGCGGCTTGGTCCGGGACCAAAAAGTTTTAAACGACCAGACCCTCCCGCACCTGGCCGCCCAGGCCCTGGCCCACGCCAAGGCGGGCGCCGACATGGTCGCCCCCTCGGACATGATGGACGGCCGGGTCGCCGCCATCCGCCAGGTCCTCGACGAGAACCACCTGAGCCACGTCCCGATCATGGCCTACTCCGTCAAGTACGCCAGCGCCTTTTACGGGCCCTTCAGGCAGGCCGCCGACTCCGCCCCCGCCTTCGGGGACCGCCGCGGCTACCAGATGGACCCCGGCAACCGCCGCGAGGCCCTCTTCGAGGTGGACCTGGACCTGGCCGAGGGCGCCGACGTGGTCATGGTCAAGCCCGCCGGGCCTTATCTCGACGTCCTGCGGGAGGTGCGCGACCACACCTCCAGGCCCCTGGCCGCCTACCAGGTCAGCGGCGAGTTCGCCATGCTCAAGGCCGCCGCGGCCGCCGGCGCTTTGGACTTCAAAAGGTCCGCCCTGGAGAGCCTCCTGGGCATCAAGAGGGCCGGCGCCGACCTGATCCTGACCTATCTGGCCCCCGAGGTGCTGCCCTGGCTGTAGCCGCGGGCGGGACCGCGGCCCCGGTTTTTTCCGCCTCAGGCCGGCCTTCCCGATCCGGCGCGGGCGTCAGATTCGGCCCCAGCTCGATGGCGGCGCCTGCTTGGCCGCGTCCGCGCGCGGTCAAAGCCGTTTTGAAAATGTCGTTCCCGCCGCCTTTAAATTTGTCGCCGCCGCCTTTAAATTCAAGGTTTAATTTTCCGCGCTCCGTTTGACTCGCGGCTTTTTTGGAATCCGTCCCCGTTAGTCCCGCCGTTTTGCCGTCGGAACGCTTTTCGCGCGCGGCCGGGTCTCCGTCGGGGACGCGCGTCATTTTTATGACGAGGCCGGCCCCGTCCTCCAGGCGGGCGGGAACGTCGGGGGAGCCGTCGGCCGGCATAGTTTCCGCCCCGCGCCGCCGCCCGGCGAGGCCAAAGGCAAACAAGAGCGCCCGGCGGGGGTGTTTTTCCAACGCCGGGCGCGCGCCGCGGGGGATGCTGGCGGGAGGAGCCGGGAGGGCGTTCCCGAAAGTCTCGGAGTCTCTTTTGACCTGGGCGGCGGGCGTCCCGCCGGACCTTTGTCTGATTTCCAAGAGGTTGTCGGGAGTTCCATTTTGTCCGACCATGGCCGGGCGGGCGCGAGAGTCCGCGGCCTCCCGGCCGGGAGGCTTGAAAGCATATTTCCTCTTCCGGCCGGGCGCGGCCATGATCTTGCCGACGGTCAGGCGTCCCGCCTGAAGACGAGGGGGCGGGCGGGTCGATATTTTCAATTTCAATAATGTTCCCGTCGTCGTCGAGAGTTTCGCCCCATTAAAAAATTTCGCGCTCGTCGAGGTCTTTCGGGCGGCCCTTGGTCAAAAAAGTCGGCGACCCCGGCATGAGCCGACAGTTGTCGAATTTCAGTTTGCGAAATAAATTGAACGCGGACCGGGGATTCAACAAACGGGTCTCCCCGTCCCGGGCGCGCCCGTCATGCCGGTTGAAGACCGATTCCCGAAAGCCGGCCCTGGCGGCGCCAACGGGCGGGGGGCCGTCTTTTGTCATGGCGGGCATGACGGGCGGCATGGGGGGCGGGCCGGCGGGGCCGGGCGGGGGAGTCTGACTTTCGAAAAACAAGTCGGACTCGGCCATGGTCAGGCCGCGGATATAGGCGTGTTTGTCGCCAGGGGTCATGTCCTCAAGATCGTCAAGCCCCTGGGAAACGGAGGTCTCGGCAAATATGGACGCCCCGGCGATGAAAATAAAATCTATGGGACTGGGGCCGCCTTTTCAAGCGCCATGAAAGCCCCTCATGATTCCGCGAATTTTGCCGGCCTCTTTTTGATTGTCAAGCTTTGAAAGCATGGGCGCGTCACGCTCGCCTGTCGGGACGGACGCCATTCCGCCGCTTTTTTTATGGAGGCTGGCAATCAAGGCTGCAAAAGCGGCCCCGGGGGCGCCGGTTTCAATTTTCACTTTATTTTTAACGGCGCGGGATTTGAGATAGTGTAGGTGTTTAGTTGACACAGTTTTAAATTTGGGTTATCATGGGTCCAAGAATCGACTGCTTGTCGCAGGAGCATAGCTATGGAGCCAAATAACCTTATTCTTGACAATTATTCTTGTCCTAATCGTGAATGTCCCAGTTATGGGCTTAAGGGACTTGGTAAC
>JAISET010000252.1 GCA_031264015.1 Deltaproteobacteria bacterium | reverse complement strand
GCCCGCCTCCGCCTTTGCTTCCCCCGTCCTCGCTCTTCCATCCATAAAGCCTCCTTGTCCCCTCTTGTCCGCCCATGACGCCTCCCTTGCCCCCGTCCCCCGACCATGACGCCTCCCCCTCCTTTTTGCCGCCGGCGACGCCTCCCCGCCTTTTTCACCGCCGACGACGCCTCCCCGCCTTTTTCACCGCCGACGACGCCTCCCCGCCTTTTTCACCGCCGACGACGCCTCCCGCCGCCCCCGTCCTCAGAGTCCTCCTCCGGGACTGTCCAGACCGCGCCGCTTGCAATTGAATGGGGTGGTCATCTTTTAACTATCAAATGAAAGATTTTTGGCCGGAGACGATATTTTTTTCGAGGTTGGGTTGACATCTCAATTGAGAATGATTATTGCTTTCAAATGGAGAGGAGAGGGGTAAATTTCCTTTCAAAAGCCGGAATCGCCCCTCCAAAAGGGCCTCCCCTGACTTTGGCATGTTCGAGGGATGTGGGAGGCAGGAGGACGGGAGAAGAGAACCATATCCCTTCCAGCGACTTTGAAAGTGTCAGCGAAAAATAAATCGATCTTAACATGATAAATATTTATCAGATTAAATGCTACTTTATATGTGAAACCATATTTACTTTCATTTGACAGATAAAAATACCTTGACATTCCAAATGAGAGTACATATTATCCAAATACGAGGTTGACGGGCAAGCAAACTTCGGTCATCAAATGACAGAATAACCCGTCGGTTGATTTTCTTTTAGAAGCAACCATCTCATTTGAGAGAAATTCCAACCTCGCGACCTAACAAAGGAGAGGACCGTGATTAGAAAACATTTTATCGACGCCGAGGAGTACCTGAGCCTCCACGAGCTGGACATGAAGAATTCCCGGGACCTCGCCGGGGAGGACGTGGTCGAGTCGCCCATCCCTGTGGAGATGGTCAGGAAGACCAGGGAGGCCCTGGGCATGCCGATCGACCTCTTCGCCACCCTGATGGGGGTCAAGCTCCCCGACATGATCCGCTACGAGAACCTCGGGTTCCCCCCGTTCCCCCAGGGCGCCTTCTCCAGAAAGATGGCCTTCCTAATCAACTGGATGGCCGACGAGAGCTCCTGCGCCGAGCTCAGGGACCTCCTGAAGAGGGCCAACGGCCTGCCGACCCTCTCGGGGCTCCTGCAGACCGAGAGCGTGGCCGCCTTCCTGAGCATGAGCCCGGCCGGCCAGGACGAGGACTTCTCCATGAACCTCTCGCCCTTCCGCAGGCGCGACCGCAACCTCATGGACGCCTAGACGGCCGGCCCGCCCCTCGAATAGGGCGGGAAAAAACGGCCCGCCCTCCGGGGAGCCCCGCGGGGCTTTCCAAGGCCCCGGCCCATGCCCCGGCGGGAGGATTCCCCCCCCGCCCCCCCCCACGCCGACCGGGACGAGCAGCCCGTAAATATATGTATACGGCCTCAGGCCGGCCGACGTCTTGGGAGCCGGCCGGGCCGTCTTTCGGACTTGAAAGCTCCATTGTCGCGATCCTCAACCAATGTCGGAACCGACGACAAAAAGACGCCCGGCCGTCCGGCATAAGCCTTTCCCCCGCGGCCGGCCGCCGGGGTCGGGACGGGGACTTTTTCCCGCCCGCCCGGCTCCCGGTCCGGGACCCGGGGGCCGCGGCCGCAAAAATTAGCCCGGGGATTTTCCCCCCCCCGCCCCCTCCCCCCCCGCCCGGGCCTGACAACCCGTCCGCAGATATGTCTTTTTGGCGGCCGGCCGGACTCCCGCGGGCCCGCGGCGGACTTTTCCGCCGCCGTCCGACGCCCGGGTCTTTTCTTGAACTTCTTTTCCCGCCGTTTTGTTCGGGCGTCTTTTCCCGCCGTTTTATCAGGCGTCCCGACCGCGGGCCGGCCGCCGGGGACGGGACCGGGCCGGGTCCCGCCGGGACGGCCGGCCCGCCGCGGGCGGGCCCCCCTTTCCGCCAGGGGGGGCGCCCGCCGGCCCCGGGCCCGTCGGACGCCCGCCCCTCCGCCGCCTGCCGGGCGGCGGCCGGCGGGCTTCAGGCGGGGCTAAAAAGTTTGAATTATTGATAAATATAGTTATAATTAACGTAATTTGACCCGTCGCGCCCGGCCGGGCCAGGATGCTCCCCCGCCCGCCCCGGACGGGGGGACCGGGTCCCCGGGAAATTTTTTTGTCCAGGGCGGCCACATGAAACAACCCAACCCCAACCCCAACCACAGATACGGCCCGGCCGAGTTCGAGGCCAGGGCGCCCAGGCAGGCCTCCCTGCCCAGCGTGACCGCCGAGGAGGTGAAGAAGATCAGAAAAACCCTGGCCCTGACCGTGGACTACTTCGCCCTCCTCCTGGGAGTGAGCCCCTCCTCCGTCTTCCGCTACGAGAACGTCGGCTCCCACGTCTACCACCAGGGGCCGGTGGCCAGAAAGCTCTGCCTGCTGTCCTTCTGGCTGCGCGATGACAAATCCGTCGCCGCCATCAAAAACATCCTCGCCGGAGGGGGCGGCCTGGCCATCCTGGCGGGCCTGCTGGAGACCGGCAACGTCCTCAGCCACAGGGTCCTGATGGAGACCCGGACGGCCGGTGCCGGGGCCGGGGAGGACCCGGAGGCCGCCGCCGAGCTGGTGCTGCCCGCCGTCGACGACCTGGCCGAGCTGATCCTCAAGGCCTTCTACCAGGACGAGCCGCTGATCCTAAGCCAGCCCGCCCCGCCCGCCCCCGCCGACCAGGAGGGCCGGGCCGCCGAGGTCGAGCTCGAGGCCAGGATCATGGAGGCCGAGGCCCGCAAGCTGGAGGCCCAGGTCCGCAAGCTGGAGGCCCAGGCCAGGCTGAACCAGGCCCAGCAAAAACTCGTCTAGCCCCGCCCCGCCCGCCGCCATGGCCGCGGCGGGCGCCCCCGGGAAATATTCCTTCCGCCCCCGCCCCGCCGCCCCCCGCGCCCGGCCGCCCTTCTCCCGCCGGCCTCTTTTTTTTTCCCCGCCTCCCGCCGCTTCTCCCGAACTTTTTCCGCGCCCCGGTTTTCGCCCCTGACCGGCATTCCATTTGAAAGAAGAAATTTTTCAGACGAGCGACCATCCGCCCCGGGAACTAGGCAAACGGCGGAAAAATCCCGGGCCTGCGATCGGATAATTTTGACCAAAAAAATTGGAGACCATAGTGACCAAGGGGGAACAAGAAGCGCGAAAAACCGCGGAAAGTCCATTTTCATAGCGGGAGCGTTTTAGGGAGGAAAAAAAACCGGCGGGCGCCGTGGAAAATATTATTTAGATTGTCAGCCTAATTAAGCGTGCGAAGGCAAATTCTTTCATTTGACAGTAAAAAAGACCTTGACATATCATATGGCAGTGTCTATTATCCTAAATACGAGGTTGAGGCGTCAGGCGGCGAAAAAAGCGGCCCGGTCGCCGGGAGCCCGTTTTCAGCGGCCGGCCGTCCCCGCGGGGAGGATCCCGACCGGCGGCCGACACCACCATTCGGAGGAGCAATCATGAGCCAAGCGAGCCTCAAGCGCGCCGGCGACTATCTAGGCCGGCACGAGACGGACAACATCGACTCCCGCGACGTCCTCGGCGGGAAAATAGCCGACGCCCACATATCGGTCGAGACGGTCAGGAAGACCAGGGAGGACCTGGGCCTGAGCGCGGAGATGTTCGCCGCCCTGATGGGCGTCAACGTCGTCGACGTCAACCGCTACGAGCGCGTCTCCATGCCGCCGTACCCCCAGGGCGCCGTCTCCAGAAAGATGGCCCTTTTAATCACCTGGATGGGCGAGGCCAAGACCCGCCGGGAGATGCTGAAAATGGTCAGGAACGCCAACGACTTCGCCACCCTGTCGGGCCTTCTGCAGACGGAGAGCGTGGCCATCTACACCCGCCTGGTCCCCGGGGCCGGAAAGGGAACCCGCGGGGGCGTCCCCGCCCGCGGGCGCCAGACCCTCGACTCCTAAGGCCGGGGCCGGCGTCCAGGAACGGTCCGGGGCGCCGCCGCCGGTCAAGATTAAGACGGCCTTTTAATTGTATGGAATAGTTGTCGAACTTTTATCTGACAGACTTTCACGGACGGCGCCCCATGACCATGCCCCTGAAACTCGCCGCCCCCGAAGCCGGGGGCCGGCCCCTCCCGCCCGGACCAGCCCGCCGGGCCGGGCCGCCGGGACCGACGGCGGGGGAGGTCAGAGGGGCCAGAAAGACCCTCGGCCTCACCGCGGGACAGTTCGCCCTGCTCCTGGGGGTGAGCCCCTCCTCGGTCTTCCGCTACGAGAACGCCGGACCCCGGCTCTCCCACCAGGGCCCGGCCTCCGGCAAGCTGGCCCTGCTGGCCGCCTGGCTGGGCGACGCCCGCTCGGCCGAGGCCCTGGGGACGTTGCTTGACGACCGGGCCCGCCCGAAGACAGACGGGCTGGCCGTCCTGGCCGGCCTGTTGGAGGCCGGGAACGTCCTCCGGCAGAAGCCGGCCCGCGACGGCGCGCCACCCGGCCCCCCGCCCGCGGCGGAGGAGCTGGCCCGCCTGGCCCTGGGCGCCCTCGGGCCCCTGGGACGCCCGGCCCCGCCGGCGCCCCACGGACCGCCGACGCCCCCCGGACGCCCGGGCCCGGCCGACGCGACGGCCTCCGGGAACCCGGCCCGGCTGGAGTTCGAGGCCAGGATCATGGAGGCCGAGGCCAGGATGCTGGAGGCCCGGGCCCGGAAGCTGGAGGCCCGGGCCAGGCTGGACTCGGTCCGGGAGAGCCTGGCCGGCTAAAAAGACAGGCCGGGAGCGCGGGCGGGAGGCCCGGGAGCAAGAAAAAAATCAGGGGAAAAAAAATAACGGGACGGGAGGCGGGAGGCCCGGGGCAAGAAAAGACCGGGCATAAAAAAAATCAGGCGGGCGGGAGGCGGCGGGCTCGAATCCGGGGCCGCCAGGGCCTCCGGGGGCGATCGCCCCCGGGGCCGTTGGGGAGGGGAGCTTTTTGCGGACTTTGGGGAAAGACCGGCGACATGTCGCCGGTTTTCTTTTGGCGGGCTACGCGGACGGTGGGAAAACTTGGCCGGCCGGCCGCTCCTCGTCGCGGCGGACCATCAGGTTCCAGGCCTGGACCAGGCGGCCGCCCCGGCGCCGGGAGCGGTCCAGGTAGTGGGGCTGGTTGGGCCTCAGGGCGGCCAGCTCGGCCAGGTGCCGGGGGGCGACGCCCAAATCGGAGACCCTCCCGGCCAGGTAGTAGCCGACCTTGGCGGCGGTGGTGGAGTTGCCCAGGGCCTTGACATAGTCGACCACGGCGTCGAGGTCCAGACTTTTGACGGACTCCAGAAGCTCCCCGGCGGGGCCCCAGCCGCCGGCGAGGTCGGGGCGGTCCATGATGTCGACCAGGGTCCGCTCCAGGGTGCTGACCAGAAGGCTCTGGCCCAGGCGCTCGCTGCCGACGGCGAGGAGGTGCTGGCGGCCGGAGCGGATCAGGGACTTGGGGAACTTGACCCCCTTGTAGAGCTTCCCCCGGAAGCTGACCTGGGTCAGGGGCCTGACGGCCGAGTAGGTCAGCTCGTCGGCGTCGGGCTCCACCAGCCCGTGGTACTCCAGGGCCGAGCGGTGGGTGATGACGGCGTCGGAGGTCAGGCTGGCCAGCACGCAGTAGTGGTCCACGTCGTGGGCCTCGGGGCTGACCCCGCCGGGCACCGAGACGAAGAGGCCCCGGCGGACCATGATGGCCCGGCCCGCCCGGCGCAGCCTGGAGACGAAGGTCACCCTGGACCAGCAGCCCGGGGGCTGGGCGTCGTCCAGATATTGGTCGACGTCCCGTTTGGTGAAAACGGGCTTGGCTGATAAAAAGTCCTCGAGTTCCATCCTGGCCGTCTCCTAGTCGCTTTTGTCCGATCGGAAAACGCGCGGTTTCGGCGCGCCAAAAACAAAAAAAAAGCCCAAGGCGGACCTTTAGGGTGCCTTGAGCTTTCAGTAAATTCTGATCAGCCGATCTGCGCGGTCGGGCAAGCCGCCGCTTTCCGCAGACTTGGCCGCCCCGCCGTCGCGCGCCGGACGGGCGGGCCGCCAAATCAAGCTTGTGAAAAACTATAGAACATTTTTTCGGCGATGTAAAGTGTCGAAAAAAAATTTTTTCGCCACCCCCCCCGCCCCCTAGGCGCGCGCCGGCGGGCGTTTCCCGTCCCGTCGTCAAATCGGCCGGGGCGGGGCGCGGGACCGGGGCGGCCGACGGCGAGAAAATCAGCCCGGCGTCGGGAGGCTTTTTCAGGGCGTTTTCAACGGGACGGTCCCGGAGGGACGACGGACCCGAAAAATCACGATTCCGCTGATTCCCCGGCCACTTTGGCCTCCAGCTCCCTCACTTCATCCACCGCGAGGCCGAAAATTGCCGCTATTTCATCGGTGGAATAATATTGATGTTTTTTGGTTCTCAGCATCCTCTCGACCGAAGCTTTTTTTTCTTTGTCATACTGTGCTTCAGCCTCGGCTTTAGCCTTGGCTTCACCAATGGCTATACCACGATCTTCAAAGTATTGTCCC
>JAISET010000185.1 GCA_031264015.1 Deltaproteobacteria bacterium | reverse complement strand
CCGGGCGCCGGAACTATTTTTGAGGACGGGGACTTATGCTGGTTTCGTTCCGGTGGCTGGGCAAGTACATCGACCTGACGGGGATCACCCCCCAGGCTCTCGCGGGCAGGCTGACCATGGCCGGGCTGGAGGTGGAGGACCTCAGGGACCGGGCGGCCCATCTGCGGGACGTTTTGGCGGCCGGGGTGGCCGGGGCCCGCGGTTTGGACGGGAGGCTCCGGGTCCTGGAGCTCGACCTGGGGGCCTCGGGCCGTCGCCAGGCGGTCTGCGGGGACCCGCTGGTGGAAGTCGGCCGGGTCTACGCCTACGCCCCCCCGGGGACCAGGCTGCCGGGCGGGACGGTCAGGGTCAGGACCATTTCCGGGGCCGTCTCCCAGGGCGCGCTGTGCTCCGAGGCCGAGCTGGGCCTGTCGGGGGACGCCGCCAAGGTCATGGCCTGCCCGCGGCTGGAGCCGGGCCAAAGTCTCGGGGGCCTGAGGCAGGAGGGGGACTGGGTGCTGGAGATCGGCGTCACCGCCAACCGGCCCGACGCCCTGAGCCTGGTCGGGGTGGCCCGGGACCTCTCCGCCGTCCTGGGCCTGCCCCTGGTCCCGCCGGAGACCAACATAGCCGCGCATGAGGGCGGGAGGCCGGCCTCCGACCAGATAAAAGTCACCGTGGAGGACCCGGCGGAGTGCGTCAGATACGCGGGCCGGGTCATCAACGGGACGACCCCGGGCCCGAGCCCCGCCTGGCTGGCCGACTTTCTGCTGGCCTCGGGCATGAGGCCCGTCAACAACATCGTTGACGTCACCAACTTCGTCATGCTGGAGCTGGGCCTGCCCCTGCACGCCTTCGACCTGGCCAAGATCGCGGGCGCCCGGATAGACGTCAAAATTTACGGGCCCGGCGGGAAGTTCACCACCCTGGACGGCCAGGAGCGGACGCTCAAAGCCGGGAAAAACATCATGATCTGCGACCGGGACCGGGCCGTGGGTCTGGCCGGGATCATGGGCGGCCTGAACACCGAGGTGGACGGGAGCACCCGCGACGTCTTTCTGGAGGGGGCCAACTTCAACCAGGCCACCATCCGCCGCACCTCCAGGTCCCTGGGCCTGAGCACCGACGCCTCCTACCGCTTCGAGCGCGGCCTGGACCCCAACGGCTGCCCCCTGGCCCTGGACCGCGCCGCCGCCCTGATCGCCGAGGTCTCCGGCGGCAAGGTCGCCCGGGGCCTGGTGGACGTCTACCCGAAAGTCGTCGAGCCCGCCGTCTGCCCCTTCTCCCCGGCCAGATGCAACGCCCTTTTGGGCACCGGCCACGCGTCAAAAGAGATGGCCAGGGTGCTCGGGGCCGTCGGCGTCGCGCTCGACCCGGCGCCCGGCGTCGGGGGCGCGGAGGGCGCCCGGGACGGCGACGCCGACGAGTGCCTGGCCAGTCTGCCCACCTGGCGGCCGGATTTGACCAGGGAGGTGGACCTCTTCGAGGAGGTGGCCCGCCTGGCCGACTTCGACAACCTGCCCGCCACCCTGCCCAAGCCCCCGGCGGCCGCCAAAAAACCCCCGGCCCCCTACCGCCTCCGCCAGAAGGCCCGGCGGGTCCTGGCCGGGGCCGGCTGGACCGAGGCCCTGTCCTACTCCTTCATCAACAAGGCGGCCCTCGACGAGCTGGGCCTCCCGGAAAACCACCCCTGGAGGACCGGCCTGGTGCCGGTCCTGAACCCCCTCTCCGAGGAGCAGGGGGTGCTGCGGCCGAGCGTCCTGCCGGGACTGCTGGCCGCCCTGCGCCTCAACCAGTATCGCGGCCAGCGGGACGCGGCCCTGTTCGAGGTGGGCGCGGTCTTTCTGGCCGACCCCGACGGCGGCCCCAAGCCGGTCGAGCCCGCCAGGCTGGCCGGGGTGCTGGCCGGGAAAATGGGCGCCGGCCTCTGCAACGACCCCTGGAGGCCCTGCGACTTCTGGGACGTCAAGGGGGCCGTGGAGCTGCTGGCCGGGGCCTTCGGTCTGAGTCTCTCCTACTCCGCCGAGGACCCGCCCGTCTTCTACGACCCGGCCCAGGCGGCCGTCGTCAAAAGGGACGGCCGGGTCATGGGCCACCTGGGGGCGCTTTCCGAGCGGGCGGCCGGCGCCCTGGGCCTGCGGGAGTCCGGCGGCCGGGTCTTCGCCTTCGAGCTGGACGTCGACGACGTCGACCCCGAGCCCGCCGCCCTCTTCAAGCCCTGGTCCAACTTTCCCGGCGTGACCCGGGACCTGGCCGTCCTGGTGGACCGCGGGGTGCCCTCCCGGGACCTGGTGGACGCCGTCATGGGGCTGGCCGCGGCGGGCGGGGGCGCGGCCCCCCTGGAGGAGGCCGTCGTCTTCGACTTGTACGTGGGCGACAAGATCCCGGCCGGCAAGAAGAGCCTGGCCCTGCGCCTCTTTTTCCAGGACAGGGAGCGGACCTTGACGGACGAGGAGGTCAACGAGTATTTTAACGGCATGGTCGCGACCCTGGCCCGGCGTTTCGGCGCCGAGCTGAGGGGCTGAGCGTTTTTCCCCGGTGCCCATTATTTCGAGGCGCGTCTGTTGACCAAGACCGACACTAACGCCCTGACCAGGGCGGAATTGATAAACGTCATGCGCCAGCGTCTGGCCGTCTCCGGACGGGACGCCTCGGCCATCCTGGAGAGTTTTGTCGAGGCCCTGACCGAGGGGCTGGAGTCGGGGTGCCAGGTCAGGCTGGGCGCCCTGGGCCGCTTCCGCACCAGGACCTCGCCGGCCCGGCCCGGCCGCAACCCCAAGACGGGGGAGCCCGCCCAGGTGCCCGCCCACCGGCGCGTCTCCTTCACCATGTCCCGCGCCCTGCGCCTGGCCATGTCCGAGAAATTGGCCGAGAAGACGGGCCAGCCCGGACAGGCGGGCCCGGCCAAAAAATCCCCGCCCGTCCCCGCCCCGCCCAAGGACCAGCTCGCCGCCGCCGGCGGGCCCGGGGAAAAGAAGCCCGCCGGACCCGCCGCCGGGACCGTCCGCGGGGGCCGCCCCGGGGGCGGGGACGACCTCGGGCGGGTTCCGACGGGTCCGGGCCTCGAGCCCGCGGCGCCCGCGGCCGGGCGCGGCCATGCCGCCGACGACGACGCCGACGACTTCGAGGCGGAGCTGGACGACGATTTCGACGACGGCTATGACGACGACGACGAGGAGAGAAACGGGGAGGCCGGCGGCGAGATATTTTATGACGACGACGACGACGAGTGACGATTTTCCGCACGGGGCAAGAAATTTGACGATCGTTTAAGCGGGGCGGCAGTTTTGACGATTGTCCGCGCCCGGGGACGCCGTCGGCGGTCGGGCGGGCGGACGAAAATACCTTGCCGGGGTGATTGTTTCGATGAGCGCGGACGACAACCAAAAACAGCCGGAGACGGACGACGGGCAGGTCTATTACAAGCTGAAGGACTTGTCGGAAATCCTGGCGGTCGAGAAGCATGTCCTGCGCTATTGGGAGCGTGAGTTTCCCCAGATAGAGCCCATCAGGATCGGCCAGAGGCGCAACCTGTACACCAGGGAGCATCTGCGCGTCTTTCGGGAGATCAAGCGCCTCTTGTACGAGGAGCGCTACACGGTGGCCGGCGCCCGCAGGAGGCTCGGCCGGCCCGACTTCATGCTGCCCGACGCCACCTTCGGGCTGACCAGGGTCGACCCCGAGACTCTCCTGGAGCCCGCGGCCGGCGACGAGGACGGCCTCCTGGACGACGAGGCCGCCGGGGAGGAAGACGCCCCCGACCTCGACGACGGGGCCTCCCTGACGCTTTCCGGCTCCCCGGACATCCTGGAGGGCCTGGCCGAGGCTGACGCCGAGGACGACTCCGGCGGCCTCGGGAGCTTTTCCCCGGAGTCGGAGACCGCCGGGGCCCCGCGCCGGCCGGCCGCGCCGGGGCAAACCGACGACGACGACGCGGACGGCGAAGGCGACGCGGACGGCAATGAGGACGGCGGCGCGGACGGCGACGGCGACGCGGACGGCAATGAGGACGGCGACGCGGACGAGGAAGATTTGAACGAGGACCTCGAAGGCGTGGACCTGAGCGGGCTGCAGTCCCGAACGGCGGCCAGCGAGATCCTGGCGGCCCTGGGGGGGGAGGACGGCCCCGGGGACGAGGCCGGCGGCCATGACGGAGCGCCCGCCGCCCCGCCGGAGGCCGGCGAGCCGGAGCCCGCCGGCGCCGTCAGGGAGCCCGGGCGGACCGGTCTTTCCGGGGAGGACCTGGCGGCCCTGAGGCGCGGGCTTGAGGACATCGTGGGCATTTTGACCAAATCGGTTTTATAAGCGGGGGACATGGATTCTTTTGAGGAAAACCCGGGGGCCGCGGAGGCCGCCCCGACGGAGGAGGTCTCCCTGACCTTCCCCAGGGAGCTCTGGCCGGCGGCCGAGAGCCGGACGGACGTCGAGCTGGTCAGGCTGGCGGGCCTGTTCTGCGGGCGGGGGGCGAGCATAAGGGGACAAAAGCGTCTCGTGGCCCTGGCCGAGGTCAGAAGAAACCGCCTGAAAATTTCCGAGGACGCCTATCTCGCCCGCCTGCAGTCGGACGAAAACGAGTGGTCGGAGCTCTGGGGCCTGGCGGACGCCGGTCCGGGCGACGGCTTTTTTCGTTTTCCCGCCCAGTTCGACGTCCTGGGCCAGCTTTTGTCCGAGATGACGCTGATCGCCCCCGAGCGCAGGCTGAGGGTGCTGTCGGCCGGCTGCGGCCGCGGCCACGAGGCCTACTCCCTGGCCATGCGCCTGGCCGAGACCAAGATGGCCGCCAAGGGCTGGGAGATAAGCGTCGAGGGGACGGATCTGGGCGGCGCCCTGCTGGCCGGGGCCCGCCGGGCCGACTTCACCAGGGAGGAGGTCCGGGTCCTCACCCCGTTCTCCGCGCGCCGCTGGTTTTCCGTGCGGGCGGCCGGCTGGCATTTCAAGACCGAGTCGGCGCCCCCGGTCTCTTTTTTCCAGTCCAACCTGTCCGACGCCGGCTCCGAGACCGTCCGGAAACTTCAGGGGTCCTACGACGTCGTCTTCTGCCGGGGCCGCAGCTTCGACTGCCCGGACCGCCAGATCAGGCGCCTGGCCAGGTCGGCCGTCTCCCTTCTGGCGCCGGGGGGGATACTTCTGACCGCCCCCGGGGAGATCTGGCCGGAGCGGAACGACGTCAGCACGGAGGAGCGCTCGGGCCTGGTCTATCTGCGCAGGACGTCCTCCGACGCCAAGCCGACCCCGTTCCAGATGCCCGCGGCCGAGCCCAGGCGCAAAAAGGCCCCGGCCGGGCGCGAAAAGCCCTCCAAACCGGAGGCGACGGACCCCCGGAGGGAGTCGCTTTTACAGACGTTCGAGGAGACCCTCCCCGCCGACCCCGACGAGGCCAGGGACGTCGTCCTGGAGCTTCTGGACCAGGACCTGTCCGCGGGCGTCCTGAACCCCGGCTCCCTGGGGCTCATGGCCCGGGTCGAGGAAAAGCTGGGCCGCCGGGAGAGCCGGATGGCGATCGAGAATTTCATCGCCCGCTGGTCCGGGCCGGACGGGAAGTGAGCCCGGCTCGGGGCGCCAGGCCCGGAGGGCCCCGCCCGGGGCGCCCGGCTCGGGGGACCCCGTCCGGGCCGGCCGCCCTCGGGCGGGCCCGGCCGCTCAATTAATTGACAAATCCGGCGGCGGCGGTCGACGACAAGACGCCCGGGTCCGCCGCGACCTCAAAAAAATAAAAAGGCCCACGCTCCCGTCGCCGGCGGGAGGGGGCCTTAATTTTTTCCTGTCAGGAGAGCGTTTGATGCCGGTCGGGACAGGCGTCGTTCAAAGGAGTCGTCCCGCGCGGGGTGCCCGGTCCCAAGGGGGCGGGACGGGACCCCTCGTCCGCCCTCAGGCGGCCGAGGTCCTGTCCCCGCGGCCCAGCTCGGTGACCCGGAAGCTCAGCGTGGCGCCCATGACCATCCTGGTGCCGTCGTTGAGGCGCACCTCCCGGTCCGTCCGCTCGATGGCCACCAGCGACTCCCGCTCCGCCCCGGCCAGACGGGCCAGCTCGTTCATGTGGGCGGTCATGACCTCGACGGTGTCGCTGATCAGATCCTCGAGCTTGAGGCCGTCCAGCAGGCCGTCGGGCAGGAAGGCCCTGAAGCCGGAGAAGTCCGGCAGCGAGGAGACGTCCACCTTGCGGACCAGGGAGACGGAGGAGGCGGCCGCCCCCACGGCGCTGGCCACCTGGCAGCCGGGGGGCGAGACGACGGTCGCCTTGGTGTGGTTGGCGACGAAGGGGGCCATGACCTGGGCCGGGGCGCCCAGGAGCACTATCGGGTCCCGAAGACTCAGCGACAGGTCGACCACGCCGCCTGCGCGGGCGGAGAGCATGCGGCCCAGGACCCGGTCCGGACCCAGGTCCGTCTCCTGGAACTGCAGGCCCTCCCGGGTCAGGGCCAGGGTCAGGATGTCCCCGGCCAGGATCTGGCCCATCTTGTCGAGGACGCGCCGGGCCAGCTCCTCCACCCCGATTTTCAGGCGGTCGGCCAGGCCCTTGACGCCCATGTACGACGCCTCCATGCGGCCGCAGTTGTAGAGACCCAGGACGTTCATGCAGTCCGTCGGGGTCAGGGCCGAGGCCAGAAGCGCCGGGTGGGTCAGGGCCCCCAGGCCGGGGAAGAGGCGGCCTTCTTTCAGGCAGACGAACTGGTACTCGGAGATCTTCAGCGGCCTGCCGTCGCGTCTGCCGATCATGTCGAGGATGTCCGTCTCGTCCTCGCTCATCTCCGGACCCGGGGGCAGGTTGGGGATGAGGAAGGCCAGCGGGGCCTCCCGGTAGGCGGAGGCGCCGGCCGCCGAGCGCGTCACCGTCCCCGGAAACATGGCCTCCAGGCGGCACAGGGGCAGGACGCGGCGGGGCCCGACGACGAGCTCGTCGTCCTGGGCCAGCTCGACCAGGCTGTCGCCGCCAAGGCCCCGGGTGACGATGTCCACGGCCTCGACCATGGTGTGCCAGCGCCCGACCCTGGCCCCGTCCCGGTTGACGGCCGGGCGGCCGTCGTCGAGGTAGGCCAGGTCCGAGGTGGTCCCGCCCACGTCCAGCACCCACATGCTTTTCCGCTCCGCCGGAAAGAAGCCCCTGGCCAGGCGCATGGCCCCGACCAGGCCGGCGGCTGGCCCGGAGACCACGGTCTCGATCGGCCGGGAGCGGGCCCAGGCCTCGCCCACCAGGCCGCCGTCGCCCTTGACCACCATGACGGGGGCGGAGAGGCCCATCTTGTCCAGGCCCTCGGCCACGGCGTCCAAAAGCCGGTTGACGATGACCACCAGGCCCGCGTTCAAGGCAGCTGTGGCCGCCCGGCGCATGGCCCCCAGCTCGCCGGTCAGCGACCGGCCCAGGGTGACGGGCTTGTCGCTCAGGGTCTTGATGAGCTCCTGGGCCCTCAGCTCGTGTGAGGGGTTCTTGACGGAAAAGAAGCTGGAGACGGCCCAGGCGGAGACGGAGGGGGCCAGGGGGCGGATTTTTTCCAGCAGGGCCGCCTCGTCCAGGGGTCGCTCCTCGCGGCCGTAATAGTCGTGCCCGCCGTCCACGAAGACCGCCCCGACCGAGGGCAGCCGGCCCAGAAGCTCCCGGACCAGCTGCTGGTCGCTGTCGAGACCGACCAGCACCAGCCCCACCCGGTGCCCGTAGCCCTCGGCGATGGCGTTGGTGGCCAGGGTGGTGGACAGGTTGACCGAGCGCAGCCCCGCCCCCAGCGCCCGCAGGTCCGTCTTGCGGCTCAGGGCCTCGAGGCAGGCGACTATGCCCAGGGCCAGGTCGTGGTGGGTGGTGGCGGCCTTGGCCTCGGCCAGGACCACCCCGCTGTCGGGCTCGTAGAGGACGGCGTCGGTGTTGGTGCCGCCGGTGTCCAAAGCCAGAATGACGTTCATCGAACTCCCCTTGACCAATGACAGACTCATGACTCGACTCCCAAAAACTGTGTTTTCGACGCGGCGCGACTGATGATTATAAATTTCGACCGCGCCAGTTTTGCTTCAGTCCGTCTGGCGACAGTCCAAACACATGGAGATTCAGACTTTTCGCCTTAATTTGTGATGGTTTCCCCGCGTTGAACGCGCGGTTGCCGAACGGGCGGGCGGTGTTTTATGGACGCGATAATATCGACTGTCGACGGCCCTCGGTTAAATTAATGTCCGGCGCTGTTTTAAGCCGTTCCTTTCGAGGATGACGGTCGGAGCATGGACCGAATTTGCCATAGTCTCCGGGGCCGATAGAAAAATAGGTGGTCAAAGGCAGGTGTCGCGCTGTGTCGAATGGTCTTTTTAAGGATAAATAACACAGTTTTATGATTTTGACGTATGGTTCCGATTGATGAATCTTGTCGTCAGGACAGCCCAAGGCTGCCAATGGCGCCAAATCTGAGCCATTTACGGAATTGTTGATTAAAGCGACGGCGACGTTCATAGCTTTGTCAGCATCCACAATCCCGTCTAATATTTCCAAGGAACAATAGGTTGCGTTGTGTTTGCCGTCTTAATTAATTTTGTTCGCTAAAGCGTTGATGGCGGCGGTCTTTCCCGACCGCCCGGGGGCGCGGATACTAAAATAGCTTTCAGCCTCCGCCAAACTTAAAACGCCAGGCACACGGGAAAGGACCGGGAGCGCATAGCGCCCGGACGGCAAGCAGACGCCTGCGGCGTTAAAAATTATTGGCCGAGGCTTGCCCATGGGCCACCCTTGTCGACAGTTGAAAAACTGGAGGAAAAATAATACTTAAACATTTACATAAAAAAAGTCCCGCCGGAAGCATTTCTAATCTTTTTAACATGGCGGGCGATATTTTTCAAATTTTAAATGACCGAGGCCTTCCGGGGCTTCCCCGGCGGTCGCGAGGCTGTTTTGAAGCGGGCCTGCCCAGTCGGCTGACGACGTCCGGGAGCGGGGCGGGGCGGGCGACGGGAGCCCCCGCCGGTCTCGGTCGAGGCTTAACTTCGCTCGGAGCCCGCGCCGGGCGGGTCCCAGACTCTTATGTCGACCCCGGCCAGGCCGAGCCGGGGCGCCATCTCCCTGACCTCCTCGGCGACCCCGGCCGAGGCGGCCAGCAGGACGTCCCCCGGCCGGCGGACGGAGGCGAAGATCTGCAGGAAGGAGGCCAGCACCGCGGCCGGGGCCGTCTCGTCGGGGTTCGGCCCGTCGTCCTCCCCGTCCGGGGACAGGTCCCCGCCCGGAGAGGAGTCCGCGGCCAGGAGGTCGTCCTCCGAGCCGTCCTCGTAAGTCTCCTCGCCCCTCAGGTCGACCAGCAGGTCGGCCCGGCGCAGGGTCGCCTCGCCCATCAGGGAGTCGGCCTGGGCGGCCAGGTGCTTGGAGTAGCCCCAAAGGGCGAGGCTCAGGTAGGGTAGGGCGGGGGAGGTCCCGGGGATTTCGGACGTTCCGGCCCCGGCGCCGCCCCGCCCGCCGAGGGCGCCGACCACCTCCTGGACGGTTTCAAATGGCTCGGCCAGGGGGACGGCCTTGGACGCGGGGAAGCTGGGGTGGAGGTCCCCGCCCCGGTCCCTCAGCAGGGCGAGGCTCCCCCGGAACGACTCTTGAAAACCCGGCGGGTCGGGGACCGTCAGGGCCGCGAACCCCGGGGCGTCCTTTTGCTGCCCCAGGACGTCCAGACGGAAGCTCTCCCAGGAGGGCCAGGTGAGGTAGAAGACCGGGCCGGGGTGTCCCAGGCCCTCGGGGCTGACGTAAGGGACGGCTATCAGGCGGCCCCGGCCGCCGGGGTCTTTTTCCAGGGAGGCCGGCCGGGAGTCGGGCCGCCCGTCGGGGCTGGTTTTCGGGGTCATGGTCGTCCTGTGCGCCGGGGGAGGGGGCGGCGGGGGAATTATTCGCTCTTTCGGGTCGGTCCGGGGCTCCGGGGGGCGGCCTCATGCCCGCCGGGCGTCATGCCGTCCCCCGGCGCCCCTTTGACTTTAACCCAGATCGCGGGCCGACTCAAGGCGTCCCGTCCCGAGTCCGCCGGGCCGGAGCGTCTCGGCCGCGGGCCCGGCGTCGGGGGGGGCAGGGCGGGGGCCGCCGATCGCGGGCGCGAATTTATTTCTCTGGCAAAAGTTGACAAAAGCGAATAAAATATATGATAAATTATGGATCTGACATTAACTGGGCGACTAAAGAAATGATTTGGTCCATTCGTTTTACGGTAAGCGTTCACGGGGTCCCTGGTGACCCCTGCCAGGGTTGGGGCTGGACCCGAGTCCGGGACACCTGCCCCGGGATGAAAATTGCCATCAAGATTTCTGTCTTCAGGGTTAATTTATCTGTAGTTCCCTGTGATTTTTTCTAATTACAGGAAGAAGCGGGTAGGCATCGGATCATTTCCCTTGTTTATTCTGGATACTCTTGATAAGCGGCGGACTTTTTGATATCATGTAA
>JAISET010000070.1 GCA_031264015.1 Deltaproteobacteria bacterium | reverse complement strand
CCCGGCCTGCGCTTCGGCATCAGCGCCTCCTGGGCTTCCGGCGACCTGGACAACAACGACAACCTGACCACCGTCGACCTTGACACCGCCGGAGTAGGCGTCTACGGCAGCTACAGCCTCCCCAACGGCGTCTTCTTCGACGCCAACGTCTCCTACGCCACCACCGACAGCGACTACACCGTCAACGCGGTCGGCGGCGGCGTAGTCAAGGGCAGCTACGACGTCAACTCCTGGCAGTTCGGCGCCCGCGGCGGAGCTGTCGTCAAAGTCGACAACTTCCAGATCATCCCCAGCGTGGGCGTCCGCGTCCTCTCCCTCGAGCAGAAGGGCTGGACCGAGACCTTGGACGCGGCGGCTCTCGCCAACCCCAGTGTTCCCGGCCCTCATGTTTATGGCAAGACCTCCGACCATCAGGTGGACATACCCCTGCAGGTCAAGTTCAACGCCACCGTCGCCGCCGGCTCGGCCACCGTCACCCCCGAGCTGCGCCTGGGCTACACCTTCACGGTCAAGAAGCCCGACAACGTCCTCAACGTGGGCTTCGTCGGCGCCCCCCAGACCTGGAGGATCCAGGGCGTCAAGCCCCGCTCCGGCTCCTTCCAGATCGGCGCCGGCGTCAAGGTCAACACCGGCGGCCTGGTGGACATCTTCGCCAACTACGACCTGGACGCCTCCAGCGGCTACAAGGCCCACAACGCCTCCCTGGGGATCGGGTTCGAGTTCTAACAAGGGCCCGATCACTTAAACCAGGCTAACCTCCCGCCTCCCCCGGCCCCCAAAGGACCGGGCGGCGGGAAGAAAAAAGCGGGGTCGACTTCGCGGTCGGCCCCGCTTCTTTTTCCACCGGCGGTCGGTTTGGCTGGTCCCAGTGTTGCTGTCGCCGCCGCGGCCGCCGTGCCGCCGCCGCGCCTGCTCTTTGCCTCCCGCCCGATGTCGTCTTGTCAAGCCGTCGCCCGGCCTCGGTTTTTCTTGACCTTTTCCCGGGGAATTTTCCTCGCCCGTCTTCAATTCCGCAAAAATACGGGTTTATTTCTTTCGGTTGATTCAGCCGACACTTCGTCCCCCCCCCCGGGCGCCGGGCTTCTTTCCGCCCCGGGTCCCGGCCGCCCCGGGCTTGACGCGGAGGTCCCGGAAGCCGTCGACCAGCTTCTCCAGCCTCTCCACGATGAGCTCGGTCTCCTGGGGGGTGGGTTTGACGAACTCGGGGATGGTCTTCAGCCTGGGGTTGCCGGGGTCCAGGATGAGGGCGAGGCCGGCGCCTATCTTGGCGACGACGTAGGTGAGCCTGGTCTGGGAGAGGCCGGTCTGCTCCAGGATGGGGCGCAGGCCGGAGGGGTCGGCGTCGAGGGCCACGATGGCCGGCAGGTTGCGCTCGTAGACGAGCACCTCGTTGCGGGTCAGGGGCGGCTCCCGGCTGATCAGCTCGTAGAGGTGGGCCAGAGACTGGGTGGAGAGGGGCTTGTCCAGGTGTCCTCGCTCCGTCTCGCTCAAAACGGCGGGCCCGGCCTCGTCGTCGGTCCCGGAGGGGGCCTCCCGGGCGTCCAGGGGCCGGGCCCAAAGCGCCGCCAGCCCGGCGGCGGCGACCAGGGCCAGCAGCAGCAGGCGGAGGCGCCCGGGCCGGGGGCCGGATTTTTGAAGTTTTGTTCCGTCGGTCGCCCCCCCGGAGGCGTCCCGGGCGGCCCGCCGTCTCGCGGCTAAACTCCCGTCCATGTTGTCCCGCCCTTGCTCACCGTCCGTCAGTCCCGCCGGGGGAGCCTCCCGCCTGACCGGGGCCTTTGTCCTCCCCGGCCTCCCCGCCCTCCCCGCCCGAACCGCCTCCGGCCCCCGGGGAGGCCAGCTCCTCGAGGACCAGGGACATCAGCAGGGGGAACATGATCTCGTGGTGGCCGATGAAGGTGTAGCCCCGGCCGCCCCCCCTGGTGGGCCGCTCCACCACGTTGACGGAGGGACGGTACTGCTTGACGAAGTCCATGTTGACGGTGGTCAGGCCGTCGACTTGAAAGCCCATGTTCCTGGTCAGGGTCAGGGCCTTCAGAAACACCTCCGGCATGATCACCGCCGAGCCCAGGTTCAGAAAAACCCCGCGGTCGAGGGCGGCCGTCTGCCGGCAAAAAAGCCTGAAGTCGTTCATGGTGGCGGCGCCCAGCTCGTCCCCCCTGCAGTCCGGGTGGATGTGGTAGACGTCGCCGCCGACGGCCACGTGGACGGTCATGAGCTTGTCGAGCCTGGCCGCCGTGGCCAAAACGCTTTTGTCCGCGTGGGGGGCCCCGGCCTCCAGGATGGCCTCGCCCAGGCAGCGGCCCAGGCCCCGGCCCTCCCTGGCGGCCCGGCCGACGGCCAGGTTGACGAGCTCGCCCGTCTCCCTGGTGACCCCGAAGTCCCCGGCGCCCAGCCCGGCGTCCACGTCCTCGGAGGTCGCCCCCGCCAGGGCCACCTCGGCGTCGTGGACCATGACGGAGCCGTTGGTGGAGACGGAGGTCAGAACGTTCCGGCGCAGGAGGTCGCAAATGACCGGGCCCAGGCCCACCTTGACGGGGTGGCCGCCCATGGCGAGCATGACCGCCCGCCCGTCGCAGGCGGCCCGGGCGATCCTGCCCGAGGCTTCCTTAAGGTCCCCGGCGGCCAGGATGTTGGGGAGGCCGGAGGCGAAGTCCCTGAGGCTGGAGCCGGCCTCGAGGGGACGGCCGAAGTCCGCGAGCCCCACCTTGCTGTGGCGGGAGGCCAGGCTTTGCAACCTGACCCGCCGAAAGTCTATTTCCGGAAGCTCCCCGGCCACTCCCTACTCCCCGCCCTCGACGATGATGTGGTCCACCAGCTGGCAGACCGTATGCCCGTACAAAAGATGCAGCTCCTGCATCCTGGGGGTGTTCGGGGCGGGGCTGTCGATCAGGATGTCGACGTAGGGGACCTCCGGGACGACCGAGCCGCACATCATGACGGTTTTCAGCCCCGAGTCCCTGGCCGCCCGCAGGGCTTTCAAAACATTGGGGGACTTCCCGCTGGTGGAGATGCCCCACAGGACGTCCCCGGGGCGGCCCAGGGCCTTGATCTGCCTGGCGAAGACCTCGTCGAACCCGTAGTCGTTGCCGATGGCCGTCAGCTTCGAGGTGTCGGTGGAGAGGGCCACGGAGGCCAGCCCGGGCCGGGTCAACAGAAACCTCCCCACGAACTCGGCCGCGAAGTGCTGGGCCTCGGCGGCGCTGCCCCCGTTGCCGCAGATGTAGACTATGCCGCCGGCCGTCAGCGTCCCGGCGATCATTTTGGCGGCCCGGACCAGGAGGTCCCCCCGGCTCCTGGCGGCGGCGAGGCTTCCCTCCAGGTCGGCGTAGGCCTGCTCGACTATTTTTTTCAAAGACGCGCCCTCCCGAGTGCAAGTTTCAAATTTAAAGCCGCCGGTTGCAAAACTCCGCCGCCCGGCTCTTCCGCCAGGCCTCGGACCTCCCGCCTTTCACTCCGAACCCCGACTGTTCGCCGCCGCCGCGGGCCGGCCGCCGACCGCCGGTCCGCAAACCGACGCTACTCGCCCGGGCCGCCGTCGGTCTCCGACGGGCTGCCGGCCGCTGGCGACGGGGACTCCCTCGACCCGCCCTCCGAGAAAAGGGCCAGGTTGTCGCGGTGGACGACCTCCTCGGCGGGACAGTAGCCCAGGATGGACTCGATCATGAGGCTCCGGCGGCCCATGATCTGGGTTATCTCCCGGTGGCTGTAGTTGGTCAGACCCACGCCCAGCTCGCCTCCGGCGTCGACTCCGGCCAGGGTCACGGCGTCCCCGGCCTCGAACTGGCCCTCCACCGAGGCGATGCCGCTGGGGAGCAGGCTGCGGCCTCCCCGGACCAGGGCGGCCACGGCCCCCCGGTCGAGCGTCAGGCGGCCCTTGGGCCTGGCGGCGAAGGCCAGCCAGTGCTTGCGCAGGGGGCGGTGCTTTTTGGCGGGGCGAAAGAAGGTGCCCAGCTCCTCGCCCGCCAGGATTCTCTCGAGAACGTCGCGGGACCTGCCGTTGGCGATCAGGCTGGCCAGCCCGCTCTCGGCCAGCCGGCCCGCCGCCCTGACCTTGGTCAGCATGCCCCCGGTGCCCATGGGCCCCCCGGAGCCGGCGGACTCGAGGATGGCGGGGGTCACCTCGTCCACCAGGGGCAAAAGGACGGCGTCGTCGTTTTTCCGGGGGTCGCGGTCGTAGAGGCCGTCGAGGTCGGTCAGGTTGACGAACAGGTCGGCCTCGAACAGGCCCGCCACCAGGGAGCCCAGGGTGTCGTTCTCCCCGAACTTGAGCTCCTCCACGGCCACGGTGTCGTTCTCGTTGACGATGGGGACCACCCCCATCCCCACCAGGCTCATGACCGTGTTGCGGGCGTTCAAAAAGCGTCCGCGGTCGGCCAGGTCTTCGGCGGTCAAAAGAATTTGGGCGCATTTGAGATCGAAGGCCCCCAAGGCCTTCTCCCAGGCGGTCATCAGGCTCACCTGGCCCGCCGAGGCGCAGACCTGCTTCATGGACAGGGTCGTCGGCCTGGCGGGGAGACCCAGCTTGCGGACGCCCGCGGCCACGGCCCCGGAGGAGACCACCACCAGCTCCAGGCCGCGTCTTAAAAGCTTGGAGATCTGCCCGGCGAAGGCCCTGAGCCTCCCCTGGGAGAGGTTCTCCTGATCGCAGACCAGGGAGCTGCCTATCTTGACCACCAGGCGCCTGACCTTTTTTAGATCCGATCTTGTTTCCATTGGACGTCTGTCGGGCATGCAGGGGGTAAATTATTGGACTAACATGTCTCAAGCCGCAGTTTTAGCCGCCTGGACGCACAATTCTATCCTTTTCCGCATTTCATGACAAGAGCGGGACCGGACCGAACTTGGCCCGGACTCGGCCGGAACTTGACCCGGACTCGACCCGAACCCGGCCCCGGACAAGAGCGAAATTTGACCTCCGCCAGGAGCGCGACATCGGGCCCGGACTTGGTCCAAGGGGGACGCGCCGAGGTCCGGGGAGGACGAAACGACATTTCAAGCCCGCGATTTCAGGGGAGTTTTCAGAGGCGCTTCCCGGGATCTATGCAGGCTGTGTTTTAAGTCTTCGTTTTCAGGCGGCTTGCCTGGCGAGGCTTTAGTCTGTTCGGGCATGGGCGGAGGCGCTGGCGAGAGCGGGGGCGGGGGCGGGGGCGAGCTTTTCAAACGGGGTCGCCGGGCGGTTGAGGGGATTTTAAATCCGCGTTTTCAGGTTGTTTTTCAGGAGTGGACGCGGGACGCGCCATGCCGCTTGTCTCCGTTCTCCTGTCTCTTGTCTCCGATCGTCTATCCCAAGTCACCCCGGACGCGTCCGGTCACCTGGGCAGGGTGATGTTGTCGTGCTCCCAGACCATGAAGTCGGCGCGGGAGCGCAGGAAAGGGTTCAGGGTGAGCAGGACGGGGACGGTGGTGTTGAAGCGCCTGGCGATGGCCCCCAGGGTGTCCCCCACCACGACGACGTAGACCCTCGGGGAGGAGGCGGAGGCCCCGCCCTCGCCCGGCTGGATCAAGGTTCCGTCGGCCGCCGCCTGGGCGTCCTGGGCGGCGGCGGGGCCGAGGTTGATCTGGTCCACCAGGCGGTCCCTCTCCTTGTAGACTCCCGTCAGGGCGCGGTTCAGGATCTCGGCCTGGCGCTTCTCCAGCTCCAGCTCGGCCGCCAGCGCCTCGTTCTCCTTTTGCAGGTTGGCCAGGTCGTCGTCGGAGATTCCCGAGCAAGCGGCGGCCGCCGCCGCCAGGATCGCCGACAAAAGGAAAACTAAAAAGATCCGCAAAGTCCCCTCCAAAAAACCGAACTATTCAAAAGGCCCCGGACAAAAACCGTCAAGCGCAAAACATAAAGCGTAAACCGTAAACAGCAAACCACCAATCGAAAATCGAAAAAAGCAAACCCTCCGCCGCCCGCGTCCCCCGCCGTCAAACCGGCCAGATGTTAAATTTCCGGCGCATGTGGTCGGGCTTGAGGGACTCCTTGGACCAGCGCAGTCCGGGGAGGCCCAGGTCCTGCTCCCGGTTGACGTAGGTCTTGTCGGAGTAGGAGGCCCGGCAGAAGCTGGAGCAGAGGGCCACGTAGATGCCCCTGATCTCGGGGCTGCCTTTCTCCACGTGGATGAGGGCGGTGTCAGGACTCAAAGACTCCCCGAGGCTAAAGGCCTCGATGCGTCCGTCAATCCTGATCGCCAGGCCCTGGATCTCCAGAGTGGAGAAGTTCTCCAACAGAAGGTGGACGGCGTCCCTCTCGATCTGCAGATGGGAGTTCTCGCCGATTTTTTCCGTCTTGCTGGTCAGCCACTTGGCCTCCACCTCCACCAGCTCGTCATGCAGGGCCGGGGTCACGGTGACCAGCTCGAAGCGGTTGTTCTTGACGAAGCTGTTGTAATGGTTCTTCTTCTGGTGCATCCTCCGGCCGGAGAGGTTGATGACCTTCTCGGCCAGATAGACGTAGTCGTCGTTGTCCGCGTCGTGCTCCACCCGCCAGGTCGGGTGGGCGGCCGCTATCCGGTCGGCCAGCTCCTCGGGGATCCTGGCCAGCATGGGGGAGTCCATCCGCTCGACCAAAAACTCCGCGGCCGCCAGCTTGTCGCCGGGGCCCAGGGGCGGCATGGCGAAGGGGGCCCCGGAGGAGGGCCTGGCCAGCAGGCACAGGCAGTCGCTCTCCCTGGTCCAGGAAAAATTATAAAACCCCTGCCAGATGAACATGTTGGTAAAGTTGGCGTCCGAGGTGTGGAGCGGACATCGTTTCTCCATTTCCACAAAGACGTCTCTGTCGGCCAGAGTAAGGGGCGCGAAACTCAACTAGACCTCCGATCGACGACGGGCGGCCCGTCGACAAGCCTCGCCTGGAAAGCGGCGCCGCCCTGAAAGAGGCTGTAGAGGCGGGGGCGGCCTTGGAGTGGAAGGCGGGAGCGGCGGGCGTCCCGGCCCGCCCCGAATTTAGGGCGAAAATACCAGGCCCGGCCGCCTCGAGCCAGGACTTCAAGTTTGTAAGTCTACCAATCCCGGGACTATTAAGCAAGACCGGCCGGATCAACCCCGGCGACCGGTCTCCCAAGGAAGCCCTCCGGGCCTGGCCGGGAAACGCCGGAACGAGCCGAATGGAGACCAAGACTGATTAAATGCAAACCTTGATAGCTTATGGGAAATTATATAGACTTCGTAATGGCACAACATCTTTATAGTCATAACATAACGGCATAAATCTTAATAACTAGCTCCAAAAGCAATTGTCGGCGTCCGTCCGCCAAACCGTCGCGACGGCGCCCTCCCTCTCCGCGCCCCTCCACCTCATCTCGGCTCATCTCGCATCGCCCGCATCGCCCGCATCGCCAGCGCCCCGCCGCGCCCCGCCTCGCCCGCGCCCCCGTTTCGACGCGGGGTTTCCTCAAGTCGGCATTGTCAATTAATAAACTGACGGCTCGCCGTAAACGGAACCCGGCCGCGGGGACGGACGGTCCGCCGAAGACGGGACCCTCACAACCCCTCTCCCTCTTCCCTCCTCTCCCATTCCCTTTCCTTCCCTTTCCGCAAACGCCGTCCGCCTCCCCGCCCGGCGGACGGAACCGGCCGGAAACAAACCGGAAAGTCTGTTTTTTGCGATCATGCGCCCCCTTATGATACAATCTGCCGAGCATTGAGGATATTCCACGCCCTCCCCAGGAGGTTGGCGCTCACCGCCCGACCGCCCGAAACCAGACCGGTCCGCCGCCGGAAAACCATACAACCGGACAATCAGACAACCTGACGCCGCCCCCCTTCCTTTTCGCTTGTTATTCTTCGGGTCACTTATGAAGCAAAATCTCCTCATCGTCTGGAACGACATCAACATCGTCGGCATCCCCATCATAGACGAGCAGCACCGGGGCATAGTCTCCGTCATCAACTCCCTGCACTTCGCCCTGAACGGGCCGCGGGCCGAAGACTTTCTGGAGCCGGTCACCAAGATGCTCCGCGCCTACACGATCGTCCATTTCGACACGGAGACCGACATCCTGGAGGCCGCGGAGTATCCGGACTTGGAAAACCACCGCAGGCAGCACGAGAAGCTGGTCAGCGACACCGACAGATACGCCCTCAGCAGCCTGAAAAACGAGGACTCCAGAATCATGATCTCCTTTCTCAAGGACTGGTGGACGACCCACATCAACAAGGAGGACATGCTCTACAAGGACCATCTGGCCAAAAACTACCGGGGCTGAGGCCCCCTCCATGCCCGCCGCGTCTTTCGACCCCGCTGGCCGCCAAAACTTGCCCGCCCGCGGGCCGCGTTTTTGAAAGCGTTCCCGCTACCGTCAGCCGGGGCGGGATCGTCCGGGGAAAGTTTTTTGCGTTCCCGCGGCCTCCAAAGTTTTCGATTTCCAACGGCCTCCAAAGTTTTCGATTGCCAACGTCCTCCAAATTTTTCGATTTCAATCAGACTCTAAATTTTTCGATTTCAATCAGGCTCTAAATTTTCACTTTCCAACGGCCTCTAAGTTTGACCCGGGAATAAACGGCGTCGGCCCGGGCGCCGGTTCCCGGCTTAAATCAGACGGGCTTATAATTTTTTCCTCCCTTTCGGGACGCGGCCGCCGCCATGTTCCGTCTGTCGGCAAATTATGGCGGGCGAGCGCGCGGGCGCCGCGGCTTCCCCGACGCCCGCGGCCCCGCCGCGCCCCCTGGTTTCATCCGGGCGCGACTCGGGCCAAGTCCTCGGTCCGACCGGTTTTTTTGTCGGAAAATCCCTCGCCGGAGGCCTCGCATGCGGCAGAACCTCTACATAGCCACCAGCGCCGAGAGCAGGGAGCTCGACCGCGTGGCCATGGTCGACTACGGCCTGGCGGGCCTCGTTCTCATGGAGACGGCGGCCCGCTCCATCTGGCGGGAGGCCCTGGACTTCTGGCCGGATCTCAAAACGGAGGCCCGCAGGATCCTGGTGCTGGCCGGCCCCGGACAAAACGGCGGGGACGGCTGGGTCCTGGCCAGACTGTTCTCCTCCGCGGGGCACAAAGTCGAGTGCCGGCTGGTCCGCAAGCCCGGGGCCAACCCCTCCGGCGACGCCGCCCCCAACCACGCCCTGGCGCGCAGGCTCGGGATCCCCGTCTCCGTCATGGAGAGCGACCAGGACCCCCTCCCCAGGTTCTCGGACTACGACCTGGTGGTGGACGCCCTCTTCGGGACGGGCCTCGACCGGCCCCTCTCCGGCCAGGCGGCCAGGGCGCTCGTCGAGGCGGCCAACTATCCCAGGACTTTCCGGGTGCTGGCCGCGGACCTGCCCTCCGGTCTCTCCGGCGACACCGGGGCGGCCGGGCCCGAGGTCCTGCGGGCGGACCTGACCGTCACCCTGGGGACTTACAAGTGGGGCCTTTTTCTGGGACGGGGGCCGGAGCTCTCGGGCGAGGTCAGGCTCGGGGACATCGGCCTCTGCCCCCAAATGACCGCCCGGGCCGAGCCCCGGGCGAGGCTGACGGACGCCGCCCTGGCCCGGACGTTCGCGCCGCCCAGACCCCCCGCCGGCCACAAGGGCACCTTCGGGCACGCCCTGATAATCGGGGGCTCCCCCGGCAAAAGCGGGGCGCTGGCCCTGGCCGCCCTGGGGGCCCAGCGCTCCGGCTGCGGGCTGATCACCGCCGCCCACCCGGCCGCCCTCGCCCACGTCATGGAGACCAAGCTGACCTCGGCCATGACCCTGGCCCTGCCCGAGGACTCCCCGGGGGCGCTCTCGGAGAAGGCCGCCCCCGAGGTCAGGGAGTTCATGTCGCGGCCGGGGGCCAAAGCCGCGGCCCTGGGCCCCGGGCTGGGGCTCGGCGAGGCGCGGAAAAAGCTGGTCCTCGACCTGGCCGCGGGCCTGGACGGGCCCCTGGTCCTGGACGCCGACGCCCTGACCCTGCTGGCCGGGGACCCGGGGGTTCTGGCCCGCTCCCCCGCCCCCAGGATCCTGACCCCGCACCCGGGCGAGGCCGGCCGGCTTCTCTCGGTCTCCGCCGGCGAAGTGGAGGCCGACCGCCCCGGCTCCGTCAGAAAACTGGCCGCCCTGACCGGGGCCGTCGTCCTCCTCAAAGGCCGCCGCACCCTCGTCTGCGGGCCCGAGGGCTCCGTCCTCATGAACTCCACCGGGGGCCCCGCCCTCGCCACCGGGGGCTCGGGGGACCTTCTGACCGGGATCGTCGCGGGCCTTCTGGCCCAGGGGGCCCCGCCTTTGGAGGCCGCGGCCCTCGGCGCCTGGCTGCACGGGGCGGCCGCCGACCTGGCCTCGTCCGGGACCGGCGGCAGGGGGGTCCTGCCCACGGAGATCCAGGCCAGGCTGCCCGAGGCCTGGGGCCGCCTCCTGGGGAGGACGGGCGCCTGACCGGCGCTTTCGGCCCC
>JAISET010000282.1 GCA_031264015.1 Deltaproteobacteria bacterium | reverse complement strand
CTGCCGCCGATGCTGACCTCGGCCTTGCCGGAGAGCATCCTGGTCCAGCCGTCGGCATAGCCCAAAGGAAGCGTCCCGATCCGGGACGGCCTCTTGGTCTCGAAGGTGCAGCCGTAGGATAAAAAGGCGCCGGCGGGGACGTTTTTGATGTGGGCGAGCCTGGCCTTGAGCCTCATGGCGGGCCGGTGCTCGAAATAGTCGCCCGCGATCTCGTCCGAGGGCCAGAGACCGTAGAGGCTGATGCCCGCCCGGACCATGTCCAGGTGCGCCTCCTTGAATCTGATGATGGTCGCGCTGTTGGCGCAGTGGCGGATGGGGATCCTGACCCCGGCCTCGGCCACGGACGCAAGGGCGTCCTTAAAGGCCGCGAACTGCTTTTCCTGGTAGTCGTTGTCGAGGCTGTCGGCCTTGGCGAAGTGGGTGTACATCCCCTCGACCTCGACGTTGGGAAGAGAGGAGACGGCCAGGGCGAAGGCGGCGGCCTCCGACGGCGGCACCCCCAGGCGGCCCATGCCGGTGTCGATTTTCAAGTGCACGCGCGCCCTGCCCCCGACGGCCCCGGCGGCCTCGGAGAGGGCCCGGGCGTCCTCGATGTCGAAGACGGTCTGGGCGACGTTCAAACCGACCGCGGCCCCGGCCGAGTAGGCCGGGGTGTAGCCCAGAATCAGAATCGGCTCGGTAAATCCCCTGGAGCGCAGAAAGGCTGCCTCGTCCAGGACGGCCACGGCCAGATAGTCGGCCCCCAGGGCGACGGCCTGTCTGGCCACGGCCTCGGCGCCGTGCCCGTAGCCGTCCGCCTTGACCACGGCGCAGAACCTGGCCCCCTCCGCCGTCGCCCGGCGCAGGGCGGTGACGTTGTGGCGAATCGACGAAAGATCTATCTCGGCCCAGACCGGGCGACCATAACCTGCGGACATAACAAACCTCGTCTTGAAACGAAAAAAGCGCCTCCCGGGCGCGGGTCGGCGGCCCGGGGGGGGGGGCGGATTGTTTTTTCCGCCCCCCGGAGACGCCCCGGTCATAAGACTTTTGGACGCCGCCCGCGACCGGGGGCCGCGGGCGGCGCTGAAAAACCGAACCGTCCGGCTTTTTAGGCGACGACGGCGCGGGGGTCCTTGTAGTTGTTGAGCATGCCGAAGGCCTCGGCCACGGCCTTGAAGGTGATGGCGCCCTTGTAGGTGTTGAGACCCAGAAGCAGGGCCTCGCTCTCGCGGCAGGCCGCCTCGACGCCCTTGTTGGCCAGCATGAGGCCGTACTTCAGGGTCGCGTTGTTCAGCGCGAAAGTGGATGTCCTGGCGTAGGCGCCGGGCATGTTGGCCACGCAGTAGTGGATGATGTCGTCGACCACGTAGGTGGGCTCGGAGTGGGTGGTGGGGTGCGAGGTCTCGAAGCAGCCGCCCTGGTCGATGGCCACGTCGACGATGACGGAGCCGGGGCGCATCATTTTCAGATGCTCCTTGCGCAGAAGCTTCGGGGCCTTGGCGCCCGGGATGAGGACGGCGCCGATGACGATGTCGGCCGTCTTGATGCTGGTCTCCAAGTTGACCGGGTCGCTGTAGAGGCCGGTCACGTTGGCGGGCATCACGTCGTGGAGGTACTCCAGGCGGTTGATGTTGACGTCGAGGATGGTCACCCGGGTGCCCAGGCCAGCGGCGGTGAAGGCGGCGTTGGTGCCGACGGAGCCGCCGCCCAGGATGACGACCTCGGCCGGGGCCACGCCGGAGACGCCCATGGGCAGAAGCCCGCGGCCGCCGTGGGTCTTGGCCAGGTAGAAGGAGCCCATCAGGGCCGACATGCGCCCGGCGACCTCGCTCATGGGCTTCAGAAGAGGCAGGATGTTGCCATCCTGGACGGTCTCGTAGGCCATGGCCACGATCTTGCTGGCCAGACAAGCCTTGGTCAGCTCCTCGTCGGCGGCGAAGTGGAAGTACGTGTAGACGAGCTGGTTCTCCTTCATCAACTTGTACTCAGCTGCCAGCGGCTCCTTGACCTTGACGATCATGTCGGAGGCGGCCCAGACCTCGGGGGCCGTGGCCAGGACCTTGGCCCCCGCCTTGACGTACTCGTCGTCGGTGATGGCGGAGCCGAGGCCCCCGCCCTTCTGGACGAAGACTTCGTGACCGGCCTGGGCGTAGGCCAGGGCGGCGTTGGGGGTGATGCCGACGCGGTTCTCGTTGTTCTTGATCTCTGCGGGACAACCGATTTTCATTTGGCTACTCCTAAAATATGCCCGGGGCCAGACCCGGGGCGTGTTGGCGGGGGAGCTCATGCCCCCCGCGAGGAAACTCCCGCCGGAATATAGATTTCCCGCGCGGGGAAAAGCCCCTCGGAAAAATATAAACATCCGACGGATTTGAGGAAAAAAAAACTGAAAACGACCGGCTGGGAACAAACAGGCGCCAAATTTAAAAAATAAAAGCGTGAAAATTTATTTTTCCGATTCCAAATATAAGTCTGTTTCAAAAGCCTAATAAAAAATATGCCGAGGATTGTCACGAGGCGCGCGACGCCCGGCCGCCGACAAAATAGCGGCGGGGCGCCGTCAGCTGCGTCTGTGTTTGTGCCGGTGTGATTTTGAGGCGGGCGTGGGCGAGGGTCCGGAGTGAAAAAGATTGACGGAATTAACAATTAGGCTCTTACAGTGTCTTGGCGGCATGTTGTTCTTTAGCCTCCCTTTTCGGATGGGGTCTGCTCTCGGATCAATTAAAGTCCAATCAGGGCTTTGGTTGACAAAGTCTGAAATGGCTTCGGATGACAAAGTCTGACGAGGTCGCGAACGAGAAAGTTTTTGCCGACTCTAAAAAAACGTATGTTCGGCCCGCCGCAAACAGGGAGGGCCGCCAGTCAAGTCAGTTTCGCCAAGTATACATAAGGACGGGCCGCCTGGCAAGAGCCTCGCGGCAGGGACGTTTTTTTTCCCGCGCCCCCGAGCCGCGCCGAACCTGGTCCAACCGCGGGCCGAAAGCAACAAACGACAGGCCGGGGGCCGCCAACGACAGGCCGCCGGCGTCTAATTATTGCCCCGGGCGGCCGTCCTGAAAAAGCCGCCCGCGGGCCTCCGGCGGAAGCGGGACCGTCGCGGCCGCGAACCTCGGCGCCGGGGCGGACGGCGGCCTCCGCGCCGGGCGGGCGCCCCCGTTAAAAAAGACAAGCCGCGGCGGACGGCCCGCGCCCGAGTCCCGGCCGGGGACCGCTCAGCTCTTGACCGCGGAGATGGAGGCGGCGTCCGGCAGGGCCTCCTTCGTCTCGGGGACGTTCAGCGGCAGGGAGGGGACGCTCTTCTTGTTCTTTTTCTTGTCGTCCCCGTCCGGCTCGCCGGGCAGATGCAGCTCGGCGTGTATTCTGGCGGTCAGCTCCTTGCGCTCGTCCTCGGAGAAGAAGTGGCTGTTGCCCTCGTGGAAGGCGCCGGGAATTATGGAGAGGGAGCTGTAGTTTATATTGCCATAGACCTTGGCCGTGTCGTTGAGATGAACCTCGCCGGTGGCGTATACGTTGCCCCTCACCGTGCCGGAGATGATCAGGTTCTCGACGAAGATGTCGCCCGTGATCGTGGCGTTGACCCCGGTGACCAGCATCCCCTTGGCGACGATGGCCCCGGTCAAATTTCCGTCAATGTTCAGCAGTCCTGAAAACCGAAGAGAGCCCTCGATCTCGACGCTGCTCGCAAAAAAAGCGTTCCAGACGTGCTTTCCAAGCTTGCCGTTCTTAGACTTGCCTCCGAACATGCAGCCACCACCTATTATCCGCGCATTGAAAAAATGAGAAATTGCAAAAATTGATTGGACCCAAGGGCCCTAGGTAAATTTTATATCACAAATCCCCGAGTAAAACAAGAAACTAAATTAAGTCAATTTTACTTCCCTAATAGCAAGTTTTGAAATAAAGTTTACCTAAATTAAAGTAATTTCATAGATTTTTATCAAATTTTTAATAATTTCAACCAATAAATATCACTTTCCACAGTCTTTAACAAAATATTATGTCGCCGCAAACCATGCCGTCCGGGGCCTCAAGCCGCCAAACCGACCAGCCTCCGGCCGGCGAGGGTCCCCGTCCGCCGCCCCCCGCCAAAAAACGACGCCTCCGGCCGTCCGGCGGCCGCTTCCGACCGCCGGCCCGCGCGCGTGACGCGGGGGCCCAAAAAAGCCCCGGCCCCGGGGAAGTCGTCCCGGGGCCCGAGGCTGGTGGAGGACGGCGATTATCGGGCCGACGCCGCGGGCGGCCCGTCGAAAAAAGAAAGGCCTCTCAGATGGAGATGCCCAGCTTGTCGGCGAAGGCGCGGGCGTCGAAGGGCGCCTTGCAGCTGTGGCAATGCTTTTGGTTGCGCAGCTCGGTCACGCTGAAAAACTCCAGCTCCTGGCCGCATTTGGGGCAGGGGCCGGTGATGAGCCGAGTCTCTTCCCTCATGCACTCGGGGGAGCTTTGTTCCTCGACCATGGTACCTCCAAACAAGCCACGGGCCGGGAAGACCGGCCCCGGTGGCGGGTGGGAATTAATAACGGAAAACCTGTCCGCCGGGCTCCGGGGCGGCTCACGCCCCCGATCCCGGCCGGCCTGATTTCTGGTCCGGCGCGCTTGAAAGCCGCGCCGCCAAAAGAAGAGAGGCCGCCGGACCCTGGCTCCATCTTACCCGCCCGCTTGTTTTCTGTCAAATATTAGGCGCAACTTCCTGATTTTCCGCCAAATATGCGCCGTAAAGTCACCAGGATAGAAAACGGGGCCCGTTTGTGATACTTTTCCGTCGCCCGGGCGGTCCGGCGGTCGAGGCCGGGCGGCCCCGCGGGACGGACGCCGGACCCGGGGGCCCCGGGACCCGGCTGACGGAAGAGACCTTGGACCGACCGTCGCCCCAGGGTTTGGCGAACAGAAATTATCGCCAAAGAGCATGAAAAGCTGGAAAATAGCATCTAAGATAAATTAAAATTACCTTGACGCGCCTTTAAATTGTCCGACAATTGAAACAAGGCGGAAGAGCCGGGCCGGGCCCGTCAAAAATCCCGGGAGACAAGCCCCGCCGGCAGCCGTCCGCGGCGTTCGGGACGTCCCGGAAAACCGCCCGAAACAGGCGCCGCGGCCCGCGGGACGACCCGGAAAACCGCCCGGGACAGGCGCCGCGGACGGCCGCCCGACGGGGGGAAATATAATTTTCGTCCCCGCCGAGTCTTGATTGGGCCCCTGACGTTTCGGTATAATGGCAAAAGTGTCCTGTGTTCAAAGGTCCCCCGGACCGGGGCGGCCGGATTTGCCCTCCGCGTTCCGGCCCCCGCCGCGCCGCCATTTTTCAGCCCGCCCACTTTTCGGGAGGCTTGCGTCTTGACCAAGGTCGTCAAAATTGACCCCCAGCGGGCCACCTACAAGCAGCTGGCCCCGGCCGCCGAGGTTCTTTTGTCCGGGGGGCTGGTGGCGGGGCCGACCCAGTCCTACTACGCCCTGATGGCCCTGGCCGACAAGCCCGCGGCCCTGGAGCGCATAGCCGCCCTCAAGCCGGGCCGGACGGCCGAGCACGCCTTCCTCCTGCTGCTGGACCAAAGCCTCAGGAGCCGCAGCTACGCCGTGGAGATGAGCGAGCAGGCGGGGGCGCTGATGGACAGGTTCTGGCCGGGGCTCCTGACCCTGCTGATGCCCGCGCACACGGGGCTCCACCGTCTGCTCCTGGGCAAGTCCAAGACCGTGGGCCTGCGGGTGGAGGGTCTGGCCGCGGTCAGGCGCCTCATTCGCATGGTCGACCGCGGCGTGACCGGCACCAGCGCCAACCCGCACCGCCAGAGCCCCCCGACCACCAAGGACCAGGTGCTGGACTATTTTCCCGGCCAGCTGGACCTGGTGCTGGACGGCGGCCCAACGCCGGGCGGCCTCTCGTCCACCATCGTCGACCTCTCCGGCCCCATTCCCTGGATCTTCAGGAAGGGCGCCGTCCCGGTGGAGGAGATCGCCGCCGTCTGCCCGTCCGTCGCCGCCTGACAAGGGGGCCCGGCCAAATTTTCGCGCCCCGGAAAACAAACGCCGGGACAAATCCACCCCCAGGAACCCCCTTACATGGAATTTTTCTCAGTTTTGCTGGACGGGCTCGGGTCTCTGATCGACTTCGTCCTCCACATAGACGTCCACCTGGACGCGCTGGTCTCCAGGTACGGCTGGCAGACCTACCTGATCCTGTTCGCCATCGTCTTCTGGGAGACGGGGGTGGTCGTCTGCCCCTTCCTGCCCGGGGACTCGCTCCTGTTCGCGGCGGGGGCCATCGCCGCCAGGGCCCAGTCGCCTTTGTCGCCGGTCTTTTTGTTCCTGGCGCTGGCCGCGGCCGCCTTCCTGGGGGACACGGTCAACTACTGGGTCGGACGCTTTTTGGGCCCGAGGGCCCTAAGCCGCGACGGACGGATTTTGAAGCGCAAGTACCTGGACAAGACCCGCGACTTCTACGACAAGTACGGCGTCACGACCATCATCCTGGCCCGCTTCGTGCCCATCGTCCGCACCTTCGCCCCCTTCGTGGCCGGCGTCGGCAAGATGGTCTACCCGCGGTTCATGTTCTACAACCTGATGGGCGGCATGGCCTGGACGGCCATCTTCATCGCGGCCGGCTACTTTTTCGGCGCCCTGCCCGTCGTGCGCAAGAACTTCACCATGGTCATCCTGGCCATCATCGTCCTCTCGGTCCTGCCCATGGCGGTCGAGTACCTGAAAGCCAGACGCCGCTCGTCCCGGGAGGCGGCCGTGAAGGCCGGGGAGGCCGACGCCTCCCGACCCGCCGCCCGCCCGACCGCGTCCGGGACCGCCGCCCCCGGGCCGGCCGCGCGGGAAATCGCCGCGCCGGCCGAGTCCGCCTCCGAAAAGGCCGCTCTTTGAAAACGCTTTCAGCCCAAGGCCGGCCCGCCCGTCCCTAACTTTTTCGCCTTTGTTGTTTTCGCCGTTGTTTCCGTCTTAGTTCTTTTCGCCGTTGTTTCCGTCTTAGCTCTTTTCGCCTTGGTCGTTTTCGCCCTGATTGTTTTCGCCTTGATTTTTTTTCTCGTTTTTTTTCGTCCGAACTGTTTTCCCGTCCGCGCGCCCGCCGGCCCCGACGCCGGCCTCGGCGTCAACGTCAACGTCAACGTCAACGACAACGACGGCCGCGGCGCGGCCGCGGGGAGAACCATGCGGCGACATTTTCAAACAAGACCCTGATGGTATGGATAAAATGGACTACAAAGACACCCTCAATCTGCCCAAGACCGACTTTCCGATGAAGGCGGGGCTGACGGAACTGGAACCCAG
>JAISET010000056.1 GCA_031264015.1 Deltaproteobacteria bacterium | reverse complement strand
GCCAAGGCAACGGAGGAAACCGCGGTGTTTGATTCGGGTCCGCCGGCAGTCATGAACCGCGAAGCCATGAAGCCGATCGAGGATCCCCGTCGCGTCCACGCCCGCTTTTCCCCTCCCTCCGCCAAGGGAGAAAAGCGCGGGCGGGGCGCCGGCAAGGACGCGCGCCCGACGGGCGGTTTCGCCGATTTTTAAGCCTGTCTCGTCGGCGTCGACTCCAGGGGACTTAGGCGACGTCCTTGATCGCGGCCGTCCCGAGCTTATTCAAGACACGGGAGCTCCCGGTCTCCCTGACCATGCCGACCACCGCCGCCTCGCCGACGCCGACGCCAAAAACGTCGGAAGGGAGCCCGGCGACGCGCTCATATGACATGTGTCGACAGTCCCTTAAACAAACCGCAAGAGTCCTCGCCCCGGCGCCGAATTGGACCGGGGCGCCCGCGCCCGCGGGGAATTCGCCGGCGAACTTCCCGTCAGTCTCCGCGTTTATAAAGACTGTGGTCCCATGCTCAATGATCGGGGACTTAGCTTTCATGTCATGGGCTTGGCGCGCCGTCGCGCCGACGGCTGGCCAGTCGGGGGCGTTTTTGTAAGCTTGCGGAGCGACGTCATGTGCGACGTCCGGATTAGGTGTTTGTTTAAGGGCGCGACCTTCGCGGCCTTCCTGGCCTCCGGCCTTGCGTCCGCCTTTTTCCCCGAGTTTCGCGGGACTGACAGGCTTGCCCGGAGGAAGGCGGCTGTTAGGCGGGTCCTTCACAGATTCGGCGCCAAGGAGAATATCGGGAACATCATTGCCGATGTTTGACAATGATTCTCCGTGTCCTGGGAGCAAAGACCAAAAGAGCAGGAGAAGCGAGCTAAGAATTCTATCTTATTGACGGTTTCTTTATAGTCCTTAGCCTTTATTTGTGAGATTTTTTCCTCATATACATTCCCAAAAATTATGAAGTCTTGATAAAAGTCAAGCCGCAAGCTCCTAAGATCATGGCATAGTCCATAGCCAGCCATGACTTTCAGTTGTGAAATAAACCATTGGCAAGATTTCGCCGACAACTATTTTTCCAAGACTAGGTGTTGGGACATATTGAATGTTATAGATGAAATTCATGTTAATTTTTAGTCCTTAATATACAAATGGATCAAATTTGCCGCTCGTATGGTGGTAATTTTGGAAATTCGGCTCTGAACTACTAGCCTTTAATATGGCTGGCTGACCCGGGACCTGGCATGATCCGGGCATCCCGGATTTGGAGCGGGGGTCCTATCAAATTGTGACCTGAATGGTTGCAAAGTTTAAAAAAATATATGGTCGTCTATTGGAAAATGATCAACCATAAAATTCATGAATAAATTGCCATGCCAGTTTGAGGACGGAGTTGGCTGCCACCAAAGCCCCCGCCGTCGTTTACTTTTGCGGAGTTGACAGAACGGGAGATATTGACTAATGTAATTGAGACTTAATAAACAAAATGCCGACGGCCGCGCTCCCTGTCGGCCAGGCAGCCGGCAGACCGGCCAATGTCTGAATCTGTCAAAATATAGCGGAGAATTGTGACCATATGTCCACCCTAAGCCAGCCGCAACCCCGGTCCGCGGAGAAAATACTGATAGTCGAGGACACCGCCAGGGTGCGGGTCCGTTTGGAGGATTTCCTGGCCTCCCACAATTTCCTGACCAGGAGCCTGCCAGACGGACAGCAGATAGGCCGGATTATTGACGATTTTCAGCCTGACCTCCTGTTGCTGGACGTGCTGCTGCCTGGTCCGGACGGCTTCGAGGTGCTGCGCGACGTCAGAACGACCTCGTCCCTGCCGGTCATCATGCTCACCGCCTGCAGCGGCAAAGACGACCGCATCAAGGGGCTCGACCAGGGGGCCGACGACTACCTGGGCAAACCCTTTCACTTCACCGAGCTGCTGGCCAGGATCAGGGCGGTGCTGCGCAGATCAAAATTCAAGCGGGAGGAGCCGAAGTCAAACTCGTCGGTGGAGGAATTTCTGAAAACCGGCCCCGTCAGTCTTGACATCAGCCGTCACAAGCTGGTGGTGACGGCCGGGGGTCAGGAAAAAGTCAAGGGCTTGTCAAGCCTGGAATTCAAGCTGTTCTTCTTCTTCATGAGCCAGCCCGAGACCATCCTTTCCCGCGACAAGATATTATGGCATCTGTTCGAAGGACAGGCGTCGGTGGAAAACCGGAGTCTGACCGTCTACGTCAACCGCCTAAGAAAAATACTCGAGGAACTCGGGGCTAATCCAGGCACTATCGGCACCGTCTGGGGCTCAGGTTATAAATGGCGTCTTTTATAGCCGCGAAAATAAAAGAGAAGCTTTGGAGAAAAATATTTCTCTTCAGCTTTCTGACGATATTTATCTGCCAGATTCTGACTTTGGCCTGGTACCAGTACGGATACAACCAGGAAAAACGGGCCGTCTTCCTGATCGACTACGTCCTGAAAATGACCGACAAAATCAAGGACCTGACGGAAGACGAACTAAAAAGGTATTTTGAGCTTTACGGAGTCGAGCAGGAATTCATGTGGCTGGAGAGCTCCGGGGGCGACCTGCTGCTGGGCCGGCCGGCTCCGGGCATGTCCAGCGAGGAAAGGGGCGGTCTCAAAGTCAGAGCCAGGTACGGGGACGACGACGCCGCCCTGTTGTTTTTACAGAGATCCGAGCCCTCGATGCTGGCCTTGATCAAAAGCCGGCGGTCGGGGGAGGAGGTTTACTTTTGCAGCAACTGGTGGCAGGGCGGGCTGGTCGACTACTGGAACGCCTTCGCCCAGGGGGTCATCGGCCTGATCGGTCTGAGTCTGCTTTTAAGCCTCTGGACGGCGAGGCGCATTTCCAAGCCGCTGCAGTCGCTGCAAAAACAGGTCGTGGCGATCGCCGAGGGCCAGCTGGACCTGCGTCTGAGCGAGGCCGGTGAGGACGAGGTGGCCGACGTCTCGCGGGCCGTCAACAAGCTCACGCACAACCTCTCCCAAAATATTAAGGGCATGCGGATGTTCATAACCAACATCAGTCATGAAATCCGCTCCACGGTCACCAGCCTAACCATGTGCCTGGAATTTCTGGAGGAGGCGGTCAATTCTCTTCTTTCCAAAGACAAAAACCATGATTCGGAACGGATAGAATTAAACCTCAGGCAGGCCAGACAGGAAATCGACCTGCTGCAAAACATGGTGGATTCGGGCCTTTTGAGCGGAAAACTGGACCTCGATCAAGAAAGGGTCGACCAGAACCCCCTTGATTTGTCCAGTGTCTGCCGGGACGTGATCGCCCGCCATGCCCTCCGTGCCGCGTCGAAAGAGCTGATTTTGAACTCCGACATAAAAACTGACTTGTGGATGTTCGGCGACGAGATGCTGATGGACAGACTGCTGGCCAACGTGATTGACAACGCCTTGAAATACACGGCCGCGGGAGGCGAGATAACCATCGGGCTCGGGGACGACGACGACGGCGGCATGATTTTCACCTGCCTCAACACCCACCCTCCCCTGACCGACGAGCAACTGTCGTCCCTGTGCCTTCCCTTTTACAGGGCCGACCGCGACCATGTCTACGGCTCCGGCCTGGGCCTGTATCTTGTTCGTAAGATCGCCGACATCCACAAAGGAAAGTTTAATATTGAAAACAATCAGGGTGGCATTTTGCTTTCGGTCGTCTTCCCGAAGCCCTCGCGGGAAGATCTGCGGAGCCTGGTCTAGACGGAGCAAAACAAATCTGGTCGTTCCGCCCCGCCCGTCCAGCACCGCCCGGCCCTATTCTGTTCCGCCCTAACATAATTTAGTCCAATTTAATCTAATCTTATTTAATTTGGCCTTGTCTTTAGTCAAATCAATAATGGCGGCAGGCAATCAAAAATATTTCAGGTCAGTTTTTTTCTTATTTACCAGAGATATTTCAAGATGACATTGAAATTACGTCCAGGATTTGGCGAGTTAATAAACGATTCATAATAGGTGTTGGTAATGTTGTTAACGTTCAACATCAGGTCGACCTTCCCTCCGTTCCAGTCAAATATTTTCTTTCGCAGGGACAAGTCGACCACGGTGTAGTTGCCATGGTCGACCAAGTCAAAGACGTAGAGATTGTCCATGGTTTTTTCCTTGCCGTAGTAAGTGCCCCGCAGGGAGGCGGAGAAATCCCAGCCAGGATGCTCGAAGGTCAGGCCGAAAGCCAGGATGTCCCTCGGTATGTCGTTGAGCCTCTCCCCGGTCAGGGTGTCCTCCGCGGTGGTCATCCTTGTCCAGCCGACATAAGGCCGCAGCGAGAAATCCTGGTCCAGGGCCCAGCCGACGTCGTAGCCCGCCTCCAGCTCGAAGCCGCTTCGCTCCGACCTGGCCATGTTTTTCGCCAGCATCACGCCCGGGGATATTTCCTCGCTGACGATGGCGTCTTTGAACTTGGAGGCGAAGTAGGTGAGATGGAAGTCAAACTCCTTGAAAAAAATGTCGAACCCTCCCTCGACGGTGGCACTGGTCTGCGGTTTTAAATTTCTGTCGCCAATCCAGTGATAGCCGTAGGCCAAGTAGTCGCTGAACAGCTGCGAGGAGTTTGGAAGCAGGAAGGCCTCCCCGTAGTTGGCCCTTATCTTTAAAAAGTCGGCCGGGGAGTAGGTCAGGCCGAAGGACATGGTCAGGTTATTTTTGCTTATTTCCGCGTCGGGGTCGTCCGGCAGGCTTATTTTATAAAAGTTCTCCCTGGCCGCGGCCGTGAGGTTGAGTTTGTCTTCCAGCAGTCTCAGTTTGGCGATCAAGTAAAAAGCGACGTCGGTATATTTGTCCTCGGTGGGATAGAAGTCGCGGTCCGTGTCGTAAATCGCCATGTCCAGGCCGGAAGTCAGACTTATCAGCCTGTGGTCAAGGTTCAGCATGGCCTGGACCGTCCGAAACTTAACCTTGGTCCAGTAGTGCTCGTCATAAGGGACATAGTACCATTTCTCAGTGTCCTCGCCAAAATTGTAGTTGACTTTCCAGGACAGGAGCCCGCCCTCCGCCGCCCCCTCGTAGCTCAGACCTACGGCGTAGTTGCCGTTGTCCATCATGGAGTACGTCCCGAAAGCAATGTTGTCGGGTCTTCCGCTGTTTTCCGTCCCGTGGTAGTTGAGGTTGACTCCCAGCCTGTGCGCGCCGGCCAGTTTGTACCCCAGATCAAAATTGGCGGCGTTCATGTTTCGGGTCCCGGTGTGGGCATATCTCTCCCTCTTGGCCGTGTAGAAGTCGCCGACGGTGTAAAACCTGTACCCCAGGGAAAAATCCAGCCGCTCGTTCGACCCCGCCAGGGTTCCCCCGGCCTCGAGGGCCTCGTAGGACCCCCCGCCGATCTGGACGGAGCCTCCCGTCTTCCCCGAGCCTCTTTTGGTGATGACGTTGACCACGCCGCCCATGGCCGCCGCCCCGTACTGGACGGCGGCCGGCCCCCTGATGATCTCGACCCTCTCCACGTTGAGAGTCGTCAGCTTGGTCAGATTGCTCGTCCCGATTCTATGGCCGTTCAGCAGGATCAGGACGCTGCCGCTCAGGTCCTCCCCGTTCATGTCGGTCTTGTAGCCTCTGACGGTGACCGTGGAAATGTTGCCGCCCGGAAAACTGGTGACCTGGAGGCCGTGCCTGGCCAGCAGGCTGCCCAGTTCCTTGGAGGTCGAATTTTCGATTTCCCGGCTGTCTATGATGGTGACGTTGTTGGGCACCTCCCTTAGAATTTCCTCCCTCATGCCGGTCGTGACCACGACGGACTCGAGGGACACGGGGTCGCGCCCCGCCTCCTGGCCGAGGCCCCGGGCCGGGGACATGAGGACGGCCCCCAAAACGACCGCGGCCGCGGCCAGCCGGAAAATTGGAGCTAATTGGCGATTTGTTCCTGTCATCTTTCTCTCCTTGATTTCCGCATGGCTGCCACGCGGATTTTTTTTAATTTTTCGCCCGCCGGCCCGTCTCCTCCCCGCCGGCCCCCGCCCGGACGCCGGGAATCGGAAAAATACCGGCCGGAGGTATGGCGACAAACATGGGCCTCAAAAAGAAATTGAAAATAAGACTCAATAACTATAACCAATTTTTTCAAAAAAGTAAATATTTTCAGCATATTACAAAATTATGACCTGCTACCAAATTGTAATATTTGACGATCCCGACCAAAGAACAGGCCGCGTCCCCGAGCCTCGGGACGGCCGCCGGGGGGGGTGTCCGGGGGCGGACGACAAGAACGGGAAAAGGACTGGAGGAGGAGCCGGAGGAGGAGGAGCCGGATGGATTCGGGGAAGAGGACGACAAGAACGGGGAAGGGAGCGAAAAGGGACCGGGAATGGAGCGGGAGGCGGACGGCGTCGCCCGGGGACCGCCGGGAGGCTCCGGGGGCCGTCCGGGGCCGTTTCCGCCCCGGCAAAAGCGGCCGCCAATTTTTGGCCCGTCTTTTGCTTCTTAAGAGGCCGGGGGACGGGCGCCGGTTTTCCGGCCGCCGGGGCCCCCATGACGGCTCTTTTCAACGCGTGAGGACGAGGACGCCGCCTGCCGGCCCGAGCATGACGCCGCGAACATTCGCGGCGGGCAAAAAGGAACAGCCGATGGTCGAAAAATACGAGCCCAGGGCCAACCTGACCATGGTCCAGAGCAACCCCGCGGCCAGCTCCGCCAACATCCGCCAGCCCGGGGGCGGGGGGCGCAAGCCCATGGGCATCAGCCTGCCGACGCCCGCGGCCCTGGCCGGAGGGGGCGGCAGCGTCTTCGGGGCCATGATGGCCGTCAACCAGGCCCAGAACCAGATCTTCGACAAAGTGCTCGACGGGCCGGTCAGCCAGCAGACCCAGAGGCAGCTGGCCCAGCTGCAGGCCCTGAACATGAAAAACAGCCTGGCCGACGAGATCGTCGACGAGAAAGTCGTCCCCCGGGAGTTGAGCCGGACGGCCGAGGACGAGTCCGACGAGGGCCCCGCCCCCGCGCCGACGCGAAAGACCCTCCCCTCCCCGGGCCAGACCAGGCCCCTGGGCTACGCCCGCAGCCTGCCCCTGGGGGCGGGGCGGACCATCGCCTCCGGAACGGACACCGGCCGGATCTTCTCGCCCGCCCAGCTCGCCGCCTTCAAGCAGCGGGTGGGGCTGAACAACAACGTCTCCTCCGCCCTGGAGGCCGCCAGAAACTTCCTGGCCCCGGGCGGCGAGACTTCCGACTTCGAGAGCGGGGCCCTGAGACTGGCCGCGGCCGCCGCCGGCGCCGCCAGGACCCCGGCCGCCGACGCCTCCGCCTCCGCGGCCGCCGCCGAGCCCGGGGGGCGGACAGTCTCCGGCGAGGTCGAGGCCATCATCAAGAAGGTGGGCGAGGCTTTGGGGCTGGACCCGTCGTTGATCAGGGCCGTCATCAAGACCGAGTCCAACTTCAACTCGAGGGCCGTCTCCCCGGCCGGGGCCAAGGGGCTCATGCAGCTCATGCCCGGCACGGCCAAGGACATGGGCGTCAAAGACCCCTTCGACGTCCTCGAGAACATCTGGGGAGGGGCCAGGTACTTAAAGCAGCAGCTGGACAATTTCGGCGGCAACCTCGACAAGGCCCTGGCCGCCTACAACTGGGGCCCCGGCAACTTCCGGCGCCACGGCGGCGGCGGCAAGAACATGCCCCGGGAGACCAGGCGCTACATCGAGGCCGTCAACCGCAACTACGACCGCTTCAAAAGCCAGGACGCGGCCAGCGCCTGAGGGCCCGGCCGTCCCGCATGCCCGCGCCCGGACGCCCGGCGGAGGCGACCGTCGACTGGTCGTCGCCGACCGTCCCCCCCGCGCGCCCGTTTAAATCGTTTGCTCGAAAGACCGGCGCTTATTATCGGCCCGCGGGAATCCGGAGGCCGTTTCTTTTATGGCGGGCCGCTTGTTTTCATAACTCCAAATCGATTTTTCGGGCCCGAAACAAACTGGAACGGATGGAAACGCCGCGATTTAGACGGCCCGCGTCGCGGCGTTTTTTTTCTTAAGGTTTGGTTTTTTTGTGTGGCGGACGACCCGAAACGGGCCCCTTTTCCCTCCGACCGACGCATAATTTCCCCCCGAGACGACGCCCCGCCTCCGGGACGCCCCCTCCCCCGGGCGGACCTCGCCCGCTCCAATTTCCTCCCGCCGCTGCCCCGCCCTCTTTTTTTCATCTCGATTTCTCCCCGGACAAGCGGGGGCGGGCTCCCCGTCCGTCTTTCGAACTAGCTTTGTCCGGCCTTCCCCCGGGCGCGCGGCCGTCCCGAAGCAATAAAATTGGACTTGCCAAGGATAAAACTATAATTTGATGCAATTAGATAAAATAATAATAATTTTAATCTAATTAGATGAAATAAATCTAGAAAGCAATTTAAAAATAGTAAATAAAAGCAACTATTTATATTTAATATTAATATAGTATGTTTATTAGACTGAAATAGTATAATTGCTTGACAAAGACCACAAAAATTGCAATAATTTTACTGTGGACGGTAATCCACCGTGTCAGGCATGGTCATCGTCCCCCTTACGGCTTTTCCAGCCCCGGAGCCCTTTGACCTCAGCGGGAGCGTTCGCGGCGGGGGCGCGGCGTTTTCGCGCCGGCCTCCCCCTCCCGGAGCGCGGTGTCGTCAGGCAGGGGCCGATTGAAGACGGTCCGAAAATCGCCAACTTTGCCCGTCGGACCCCAAATTTGTCGGCGCGAGCACACGCCAAGGCCCAAGGCGCCATCGGAGGTAGCAATGAAGCTGGGGACCAAGTTAATGTTAGGATTTCTAGGCATATCGTTTTTGTTCATCGTCATCTCGGTGATGGTCATGATGAGGCTTCTGAGCGTGCAGAAAGAGACGGGCATGCTCCAGAGCGGGGTCATGCCCGGCAACGAGCTTGTCAACGTCATAGAGCTGTCGCTGGCCGCCCAGGGGCTGTACGTGACGGAATACGGCAACTCCTTCGACCCCGTCATCTTCAAGTCGATCCAGGACGAGCACGCCTACATCTCGGCGGCCATGACCGACCTCAAGAAGCTCGTGGCCGCGGGCGTCGGCTCGCAGATCCCGAGCATCAGGGAGCAGTTGGCGGAGCTGGAGAACACCTATAAGGCGTTCTGGGACCAGGTCGGCGAGATACCCGGCCTGGGCGAGAGCATCAACGCGGCCAAAAGCAACGCCCTCGACAGCTACGCCTCGTTCGAGGAGCAGATAGAGCTGTACGAGGACTCCAAGCAGGAGCGCGTCGCCAAGGATTCCGGCGCCATGGACGCCGAGGAGGTCAGGCGCCGCTACGACCGGCTGGTCGCGTCCGTCAAGCTCAAGGACCTCTCCCATGACAGCTACGCCAGCCTCTACCGGGGTCTCTACGAGAGCGACCCCAAGCACATGGACGACTCCTCCAAGTCGGTCAAGGAGCTGGCCGGCCTGGTCGCCCGCATGCTGTCCGCCGTCAACAACCAGGCGGGCAAGGACATGCTCAACAAGATCCTGGCCTCCTCGCAGGATTTCCTGAGCGCCCTCGACCAGATTAAGAAGACCATGGCCCGGGTCAACGCGGCCAGCGACAGGACCGTGGCCCTGAAAAAGTCGGCCATGAGCATCTCCTCCACCCTGAACACGGCCTTCACCCAGTTATGCGATAGATTCGCCGTGGAAACGCTGAGGAACCTGACCCGGTCGGTCCTGACCATGGCCGCGGGCGTCGGGATCGCCCTGGTCATCAGCCTGGTCATGGCCTTCATGCTGACCAAGGCCATCACCACCCCCCTGACCAACGTCATCGTCATGCTGACCGACGGGGCCCAGGAGGTCGACGCGGCCTCGGGGCAGCTCTCCCAGGCCTCCAACACCCTGGCCGAGGGGGCCACCGAGAACGCGGCGTCCCTCGAGGAGACTTCCGCGGCACTGGAGCAGCTCGCCTCCATGACCAAGCGCAACTCCGACAACGCCGTCGAGGCCAACTCGCTGATGAGCCAGGCCCTGGACTTCATCGGCAAGGCCTCGAGCTCCATGGGCAACGTCATCCAGGCCATGGCCCAGATCGCCACCTCCGGCAACGAGATCGGCAAGATCATCAAGACCATCGACGAGATCGCCTTCCAGACCAACCTCCTGGCCCTGAACGCCGCCGTCGAGGCCGCGCGGGCCGGGGAGGCGGGGGCGGGCTTCGCGGTCGTGGCCGACGAGGTGCGCAACCTGGCCATCCGCAGCGCCGACGCCGCCAAGAACACGGCCGACCTGATCGCCGCGACCATCAGCAACATCAACTCGGGCTC
>JAISET010000268.1 GCA_031264015.1 Deltaproteobacteria bacterium | reverse complement strand
ACATGTTGGTCACGGCGCCGACTTTGAGCTTCTCGGTCAGCCCGTAGAAGTTGAGGCAGGCCCCGCAGGTGGAGACGACGGTCCCCCTGGCGCTTATGGCCTCGAGGTCGGGGAGGCAGGCCGAGCCCTCCGCGGTCAAAAAAGCCCCGCCGTTATAGAAGAGCAGGTATTCCGGCGGGGTGTCCAGCTCGGTCAGCGAGTGCACGAAGGCCTTCATGAGCGTCAGGGACAGCGAGTCGTCCCTGCCCCGGCCCATCATCTCGCTCCCGACGGCCACCACCAGCCCCCCGGGCGCCTCCGCCGTCCTGGGCTTGCCCTCCCCAAGGGTGATCGTCACCTGGAAGTGACCCTTGTCCGTCTTGGTGCTGGCCGCCTGGTGGCCGAGGCCCGCGGCCATCTTCTCGAGATTCTGTCTGGCTATGTCGTTGTCCACCAGCACGGCCACGACGTCGCCGACTTTGGCCTCGCGGAGGGCTTTCTTGGCGTTGATGACCGGGATGGGGCAGGGCTGCCCCAGCATGTCCACAGTTTTCATGATGGTCTCCTTAAGGCGAATATTGGCGGCATGGCGGCATGGCGGCCGTCGTCAGGGCGTCAGTTTTAGTCGCCTCCGTCTCCAACGGCCCGTCGTCGGAGCGTTTGAGAAAACTTCCGGCTAGAGGGCCAGGACTTTGGGGCCCTCGTTTTCCATGACCTGGCCGATGACGGCCGCCCCGGGGCAGACCGGCAGCAGGTCGGCCAGGAGGGCCCCGGCGTTCTTGGCGGGCAGGGCGACCAGGAGCCCCCCGGAGGTCTGCGGGTCGTAGAGGATCTCCTCGCTGGCCTGGTCGAGCGACTTGGTGTCGGCGCGGGCCGAGAGCTGGTTGCGGTTTCTTTGACCGGCGGCGGTGGAGAGAAAATCCCGGGCGTGTTTCAAAGCCCCCGGCAAAAGCGGCAGGGAGTCGAAGTCCAGGGCCATGGTCAGTTTCTCGCCGGCCATCTCGCTGAGGTGCCCCAAAAGCCCGAAGCCGGTGACGTCGGTGGCGGCGGAGACGGGGTGCCCGGCCAGTTTCTCGGCGGCGCGCCGGTTGAGGGTCTCCATGGCGGAGGTGGCGGCCAGGACCTCGGACTCCGAGGCCAGCCCGCCCCTGTGGGCGCTCATGATCAGCCCTATCCCCAAAGGCTTGGTGAGGATCAGGGCGTCCCCCGGCCTGGCGCCGGAGTTGGTTAAAATTTTCCCCGGGTGGACCAGCCCGGTCACGGCCAGGCCGTAGCGCGGCTGGCGCCCGTAGATGGAGTGCCCCCCGGCCAGCGAGGCCCCGGCCTCCAGGACCTTCTCGGCGCCCCCGGCCAATATCTCCCGGAGGATCTCCGGGTCCTCGTTTTCCGGGAAGACGACCAGGTTCAGGGCCAGAACGGGTCTGCCGCCCATGGCGTAGACGTCGGAGAGGGCGTTGGCCGCGGCTATCCTCCCGAAGAGCCTCGGGTCCTCCACCATGGGCGGAAAAAAGTCGGCGGTGTTGACCAGTGCCCGACTGTCGTCAAGGCGGTAGACCGCGGCGTCGTCGGCGGTCTCGAAGCCCACCAGGAGGGCCGGGTCGGAGAGTCTGGGCACCGTCGCCAGCAGGCCCGCCAGGTCCCCCGGTCCTATCTTGGCCCCGCAGCCGCCCGTCCCGCAGTCCTCGAGGTTTATTTTTAGTCTGCGCCCGCGGTCGCCGGCCATATTCGATCTTCCTCAAGCTTGGCGGCCGGGGGCCCGACGGGCGACCCGGCCGGTCAGACGGGTTGAAGGTTGTCCAACCGTGGCAAAAAGTGGTCTTTCCGCATAGAGAGATATCTTATATTTATTATAGTACATTTTTATGAGAATTGACAAGAGGACTGTCTGCGGATTTCCCCGACCAGGCCCCCGGAATCTTCCCCGACCAGGCCGCCCGGTCTCAGCCGCCGGTTTTTGACGGCCGGGTCGGAAGCCCGCGGGGCGCGGGGAGAGACGCGGGAAAAATACCCTGCGGAGCCGCCCCGGGCCTGCCTGCCTGGCCGCGCCCGCCGGTCGCCCTCGGTAATTTTCAGAATTTTTAGGCGGCCTTATGGTCGGCCGTCATGATTTCACAATTATTTTGGGGACTTGTGAGCCGTCCGGCGTTTTCGGAATTATTTGGCGGACTTGCGAGCCGCCTCCTGGTTTTCAGATTCTTGGCCGGAGCGGAGGAAGACGAAGAGAAATAGGAATAAGAACGGGCGCGGGAGACGGAGGAGGCGGAGGCGAAGGCGGCGGGGAAGGCGGCGGGGAATAAAAAACCGCGGGAAAAACGAAGGCTTGTCCGCCGGGCGGATCCGGCCGGGAGGGAGGAATCCGTCTAACGGCGGGGGATTCTACCCTCCCCGTTTTTGACGGCGAAGCCCGAGCGCTCGAAACTTTCCAGCAGGGCCAGGGCCACCTTGCGGGAGCTGCCCAGGATGTCCCGGAAGCGGCCCACCATGACCGGGCCCTCGTCGCCGGCCAGACGCAGGAACGTCGCCTTGGCCTGGTCGTAATGGAGGCGGTGGACGTGGTAGAGCTCGTCCAGGGGGACAAGGTCCCCCCGTCTGACCAGGGCGGCGAAGGCGGCCTTCCGTTCGCGCTGCTGGGCGGGGCCCTCCCCCGGGAGAACCGCGCTGGTGGCCAGGGGGTTGAGGCCGAACTCCCGGTAGCTTTTCTCGAGTTTTAAGAGAAACTCGTTCTCGGCCTCGTTAATCTTGGGGGAGAAGGAGGCCAGCCTGATGGCCGCCTCCTCCCGGACGATTATCTTGGCGGAGGCCAGGAGGTCGAAAAAAGAGTCGGCCACCTGCTGGCGGGCCCCGGGCATGACCAGGGACCTGAGCTGTCCGGAGGCGACCCCGGGGCTGTGGGGCTCCCGGCGGTGATGGTCGTTGAGCCGCAGGCGGAGTTTTTTGACCAGGTTGTCGTACTCGGTCCTGTGGAGGTAGTGGTCCCTCGAGAGACTGACGAGCACCCCGCGGCCCGCCAGTTTGTCGGCGTCGGCCCGGGCCTTGGCGGGGTCGAGGTCGGCCCGCCGGACGAGCTCGCCAAGACTCTGGAAGGCCCCGGGGCGCTCCCTGACGGCCAGCTCCACCCTCTCCGGGTGCGTGCCCTTCCGTTTGATCTCGAAGAGCCCCAGCACCTCGGTTTTGGCCCGCTTGCGCTTCAGAGGCGTCCCGTCCAGCACCTCGCCCCCGCCCACGGTGACGGCGGGGGAGGCCATGCGCAGGACGAAGCGGTCGCCCCGTCTGGCCACCACGGGGGACTTCAAACGCAGCTGGGCGTAGCCCGTCTGCCCCCCGACCAGCTCGTCGGCGCCCAAAAGGACCAGCTTGGCCGCGCGCTCCCCGGCCAGAAGATGCAGGTGGTACTCCCGGCCGGTTTTCAGGCTGTGGGGACTTTTCTCGCCCACCCCGACGGTGACGTCCAGCATGAGGGTGGGGCTCAGGGCCCCCGCGGTCCCCAGGACGTCCCCGCGGCCGATGTCCTCTTTTTTCAGGTTGGCGATGTTGACGGCCGTCCGCTGGCCGGGCCAGGCCGTCCGCGTCGGGCTGTTGTGCACCTGGACCTGCCTGATCCTGGCCTCCAGCATCCCCGGGTAGACGCAGGCCGTCCGCCCGGCCTCGACGACCCCGTCCAAAAGGGTCCCCGTGACCACCGTCCCGAAGCCGGCCATGGTGAAGACCCTGTCCACGGGCAGCCGGAAGACGTTCTGGACCGGGTGGGGGGGGCAGTCCGCCGCCGCCTGGAACAACGCCGCCCTCAAGTCCTCGATCCCCTCGCCCGTCAGGCTGCTGACCCTGATGATCGGCGGCTCGGTTTCGAAGACGCCGGCCACCAGGTCCCTGACTTCCGTCCCCACCAGCTCCAGCCAGTCGTCGTCCGGGGCCAGGTCGCGTTTGGTCAGGGCCACCACGGCGCGCCTGACGCCCAGGAGCCTCAGTATCTCCAGGTGCTCCACCGTCTGGGGCATGACCCCGTCGTCGGCGGCCACGGTCAGCAGGGCCAGGTCCGTCCCGCCGGCGCCCGCGGCCATGTGGCGGACGAAGCGCTCGTGTCCGGGCACGTCGACTATTGAGGCCAGGGTCCCGTCGGGCAGTTTCAGACGGGCGTAGCCGTTCTCGATGGTGATTCCCCGGCGCTTCTCCTCGGCCAGGCGGTCCGTCTCCATCCCCGTCAAGGCCAGCACCAGGCTGGTCTTGCCGTGGTCGACGTGTCCCGCGGTGCCGATGACCACGTTTCTGGAGCTGGAGCTGGAGCCGGGGCCGGAATCGGACATGGTCGCGCCTGGGCCTCCTCCAAGACTTGGGGCGGGGCGGCGAGGACGCGCCGTCCCGCCTGGTCCCCGCCGGGTCCCCGCCGGGTCCCCGGGGGGCCCGCCTGAGGGTTAGTTGATGATGTCCCCGACGACGCCCCGGCGCCTGGAGATGGCGCTCTCGTTGACCGACTCTATGTCGAAGTCCCCCTCGGCGGAGAGAAGCTCGGGCGAGACCCTGAAGGGCGCGCGCCTCCCGGGGCCGGGCCCGCTTTCCCGCCCGCCGGGCCCGGGCGCCTCGCCCGCGGGGGGGGCCGAGATCTTGGGCCTGGTGAAAAACAGGAGGAGGACGACGGCCGCGACGACGACGACGGCTAAGACGACGGTGACAGGCATGACGACCCACCTATATTGTCCGCGGGGTTGGAGACAAAAGCCAAAGGCGCGGAAAAATATTTTTTATCATGACGGCCCGAGAGACCGCCGGTTTAAGGATGACCCGACGCTATGGAAAACGACGGGCAAATGTCAGCAAAAAAGAAACGTGATCATCAAATTAAACTCATAAACATAAATAAGCCAACTTATAAACGTCGGCCTGCGAACGGGGCGCGGACCCGGCCCCGTAGTTTGGGGGAACGGCCCGGCGCCCCGTCCCCTAGAACTCCACTTCCACCCCCCCGGCAACGAGCCTGGCGACGGGCTTGCTGGTGGTCAGCGTTTTGGCCAGATAGAGGCCCGGGGAGATGCAGATGTCGTAGGCCTCCGTGCGCAGGAGGAGCTCGTCCTCGGCGCCGAACTCGCCCTTGCGGCCGTAGGTTTCGACGAAAATGGCCAGCGGGACCTCGTCGTCCTGGTCCAGGCCGTTGGAGAGGTCGACGTCGTAGGCCACGGCCTTGACCACTTTTAAAAAGTCGCCGATATCCTCGATAAAGTCCCGGAGTATCTCCAGCACCTCCTCGCGGTCATAATGCTCGATCTCGCTCATGGGGCCTCCCCAGGCTGTCCTCCAGACTGTCCGGCGCCCCGCCCGAACGGGGGCCGGGAGTCGTCAAAAAGTTGAAAGGACGAAACGGTCGCGAAAGGACGGCGGTTCCAAAGGTTGAAAGGTCGAAAACAAAGGGATGAAAACGTCAAAAAGACAAAAGGAAAAAGGGAAAAGGGAAAAAAGGGAAAAAAGGAAAAAAGAAAAAAGAAAAAAGAAAAAAGGCGCGCGAATTTTCCAGCTCCCTCCCCGGATTTGGCCGGCCAAGGAAATTCGAGCGAATAATTCCGGCCGGACTTCCGGCTAATACGGGCTTTCCGCGTCGCCCCTGGCCGCGGCCAGCGCCCTGGCCCCGCCGGCCAGACTCAGGACCCGGCCGGGGTGGCCGGCCTTTTTCAGGAGTCTGGCGGCGAAGAGGCTCCTGGAGCCCAGGCCGCAGATCAGGACCAGGTCCCGCCCCGGGTCGAGTTCGGGCATGGCCGCCCGCAGCTTGGCGAAAGAGACGCCCATGCTCCCGGGCACGGGCATGAGCAGGCGCTCGTGGGGGTCCCTGAGGTCGACGATCTGCGGTCTCTCGCCCGAGTCCAGGCGTCTTAAAAGCTCCTCGGGCGTCATGGTCTCCCCCGGCGAGGCGGCCTCCTGGCGGCAGAAGAGCTCGTAGTCGGCCGGCCGGTCGACGGTGGGACGGTCGCCGCAGAGGGGGCAGCCGGGGTCGCGCTCCAGCTCGATCTCCAAAAACGTCATCAGCCAGGCGTCGACCGTCAAAAGGCGCCCGGCCAGGGTCCTGGGCGCCCCCAGGATAATCTTGACGACTTCGGCCGCCTGCACGGTCCCCAGGATCCCCGGCAGCACCCCCATGACCCCGGCCTCCCCGCAGGAGGGCAGCAGGCCCGGCTCCGGGGGGGTCGGGTAGAGGCAGCGGTAGCAGGGGCCCCCGGGGGAGAAGACGGCGGCCTGGCCCTCGAACTGGTGGACGGAGGCGTAGACGTCGGGCTTTCCCGACAGACGGCAGACGTCGCCGACCAGGTAGCGGGCCGGGTAGTTGTCGGAGCAGTCGGCGACGACGTCGTAGCCGGCGACAATCCCCATGGCGTTGGAGGAGTCCAGACGCAGGCGGTGGGTCCTGACCTCCACCAGGGGGTTCAAATCTTTGACGGCCTCCCCGGCCGAGTCGACCTTTGCGCGGCCGACGCCGGAGGTCTTGTGGATGATCTGCCGCTGGAGGTCGGAGGCCTCCACCAGGTCGGGGTCTATGAGGCCGACGGTCCCCACCCCGGCCGCGGCCAGATAGAGGGCGACGGGCGAGCCCAGACCCCCGGCCCCGACTATGAGAACTTTGGCGTCCATGAGGCGTCTCTGGCCCTCCGGGCCCACCTCGGGCAGGAGGAGATGGCGGCTGTAGCGGCTCCGCGCCTCCCTGGTCAGCCCGGCGAGCCCCGGTTTTGTCCCGTTCGAGTCGGTCTCGCGCGAGCCGGCCTCTTTCGAGCCGGCCTCGTACGAGCCGGCTCCGTCCGACGCGGACGGCCCGGCCTGGTCTTTCGTCGCCGCGTCTGACATCCCCCGGGGAAACCTCCGCCAAATTTTGCGGGTATTGTAACTTATTCCGGCTCCCGGGGAAAGGCCCCCCCAGACGGACCCGCCCTCGTTTCGGACCTTTCCGGCCCTGACGAAGGCGGGGTTTGGGGCACCGCTGCGGCTTGGCCGCCAGGGGCCCCGGGGTTTTGGGTTCCGCGGGCCGGCTCCCGCGGGTTATGTCTCAAAGGCCGGGTTCCCGAGGCCGGGTTTTTGGTCCCGCGGCCTTGTCCGCCCGCCGGCAGGTTTTCGACGGGCGTTTTCGGGCCGCGGCCGCGGCTCCCGTCCCGTCCTAATGGTGGGCCTTCTTGTCCCCGCAGTAGGTGGTGTGCAGGAGCTTGTGGCTCTTCTCGCCCAGGGGCTTTTTCAGGAAGTCGGCGTAGAGCTTCTTGACCGAGGGGTTCTCGTGGGACTTGCGGATCGGCAGCTCCTTGTCGTGGTCGTAGGTGGCGCTGATGCGCTGCTTGTAGGCCTCCTCGAAGTCGGTCTCGACCACGAGCTTGGGCTGGCCGCCGCCGGTCACGCAGCCCACCGGGCAGGTCATGACCTCGACGAAGTGCAGGTCCAGCTGGCCCGCCTTGAGGCTCTCCATGACGGGCTTGACGTTTTTCAGGCCCGTGACGATCCCGACCTTCAGCGTCAGGTCGCCCACGGCGATCTCGGCGGTCCTGAAGCCGTCGATTCCGCGGACGGCGGTGATGTCTACGGCGGGGATGGCCTTGCCGGTGATGAGCTCGTAGCCGGTCCTTAAAGCCGCCTCCATGACGCCGCCGGTGACCCCGAAGATCTCGCCGGCGCCCGTGTAGTCGCCCATGGGCAGGTCGAACTTCTCGTTCTGGAGGCCCACGAAGTCGATGCCGGCGTCCTTGATCAGCCAGGCCAGCTCCCTGGTGGTCAGGACCACGTCCACGTCCCTGAACCCGCTGTCGTTCATCTCGGGCCGGGAGCACTCATACTGCTTGGCCGTGCAGGGCATGACGGAGACGCTGAAGACCTTCTCCGGGGGCGTCTTCAGGACCGCGGCCCCGTAGGTTTTAAACAGGGCCCCCTCCATCTGCTGGGGGCTCTTGCAGGAGGAAAGATGCGACCGGAGCTCCGGGTAGTTGAGCTCCAGGTACTTGACCCAGGCAGGGCAGCAGGAGGTGAACATGGGCAGGACGCCCCCGTTCTTGACCCGGTCGATCAGCTCGCTGCCCTCCTCCATGATGGTCACGTCGGCCGCGTAGTTGGTGTCGAAGACCCGGTCGAAGCCCAGCTTGCGCAGGGCCGCGGCCAGACGCCCGGCGGCCAGGTCGCCCAGGGGGGCCCCGAAGTCCTCGGCGATGGCCGCCCTGACGGCGGGGGCGCACTGGACCATGGTGTACGCGCCGGGGTCGGCCAGGGCCTTTTTGACCTCCATGATGTGGGTGACGTTGTGGGCGGCGAAGAGGGGCTCGACGACGGACTCGGGCAGGCCCCGCTCCTTGTGGACCAGGGCGTAGGCCCCGAAGCCGTGCTCGGCGATGGAGACGTAGGACTTGCATTTCTGGACGCACTGCCCGCACATGACGCACTTGTTCTCGTCAATCTTCTGAGGCTGGTGGGGCAGGCCCTCGATGGCCAGGTTGGGGCAGATCTTGGTGCATTCCTGGCAGCCGGTGCAGACGTTTTGGTCGATGGCTATGACGGTCATCACAGGGCCCTCCTTTCCGGGGCGCCGGCGTTGACCACGGCGAGGGCTTCGGCGGCGGCGATGTTTTTCTGCTTGCGCGACTCGTTGATGTCGGCGACGCCCAGGGCCTGGTTGGGGCAGGCCCGCACGCAGGCGGGGCCCAGGGGCTCCTCGGGGCAGAGGTCGCACTTGGAGGCGACGATCCGGCCCTCGCCGGGGTTGCCCGGCTGCGGGACCGGCTTGCCTCCGGCGTGGAAGGGCAGCAGGGTGACGGCCCCGAAGGGACAGGCCACCAGACAGTCCTTGCAGCCGATGCATTTGGCTTCGTTGACGATGATCTGATGACCGACCTTGACGATGGCCCCCTGCTTGCAGACGGCGCGGCAGGGCGAGTTCTCGCAATGCTTGCACTGCACGGGCATGCTGGCCGTCTCGATGACCGTCACGTAGAGCTTGGGGGTCACGGGGACGGCGATGGTTCCGATGGTCTTGCCGACTTTGTTGTTTTTGTTGTGAGCCTGAAAACACGCCAGCTCGCAGGCTTTGCAGCCCGTGCACTTGCCGATGTCGGCGCTCACGAACAGACCGAATTCATTTGCCATAGTCCTCTCCTTAAAAGGGCTGACAGGGTCGATCAATAACGGGGGGCCAAGCGTGAAGAGACCCCGCGTCCGACGGCGGCGCCACAAGCCCGGAGCGGAGGCAAAAAGCCAGGGGCGGGAGGCGCGGGCGGGCGGCGGCGCCGACGGATGTAAAAAGGCCACACTTCAGTTTTAGTCCATTTATTAACTTTACAGCACAATTAGGTGATTGTCAATAAGTATCTCCGAAGAGGGCCCGGGGAGGCCGATAAAAAAAGATAAGATTTTGCCTATTGTTATGGACGCCAGCCCGGATTTTCCCTCCCGCGGCCCCGCGGGCTTTCAAAAAATGACCGGGGGCGCCGGGGAAAAACGTGCCGGGCCGGAGGTAAAAGTCACCGGCGGAGGATCGATTGGTGAACGAACGAGACCTTTGATGGAAGAAAGATGGAGAAAAGTGGAATGAAAGGCAAATATGGGAACTCCGTCAGGCGGGCAAAGCGGGCGGAAAACAATTCGGCCGGGGCGGACGAGGGCGGCGGAAGAAAATTAGAAAAAATGCCGGGATAGCCGACGGCGGCGCCGGGGGCTTTGGTCGTCCGGGACGTCGGCGGCGGCCGGCGACAGTGGCGGCGGCCGTCGCGGCCCCGCGAAAAAAACTGACGAACGACAGCCGGGCCAGGGCCGGGCGGGCAGGCCGGCCGGCCGGGCGGTTTTCGGAGGACCGGCGGCCCCGGCTTAAAATAATTTCATCCCCCCCGGCGACGGCGGGCGCGCTGTCAGAAAATCAAAACAGTTCCGGCCAGGGCGGCGGCGGCGCCGAAACCCTGGTCAAAAGGGCCTCCGGGCGTCGCCGCGGGGCCCCCGGGGTCCGGGGAAAATTATTTTTGTTGACTTTTTTATCTGGCCGGATTAAACTTTTGGCGCTTAACAAGGATGTCTGAAGCATATTTTTAGCTCGTCTGGAAAAGACCAGTAATCAAGTTTTCTTTAGTTGGCTTAAGTCCTGTTTTAACTTGGACTTAGCCTTTACAGTGCTGAATAGTGACCTATTTTATCCGTGACATCGCAGGCCGTTCTCCAAGAAAACTTCCCCGACCGGTCGTTTGTTCTCCCGATTTCGGTTCTCCGTCCTCCCGTCCGAGTGTTTTCACAACCTTCTTTCTTGTCTTCTTTCTTGCCTTCTTTCTTGGGGGCCGCCGAAAGTCTTTGTCCGGGCCGCCCGCCGCGGGCCGCGTTTTTATTGTTTTCGCCCGCCGCCGGTCCGGGCCGGCCCGGCGCGCGGCCTCTTGTTTCGACGGGTTGATATGATTGGAAAAGCGAGATAAAATAACAACATAAGTTTTTTGGTCTGTTGTTTTATCTCATTGTTCGTTTTGTCCACGCCAAATAGCTCATAATCTTGTTTTTCTCCTTTATGAGCTGTCTGAGACGAAGAGAGGTGACCACCAGGCAAGCGATTTTTTTACGTCCGTTAGTTAGCCGAACCGGCGGCCAGCCGTCCGGTTCCCATGTTGTCCACCCCTAGATTCTATCCTACGACGTCGACCAGAAATTGTCCGTCGCCAGCCTCGGTAAAAAAAACAGGGACTTAGGCCTCGGGGCTCGCCCCGGGCCCGTCCGCGGCCACTTCGGCTCCTCGGCGCGGCTCTTGAAACCGCGCGTCGGAGACGGGCCGGTCCTTTTTCTCCTCCCGTCCAGGCAGGACCGGGCGGGGAGTTTTGCCAGGGCCTTTTTGTCGGACGTTTTTCAGCCGGTCATGACCGGAATTCCTGGCAGGGTGTTCCGGCGGGCTTTTCCACGGAAAGCTTTCAGCGGCCGCCATCCCCGGGGGACTCTCCTCCGGCGGGCCTTTTCCTCCCTGGCGAGGGGGGATTGCGGAGGGCCCTTTGGCGGTGTTGGACGAGCGGCTGCGGCGCCACCATTCCATGTCTAAATTTCCAATTGGCGCCCGCCTGTTTTGCGGCGGCGGGTGAGCCCGGTTTGGACGTGTTTCGTCAGCTGGCAGTTTGTTGCTCCGGACTGCCATTGGGGAGGTTTTCGAGATGAGCGCAATCAAAACGTCGGCCGAGACTATCGAGGCCGTGTGCAACGTCGGCTTGAGCAAGTCGAAAATGACGCTCCTGTCCAATCTGATCCTGGCGTTCTTCGCCGGCGTCTACATTGGCTTCGGGTCGCTTTTGGCGCTGAGAGTGGCCGGCGGGATGCCCCTGGAGACCTGGGGGTCCATGCAGCGTCTGGTCTTCGGCGGGGTGTTCCCCACGGGCCTGCTTCTGGTCCTGGTGGCCGGCGCCGACCTGTTCACCGGCGACTGCATGTTCATGCCCACCGGCATGATGAAGCACGGGTACGGGCTTGACAAGTTCTTCCGGGTGCTGATCCTGGCCTACGTCGGCAACCTGGTCGGCTCGATCTTCGTCGCCTGGCTGGCGTCCTACAGCGGCCTGATGAGCGACGCGGCCACGGCCGGCTACGCCGTGAGCGTCGCCAACGCCAAGACCGGCCTGGGCTTCGGGGTGGCCTTCGTTCGGGGCATCTTCTGTAACTGGCTGGTCTGTCTGGCCATCTACCTGGCCCTGACGGCCTCGGACGGCGTCTCCAAGGCGGTCCTCCTGTGGCCGCCCATCACCGCCTTCGTGGCCCTTGGCTTCGAGCACTCCGTGGCCAACATGACCTTCATACCCCTGGGCATCTTCCTGGGCGGGGCCCCCGCCTACGGGGGAGCGGCCCTGTCCGCCACCTGGTCCGGCTTCTTCATCACCAACCTCATTCCCGTCACCCTGGGCAACTTTGTCGGCGGAGCCTTCTTCGTGGGCATGCTCTACTACGTCGGCAACGGGATCAAAAAGGCCGTCAAGGCCTGAGAGCGTCGGCCCCCGCCCGTCGATTATTCCCCGGGCGGGGTCCGCCCCCTACCGGAACGGCCGCCTGGCAGGTTTGCGGCCGTCCCGGGCAGGCGGGGCCGTCCGCGCCCCGCGGGCTTGCGGGGCCCGCGGGGCCTCCCGGCTTGATTTGGCCTGGGAAAAAATTGGTATATAGTGAAATCTGAAGTTGAGTCAGATTTTAATTAGACTCCAATATTTTAATTAGAAAAATTCATTAAATACTAAATCGTTTTCTTTGTCTTCAGTCACCCCTTCCGGCTGCGGGCCCTCCGCCGCAGGTCCGGGGGTTTTTGTGTCCCATGAGCGAGGAGGCCTATGGAAGACCAGATCACCCTCACGGCACAGGACGTGGCGGATCTCCTGCGCATCGCCAAGAACACCGTTTACGAGCTGGTCAAACGCGGCGAGCTCAACCACTACCGGGTCGGGCGCAAGATGCGTTTCTCCAACCGGGACGTGGAGAGCTACATCAGCCGGGCCCGACAGGGGGCCTCCCAGGCCGAGGACTCTGAAAGGGAGGTCGGCCAGGCCCCGCAGCCCCAGAGCAGCTTCGTCATCTGCGGGCAGGACCCCTTCCTGGACGCCCTGATCGGTTTTCTGAGCCGCAGGCCGGACGTGGAGCGGCCCGTGCAGCGCTCCTACGTCGACAGCTACCGGGGCCTGGTCAGCCTGTACTTCGGCGACGTCCAGGCGGCGGCCATCAATCTCTGGGACGGCGACAGCAACCAGTACAACGTCCCCTTCGTCAGAAAGTTTCTGCCCGGTCTCCCGGCCGTGGTGGTCCGTCTGGCCACCAGGGTGCAGGGCTTCTACGTCCCGGCGGGCAACCCCAAGGACGTCAGATCCTGGAGCGACCTCAAGCGCGCCGACCTCTCCTTCATCAACCGCGACAAAGGCTCCGGCACCAGGGTCCTCTTCGACGAGCAGCTCAGGCTCCAGGGAGTGGGCAGCCACAACGTCATCGGCTACCAGCGCGAGGAGCCGTCGCACCTGGCCGTGGCCGGCGCCGTCAGCCGCAAGGAGGCGGACGTCGGGCTGGGCAACCAGGCCACGGCCGTGGTGGTCGAGGGCATCGACTTCGTGCCCCTCCAGCAGGAGCAGTACGACCTGGTCTTCCGCCGCCGCGACCTCGGCCAGCCCCTGGTCAGGACCATCATGAAGATTCTGCCCTCCCGCGAGTTCAGGGACCAGCTGCAGTTCATGAGAGGCTACGAGGTCACGGGCATGGGCGAGGTCGTCGCCGAGACCTGAGCGCCTGGCCTCGGGCCGGTTTTGGGCCGGGCGTCCGGCGCCCGTT
>JAISET010000256.1 GCA_031264015.1 Deltaproteobacteria bacterium | reverse complement strand
CTCATCAACCTCTTCCTGGGCGACAGCTTTGAGTCTTTCTGGATGAACCTGGATCCCTCGGCCAAGATGCTCTCCGGCATTTTGGCCAAAGACCCCCTGGCCGTCACCAGGGATCGGTTCAAGGATATATCCACGGAGCAGATTGGCTTGGCTGAGGTCGGATCCTTGGGTCCAGTGCCAGCCTTGTTTCAAACAGGTATGCTGACCATAGACAAAATTACCTACGACGCCAATCGCTCAAAGCTATTTACGTTAAGACTTCCAAATAAAGAAGTGACACCAAAATTTTATGCCAAATTTTCGAATAGGCTGAATGAATATTTTAAAACGTCTCCAAAATCAAAAAAAATTGACTTCTATGGCATTATAAATGACAAAAATGCCGCCGATTTATCAATGCTGATAAACTCCATCTTTGGCTCTATCCCGGACATACACCACAGAACGGAAGAATCCTTCTACCACAGCGTGCTGCATGGCTATCTGTACGACATGCCCGGCGCGGTCATTTCTCTGGCGGAGCAGCCTGGCTCCATAGGGACGCCTGACATGGTGGTCGTCTTTGATGACGGCCTGCGCGCCGTCATCGAGCTTAAGTATGAGAAAGGCGAGGATGACGATCCTGGGGACGAGGGAATGAAGGTCGCCAGGAGGAAGAAAAGGCCTGGCCCGACCGAGGCGAAAATCAGAAAAATACAGGCCAAGCTGGCCCAGGACGCTTTAGCGGCCATCGACAAGAAGAAATATGCACAGCCGTATGAGGGCCGGGCTTGGAAGGTCATCAAAATCGGCCTGGGGATTTATGGGAGGGGCAGGAGTCTCGCCTTGATGGGCAGCGGGGAGTGACGCTTGGCTAAATCCGCCAGGATTCGGCGAAAAAAGTGGAGGGCCTCAACGATTTTTTTTGATGGTATCATAGCTGGTATCGAAAAGGCGACTTGGATTTTTTTTCAACGAAATGACTATGTTATCTCTTGGTCAGGTGGACCTTGGGACTACCGCTCGCTGATCCGACAAGGATCGTTAAAGGCCGTAGGCGCGCGTCCCCCTTGGAGCGGGACGTATATTGAGGTCCCGGGAGAGGACGGCGGAGGCGTCCGTCTTCCGATTACTCCCAGCCCGGGACGGTCTTGGGCTCCAGGCACTCCCGCGGCCCGCGGGCGCCGTATTCCCGGCCCGGGCCAGACTGCTTGAAGCCGCCGAATGGGGCGGTGAGGCTGTCGCGGGGGCCGTTGATGACCACCCGGCCGGCGCGCGGCCTGCCGGCCGCCTCCCGGGCCCGGTCGCTTATGTAGGCGGCCAGGCCGAAGACGGTGTCGTTGGCTGTCTCCGCGGCCTCGTCGACGTCATTGTGGGAGATGATGGGGACGACGGGCCCGAAGACGTCCTCCCGGGCGACGGTCATCTGGTTGGTGACGTTTATGAAGGCCGCGGGCTTGACGAGGAAGCCGGACTCGGGACCGGCGGGCTTCCCCGGGCCGCCGGTCAAAAGGTCCGCCTCGTTGACGCCGATGTCCAGGCGCCGCCGCGCCCTCTCGAACTGGGTCTGGCTGACGAGGGGCCGATCCGGGTCTCCGGCTCCCGGGGATAGCCCGCCTTTATGCCCTCGATAATTTTTTTGACCGGCGTCGCGACTTTGTCCTGAAGGCTCCGGGGGACCGGGGGACCGGGGGACCGGGGACCGGGAGCCGGGAGCCGGGAGCCGGGAGCCGGGAGCCGGGAGCCCGCCGCGCGCGTCCGGCCGTTGTTGCCGAAGCAGTCCCGGACGGCCCGCGGGAGGGCTTTGTCGAGGTCGGCGTCGGGGAGGATGACGTCGGGGGACTTGCCGGAGAGTTCCAGGGTGGTCTTTCGGACCGTCTCGGCCTCGTTCCGGTAAATTTGTCTCCCCACCCCGGCGGACCCGGTGAAGGACGTCATGTCCGCGTCGGGGCTGGTCGAGAGGGCCTCCCCGGCCGCGGGCCCCGGGCCGGTGACGACGTTGACGACGCCCGGGGGCGGCCCGGCCCCGGCCAGGCCCTCGGTCACGGCCATGGTCTGGAGGGGGGAAAACTCGCCGGGCTTGATTACGGCGGCGCATCCCGCCCACGGGGCCGAGGCCGGCTTCATGCGGACAGACGAGCTGCCGGCGTTCCAGGGGGTGACTAAGCCGACCACCCCGGCGGGCTCCAGGAAGACCGGGGCGCCGCCCGCGCGCTCGGTGAGGCTGAAGTCCTCCGACGCGTCCCCGGTGAGCTTAAAACTATTGGCCGCGAGCTCGGCCCGGGCGCGGGCCGCTTTTATGGGGGCCCCGTGTTCCCGGACGATGACCTCGGCCAGCTCGCCGGCCCTTTTCAGCATGGCCTCGCGCAGGCTGTTTAGATATTCCCGACGCTCGGCCGGCGTCGTCCTGGCGAAGCTCGGGAAGGCTCTTTTGGCGGCCGCCGCGGCCCCGGGGACGTCGGTCCCGCCCGCCGAAACAACCCCGGCCGTCCTCTCCATGGCGGAGGGGCTGACGGTCTCCAAGACCGCGGTCCCATGGGGCGTTACGAACCGCCCGTCGACATGGGTCTTGTCCGTCAAAATTGGCCCCGCCATGACCGGCTCCCCCCGGTTTGTGATTATTGTCCGTTCGATTAAGGCGGGCGTCATCATGCTCCCTCGGGGGCGTTTTTTCATCCCCCCGCGTCGAGGTCGGGCCCGGCCGGGCGGAGGCGGGGCGCGGTCGCGGAGCGGTCATGGCGGCCGGGCCCGGCTCCGATTTGCCCTGGCGGGAAATGAAAGTATAATGGCGCGGCGAAGGCATTCGGGAGGTCATGGTCATGGGCGCGGCGAAAAATAAAGTGACGACGGGCGTCGAGAGCCTCGTAAACAGCCTGGGGGACAAAGGGGCCGGCCGGGGCGGGACGCCGAAAAAATGCGCCCTGCTCTGCAACCAGGCCTCGGTGCTGCCCGACTACCGGCACGTTTTGGACGTTCTCGACGAGGTCGCCCCCGGGCTGGTCGCCAGGGTTTTCTTCCCTCAGCACGGCTTTTTCGGGGAGAAGCAGGACAACATGGTCGAGTCGGGGCATCTGACCGACGCCCTGGGCCGCCCTGTCTACAGCCTCTACGGGGAGGCCAGAAAGCCGACGCCCGCGATGCTCGAGGGCCTGGGGACGATCTACGTCGACCTGGTGGACGCGGGCACCAGGGTCTACACCTTCGCCCAGACTTTGAGCCTGGTCATGGAGGCCGCGGGCCGGTGCGGGGTCGGGGTGACCGTGCTGGACCGCCCCAACCCCATAGGCGGGGTCGAGGTCGAGGGCAACATATTGGACGCGGACTGCGCCTCCTTCGTCGGGCTGCACCCGGTCCCCCTGCGGCACGGCCTGACCATGGGGGAGCTGGCCATGCTCGTCAAAAGCCGCCTCCCCGAGCCCCCGGAGCTGGAGGTCCGGCCGGTCTCCGGCTGGAGCCGCGACATGTATCATCCCGAGACGGGCCTCCCCTGGGTGCCGCCCTCCCCCAACATGCCCTCGCCGGAGACGGCCTGGCTCTACCCGGGGCAGGTGATCTGGGAGGGCACCAACGTCTCCGAGGGGCGCGGGACCACCAGGCCCTTCCATCTGGTCGGGGCGCCCTTCGTCGAGGCGGAGGTCCTGTACAAGGATCTTCTGTCCAGGGACCTGCCCGGCCTGGCCTTTAGGAAGGCCTGGTTCGAGCCCACCTTCAACAAGTGGGCCGGACAGTTGTGCGGCGGCCTGGAGCTCTTTCCCCTGGACAGGGCCTTCAAGCCGCTTTTGACGTCCCTCACCATCCTGGAGATCATGTTCAGACGCTGGCCGGGGGCCGTCGAGCACAAGGCCCCCCCCTACGAGTACGAGCGCGAGCGCCGTCCCTTCGATCTGATCATGGGCCGCAAGGGCATTTTCGAGGCGCTCAGGGACGGCGGGAGCGCCAAAGACTTGTGCGCCGGATTCGAGGCGGAGGCCGCGGCCTTTAACGAACTGACCGGGCCGTTCAAGCTTTATTAGCGGCCCCGGCGGGGCCGGTCCGCGCCTTTTGGCTCCCGGGCGTTGAGAATCCTGCGGTCATATTTAAACGTTTGGTCCCCCTGTATATTTCATTCGCCGGCCCGCGACGGGGGCAGGGCGAGGCTCGATATTTTTTTTGCCGAGGCAGGCGGCGCGCCGCCGGTTTCCTCCCGCGCGCCCCCGCCTCGGCCGGCCGGGCGGCCGCCGGGGGAGGACTCCCCCGCCGCGGCCCCGGACCCGTCGTTCCGGACGGATGCGGCCGGTCCAAAAAAACGCCGCGCGTCGAAAGAAAAAAAAATGGCCCGGGGCCTGTCCCCGAGCCGTTTTCGTTTTCGGGCCCGCCCCCGCCCCGCCGCCCGGGGGCGGGGGGAGGGGGTCGCGGCGACTGTCAGGCCTCGGACGGCTTCTCGACGGCCAGCTCCAGGGGGATGCCGGCTTTGAAACGGCCCAGGCTGAGCATGAACCAGACGAAGGCGGCGGCGGCGGCGGCGATGCCGATCCAGTAGGAGATGTTCCAGGGGATCTTGAAGCCCTCGGGGGCGCCCATGATGTAGGAGACGGTGGTGGCGGTCATGAAGACGGCGGGGATGGTCACCAGCCAGTGGCAGCCGCCCCTCTTGACCATGTAGGCCGCGGCCGCCCAGAGGACCACGGTGGCCAGCGTCTGGTTGGACCAGCCGAAATAGCGCCAGATGATACTGAAGTCCACCTGGGCCAGGATGACGCCGATGACGAACAGGGGCACGGCGATCATGAGCCTGGCCGGGATTTTGGCCTGGGGGACGCGGGTGAAGTCGGCGACCAGAAGCCTGGCGGCCCTGAAGGCCGTGTCGCCGGAGGAGATGGGCAGCACGACCACGCCCAGGATGGCCAGGACGCCGCCGACCGGGCCCAGAAGAGTCATGGAGACTTCATTGACCACGTTGCCGGCGCCGCCGGGCATGGAGATGACGGCGTTCAGGGCGTCGGCGCTCTCGTAGAAGGACATGCCGGCCGTCGCCCAGACCAGGCCGATGACGCCCTCGGCGACCATCGCGCCGTAGAACACCAGGCGGCCGGACTTCTCCGTGGCCATGCAGCGGGCCATCAGGGGCGACTGGGTGGCGTGGAAGCCGGAGAGGGCCCCGCAGGCGATGGTGATGAACATGAGGGGCCAGATGGGCAGGCCCTTGGGATGGACGTTGCTGAAGACGGAGCCTCCCGCCTGGATCTCGGGCCAGTTGAAGAAGCCGTAGCCCTTGAAGATCAGCCCGCCGGCCACGCCGAAGGCCATGATCAGCAGAACGGCGGCGAACAGGGGGTAGATCTTGGCGATGATGACGTCGATGGGCAGGATGGTGGCCAGGAAGTAATAGATGAAGATCACGGTCAGCCAGAAGCCCATGCCGGCGAAGGCCCACTTGGGGGCGGTGAGACCGGTTAAGATTCCGGCCGGGGCGGAGACGAAGACCACTCCGACCAGGACCAGCAGGACCAGGGAAAAGACCCTCATGAACTGCTTGAAGCCGTTGCCGAGGGTGAAGCCGACCACGTCGGGGATGGACTTGCCGTTATACCTGAGGCTGAGCATCCCGGAAAAGTAGTCGTGCACGGCGCCCGCGAACAGGGAGCCGAAGACGATCCACAGCAGGGCCGAGGGGCCGTAGAGAGCCCCCAGGATCGGCCCGAAGACCGGGCCGACGCCGGCTATGTTGAGGAGCTGGATTAAAAACAGCTTCCAGGTGGGGAGTTTGACGTAGTCGACCCCGTCGGCCATAGTCTCGGCCGGGGTCGGCCTGGCGAAGTTCGGCCGGAAGAGTTTCTCGACCACCCGTCCGTAGACGGCGTAGCCGACGATCAAAACCGCCAGGGCTAGAAAAAAATACATTACCGGTGGCATCTGCGCGCTCCTTTCTGTTCTCCCGCTCCCGGGCCCCCGTTCCCGCCCTTCCTCGCGCGGGCTGGCGGGACCCTCTGGCGAAAGTTGGTGGCGACAAAAATATGACGGGCCCGCCGGGTCGGCCGGACTGCGAAAAGCAGGCGTCTGACGCCGGTTTTTCGCAGGACGGCTCGTTTGGCGGCCCCGCGGACGAACCCGACTCCCCCCCGCCCGCGGCGGGAGGAAAGGAATAAGGTCGAAAGAAAGCGGACTGACAAGACGATGGAAAACGGCGTCAAACAAACGGCGTCGCCGGACGGGCGGCGTCAAGGAAACAGGACCGGGGCCCCGCCCGCCGGATAAAAAAAACCAGGACGGCCGAAAAACACCCCCCGGCCCCGGGGCGGGAAAGGGCGGGAACCAACGTTTTCTAAGCTGCCGAGATATTTAGACCGAGGCGGACAGGCGCGAGACAGGACCTGGCTCATGCTTGGCGCGCCCCCATTATACAATCAGGTTGAAAAAACGACAATAAAAATAAGAGAGAAATGTTGCAACTGGAAAGGTTTATACGGCTAAACATTAATTATGCATGTTGATTTATAAACTATTTGACAAAAAATTCATAATTACCGAAGATTAAAAGGGGTTTGTGTCAAATCGGAGGTCGTTTTTTATTTTGTAGAAAACACGCGGGGTTGTCTGCAAACACCGGCCCCCGGAGGTCCGGCCCCGCCCCCCGAAAAGACGGGGCGGCGGCCGGCGAAAAGCAGTCAAAAAAGTTTGGCGATTGTCCCAGGGCCGGCCGGGGGGCGCCGGAGCCGGGGGAGGCATGAGGCCGGGGGCGGCGGAAAGCGGCTTTCGAAGCCGGCTGGCGAGGCGGGGAGTCGCCCGGTCGGGCGGTTCGGGCGGGAGGCGGCGGGAAACGACGCCGTCGCATGGAACGGTTCGGCGCGCCTCGCGCGGACGCCGAGCCTGCCGGAAACCGGGTAAAAAAAACGCCGCGGCCATCGAAGCCGCCCGGTTTTGTAATTTTAATTAGTGATTAGACGGATTTGCGTGACGAGCCCGGACGATGAAACCGGGCCGTCCGGCCGGGGGGCGTCTTGTCCGAGGGAGTCGGGCCGGGGGAAGAGGGCGCCAAAAAAAAACCGCCGGGGCCCCGGAACTCCCGGCGGATATTTGACAATAATTTACGCGGGCTTATGGCAAACCGGCTCTAGCCGCCCAGGTAGGCCTCCTTGACCTTGGGGTCGTGGAGGAGCTCCCTGCCGGGCCCGGACAGCACGATGTTGCCGACCTCGAGGATGTAGGCCTGGTGGGCGATGGAGAGGGCGGCGTGGGCGTTCTGCTCGATTAAAAGTATCGTCCGGCCCTCCTCCTGGTTGATGCGCCTGATGATCTGGAAGATCTCCCGCACCAGGATGGGGGCGAGGCCCAGGGAGGGCTCGTCAAGCATCAAAAGGTCCGGCCTGCTCATCAGGGCCCGGCCCACGGCCAGCATCTGCTGCTCGCCGCCCGAGAGGGTGCCGCCCGGCTGCCAGTGCCGTTCCTTCAGGAGGGGGAAGAGGGCGTAGACCAGCTCCTTGTCGCCGGCGACGGCCTTCCTGTCCGAGCGGCTGTAGGCGCCCAGCTCCAGGTTCTCGGCCACGGTCAGATGCGGGAGGATGCGGCGCCCCTCGGGGCAGAGGGCCAGGCCCCGGGCCACGATCTTCTCCGGGGGGAGGCCCGCCAGGCTGACGGTCTCCCCGCCCGGGGGGGTGTGGAGGATCCTGCCCCCCAGGCCCCCCCTGACCAGCCCGGCCACGGCCCTGACGGTGCTGGACTTGCCGGCCCCGTTGGCCCCGATGAGGGTGACTATCTCCCCCGGCCTGACGCGGAGGCTGATTCCCTGGACCGCGTGGATCCCGCCGTAGCGGACGTGCAGGTCGATGAGTTCGAGCATGTTGTTGCGTTCCTAAAGTGGCGGGGCCGGGAAAAACGCCCCGCGGCATTTGGAGGCGGGGAGCAGGCGGATAAAATGCAAGTGAAAGCCGCTTTCCGTCGGTCACTCCTGGGCGCCCAGGTAGGCGGCGATGACCTTGGGGTCGGACTTGATCTCGGCGGGGGAGCCCCGGGCGATCAGGCGGCCGTACTCCATGACCCAGATCTGCGAGCAGACGCCCATGACCACCTTCATGTCGTGCTCGATCAAAAAGATGGAGAGGTCGAACTCGTCGCGGATCTTTTTGATGAAGCTCATCAAATCGGAGCTCTCCTGGGGGTTCATGCCGGCGGCGGGCTCGTCCAGCAGCAGGAAGGCGGGCTCGGTGGCCAGGGCCCTGGCGATCTCCAGGCGTCTCTGGGCCCCGTACGGGAGGCTGGAGGCCTTGTGGCCCGCGATGGAGGCGAGGTTGAGCTTGTCCAGCAGGTCGAGGGACTTGTTCCGAATCCGGCGCTCCTCCTTGAAAAATCCCGGCAGGGCCAGCGGGGCCATCCACCATTGGCAGGACCTGCGCACGTGGCAGCCGACCATGACGTTCTCGAGAACCGTCCCCTGCTCGAAGAGGCGGATGTTCTGGAAGGTCCTGGCCACGCCCAGCCTGCAGATCAGATGCGAGGGCATCCCGTCGAGCCTGCGCCCCTCGAAGACGACCTCGCCCTTCTGGGGCTTGTAGAATCCCGTGATGACGTTGAAGACGGTCGTCTTCCCCGCCCCGTTGGGCCCGATGAGGCCCGTGATCCCCCCTTTGGGAACGGATATGGTCAGGTCGTCGATGGCCGTCACCCCGCCGAAACGCATGGTGACCCCGTTTATCTCCATAAAAGCACCAGTTGGTCCCCGGCTGTTGGCGGCCGGGGGAAAAGCCCGTCAGGACGACAAAACAACGAGGCGGCGAGACAATGGGACAATTTAAACAAATTACGAAAAACCAGCCGGCCGGCCCGGTCAAAAAGCCGCCGCCGCCGCCCGAAAACCTCCCCGCGGCTTAATCTTTAAACTGGAAAAACCCGGGCGCGCGAGCGGGCTTATGACGGGGCGGCCCGGCGGTCACCCGCCGGCCCCGGCGCCGGGGTCCTTGCGGCCGACGAGCCCCCTGATTTTGGAGGGGAGGGCGAACAAGGCCCGCCAGGAGAGCTCCCGCGTGCCGATCAGCCCCTGTCGTCGGAAGATGATGATGAACATCAGGACCAGGGCGAAGATGACCATGCGCATGCCCGGGACGCCGGGGACGTGAACGGGGCCGACCCGGAAGAGGCCCAGGTCGAGGTCGATGTTGAAGGGGTACTCGACTATGCGCAGCCCCTCCAGCAGCAGCGTGATGACGGCGCTGCCGACCACGCTGCCGGTGACCGAGCCCAGCCCCCCGGCGACCACTATCAGGAGGATGTTGAAGGTCAGCTGGAAGTTGAACATCTTGGGCTCGATGGTGGTGATCAGGGAGCCCATCAGGGCCCCGCCGACGCCCGCGAAGAAGCCCCCCACGCAGAAGGCCATGGTGCGGTAGGAGGTCGTGTTGATGCCCATGGTCTTGGCGGCTATGTCGTCGTCGCGGATGGATTTCAGGACGTTCCCGAAGTTGCTTTTTAGGATGCTCAGGATGACGTAGAGGGTGATGACCAGCCAGGCGTAGTTCCAAAAGAGGTTGGCGTGGGAGGGGATGCCCCTGAGCCCGATGGCCCCGTTGGTGACGGGCACCAGGTTGGTGAGCAAGACCCGGATGATCTCGGCGAAGCCCAAAGTGGCTATCCCGAGATAGTCGCCGCCCAGGCGCAGCACGGGCGCGGCGATCAAAAGACTAAACAGGGCCGCCACCAGGCCCCCCAGCATGACCGAGGCGAAGAACGAGGTCTGCAGCGTGGCCAGGGGGGCGACGATGGGCTCCAGAAACCAGATGGTCGCCTTCTGGGCCGGGGTCAGGATGCACAGGGCGCTGACGTAGGCGCCCACGGCCATGAAGCCCGCGTGCCCCAGGGAGAACATGCCGCTGAAGCCGTAGATGAAGTTCAGGCTCAGGGCCAGGATGGCGTTGATGGCGATGAGGTTTAAAAGCTGGATCTGATAGCCGTTGAGGCTGCCCGAGGCCCAGCGCAAAAGAAAGGACCCCGCCAGGAGGAGCCCGACGGTGCACAGGCCGTCGCGCAGAGGCTTCCCCGCGGCGGGTCCCGCGGCTGGCGCGGCGAGGGGGGCGCTCATATTTTGTCCTTGTTTTTCTCACCCAGAAGGCCGGTGGGCATGAAGATGAGGATGACGATGAGTAAAACGAAGGCGAAGGCGTCCCTGTAGCCCGAGAGGGTCGGGTTGAAGGCGATGGCCATGACCTCGACCGTGCCCAGAAGCAGCCCGCCCAAGACGGCCCCCCTGATGGACCCGATGCCCCCGACCACGGCGGCGATGAAGGCCTTGAAGCCCGGGAAGACGCCCATGTAGGGGTGGATCTGGGGGTAGCGCATGGCCCACATGATGCCGGCGGCCGCGGCCAGGGCCGAGCCCAGCCCGAAGGTCAAGGCGATGATGCGGTTGATCGAGACGCCCATCATCCTGGTGGTCTCGATGTCCCTGGAGATGGCCCGCATGGCCAGGCCGGGCCTGGTGCGGTAGACGACGTACAAAAGACCCATGACCAGCGCGGCCGTGACCAGGGGCACGAGGAAGGTCAGCGGCAGGACGCGCAGGCCGCCCACCGCGATGGGCCTGACCATCCAGGCGGGCTGGACGGCGGGGCGGGGCAGGCCGGTGAAGACGACCACGGCCAGGTTCTCCAACAGAAACGAGACGCCGATGGCGCTGATCAGGGCCGAGATCCGAGGCGCCTCGCGCAGGGGCCTGTAGGCCGTCTGGTCCACCAGGATGCCCAGAAGGCTCGCCCCCGCTATGGCGATCAGGGCGGCCACCGGCCAGGGGACCAGCATCTCGGCGAAGAAGATCAGGTAGGCGCCGACCATGAAGACGTCGCCGTGGGCGAAGTTGATGAACCTCAGGATCCCGTAGACCATGGTGTAGCCGATGGCTATCAGGGCGTAGAGAGACCCGACGGTCATGGAGTTGAAGACGTTCTGGACGAAGAGTTCGAAAGACAAAACAAAAACCCGCTTTTTAACGCAATCGACATAATCCGCGTTAGTCGTCTGACGACAAACATAAATATGTCGACTGTTTGTATGTCGGAGCGACGTCAGTCCGGCAGTTTGGCCGATGGGTGGTTTGCTTGTTTGACAGAGTGCCGACGGGCGGCCTCGTCGTCCGGCGGCCGCGGGCCTCCCGGAGGAGGGCCCCGGGGGAAAACCAGGCGGACGGCGGACAAGTCCGACCCCGACTTCCGCCCCGGGACGGGTTCCCGGGGGGACGTCGAGATCATAGATAAGGCTCGGACCAATTGCAAGCGGGGGAAAGCCGCGGCCCGTTCAAGCGGGCCCCGTCCGGCTTTCCCGGAAGCGGGCTACTTGGGCTGGACCTCGCCCAGGTAGACCCTCTCGCCTCCCTTGATCTCGATGATGCCGACGGGCATCTGGGGGTTGTGGTCGGCGTCCAGGGTCAGAAGGCCCAGGGGGGTGGCCAGGTCCTTGGTGGCGTTCAGGGCCTCGGTGATGCCGGCGGAGGTGGCCTCGCCCGCCCTGGTGATGGCGTCGAGGATCATGATGTACGAGGTGTAGCCCAGGGCGGCGTTGACGTTGGGGGAGTTGTCGGGGTTGGCCGCGTTCCAGGCGTCGGTGAAGGCCCTGGCCTCGGCGTTCATGTTGGGCATGCCGGGATCGTAGGGGAAGGAGGTGTGGATGAAGCCCTCGGCGGCCTCGCCCGCGATCTTCACGGTGTCGGGGTTGTCCATGGCGTCGCCGCCCATGATCCTGAAGGCGGCCCCCAGCTCCCTGGCCTGCTTCATGATGATGCCGCCCTCGGCGAAGTAGGCGGGCATGAACATGACGTCGGGGTTCTTGGAGACGATCTCGGTCAGCTGGGCCGTGAAGTCCTGGTCGCCGGAGTTGTAGTTCAGCTCGGCCACGATCTCGCCGCCCAGGTCGGTGAAGGCCCTTCTAAAGAAGGCGCCCAGGCCGACGGCGTAGTCGTTGGAGACGTCGGTCAGAAGGGCGGCCTTCTTGGCGCCCAGGCTCTCGAAGGCGTAGGTGGCCGCGCCGGCCCCCTGGTAGGGGTCGATGAAGCAGGCCCTGAAATAGTAGGTCTTGCCGGAGGTGACCAGGGGGTTGGTGCAGCTGGTGCCCACGACGGGGACCTTGGAGACCTCGGCCACCTCGCCGCCGGCCAGGGCCAGGGAGGAGCCGTAGGTGCCGATGATGGCCACGACGTTGTCGCTCTCGATGAGGCGGCGGACGGTGTTGGCGGCTTCGATTTTGTCGGACTTGTTGTCCATGACGACCAGCTGGACCTCCTGGCCCAGGACCGTGGGCTGGAGACCCGCGGCCAGGTTGATGCCGTCGAGCTCCAGCTGCCCGCCGAAGGCGTTCTGGCCGGTCAGGGGCAGATAGACCCCGACCTTGATCTGGGCCTCGGCTGCCGAGGAGAACATAATCGCCGCCAGAAAGACGGCGGCTAGAATTTTAAAGGCTTTCATGATCTGCTGTTCCTCCGAAAAAGGTGAGGGGATTGATTGGGGACAAATACGGCGCCCGTGTGTTTTTTTGCAAGCGTGAAGTCGACATTATACCAAAGTCGGCCCGGTTTCCTAAATTTTGTTGAAAAAACCTCGGCGGCGAAAAGAGGTGATTATCCACTCGACAGGTGATACAATTTCAAAAATAAGCCAACATAGATGTTAATGAATTGATAAACGCATATAAAATTTTGAGAAAGAAATATTTAGGACTAAAAATAACAATTCTTATTTGTCAACTTAATAAAACATCCATAAACTTTGTCCGACATGGCCCCAAATCAAGCCCGGAGGCTGCGACGGACCCGGCTGATTTTTGTCGGGGCGCGATTTTTTTCGACCTCTATATTTGATCAACCGGTAAAAAGTCCCTATTTTTTTCTTAGGGCCAAATTCAGTACTATATATAGTGACTTTAATCAAGGGGAAACACAAGATACAGTAGTTAAATGTCTTTAAAATGAACA